>JAQVKF010000059.1 GCA_028694795.1 Thermoguttaceae bacterium | reverse complement strand
GGTTTTGTCGGTAATTTCGATGTGAAGGTGCGCAAAAAAGCGCGTTATGTATCCAACCACGACGTATAATTCCCCTCGAATGGAATTCCACGGGTATTTTCGATTTCGAGAATCCATTTTGTGATATGATCGAGAAAATATCGGTCGTGCGTCACGATAATCACGGTTCCCGGATAATCTCGCAAGGCACCTTCCAACCATTGCACCGTTTCAGCATCCAGTTGGTTCGTCGGCTCGTCGAGCAGCAACAGATCGGGTTTTTCGAGGAGTGCCATGCAAAGCGCAACCCGGCGACGTTCACCTCCGGACAATTTACGAATCACGGCATCGTCCGGCGGCAACACGAGCGCGTCCGCGGCAATATCGATCATCCGGTCCAATTCCCATCCACCAACCGCGTCAATTTTCTCCTGAAGTTTGCCCATCTCTTCCATGAGCGCATCGAAATGATCCGCCTGAGCTGGATCGCCCATCAGTGTAGAAATCTCGTTAAAACGATCGAGCATCGACTGGATCGGGGTCACTGCCGTTAGGAGATTGTCACGTACCGTAGCGTCCAACATCAAATCGGGTTCCTGAGCGACGTATTTGACCGTCATCCCCTTCGCCAGCTTGGCCTCGCCCTCGATATCGGTATCCAACCCAGCCATGATTTTCAGCAGAGTCGATTTACCCGCTCCATTTTCGCCGACGATACCAATTTTCGCTCCATAGTAGAATAGTAAATTGATTCCCTGAAGAATCACCTGTTCGCCATAGCGTTTTCCGACGTCGTTCATCTCAAAAATATAATGCGGCGCCATCTTGCTCTTCGATCTCCTTCGTATTTCTTGGGGACGACCACGAGGACCGTCAAACACTTACACTGGTTTCACTTCACTTTATAGATACAAAAACGACCTTTTTACGATAGGCCGCTTTGACAAAAAATCGAAATCTCCCATGTCCGACCGATATCGGTATCACCGAAACCGACGATTTGGTGGGATAGTCAACCATTTAACGGGACAGATTACGCTCACCGATCGAACACCACGCCGCGTTCGCCCTCCGCGACATGGCCAATGACCGACGTTTTCACACCGCAGCCCTCGACCGCCGTGCGGACCGCATCCACCGATTCCGGCGACACCACAAAAACCATCCCCAACCCCATATTGAATACCTGATCCATCTCGCACTGATCCACTTCGCCAAGTCGTTGAATCCAAGAAAAGACTGGTGGAATCTTCCACGAACCACGCTGGATCGTAATTTTCAGATGATCGGGCACGATTCGGCAGAGATTTTCGCACAAACCGCCCCCTGTAATATGCGCAATGCCGTGGATCGCCCCCGCCAAGACGGACGGCGCGAACGCGTCCGGCCGCAACACCACTCGCACCGATTTCGTGTACAGCCGCGTAGGTTCGAGCAGCAATTCGCCCACCGTTTTACCACCACATTCCGCAATCACATCGGTCACCGCATGGCCGCCAATCTCGAAAACACATTTACGAGCAAGGCTAAAACCGTTCGAGTGAAGCCCCGTCGAGGCCAATCCGACAACGACATCGCCCGGACGCATCGCGGAACCGTCCAGAACCTTCGCGCGTTCCACCACACCAACACAAAATCCGGCCAGATCATAATCCCCCGGCGCGTACAGATCGGGCAGAATCGCCGTTTCGCCGCCTAACAGGGCCGCGTCACATTCTCGGCACGCGCCCGCCACGCCTCGCACCACCTCTTCGAGCAGTTTCGGATCGTCTTTCGGCATGGCAATATAGTCGAGAAAGAAAAGAGGCTCCGCTCCAACACACAACGCATCGTTAATACTCATCGCCACCAAATCAATCCCCACCGTGTCGTGTTTCCCCACCATACACGCAACTTTCAGCTTCGTGCCCACCCCATCCGTACACGAAACCAACACGGGATCCTGGTAATTGCGGCGAAAAAGCGAGGCCGCCGGCGTGAATTGGACCTTGCCGCCACACGCCGCTCCCCCGATTCCACCCACCGAGGACACCCCTTCACACCCCTTCGTATCCGCCGTGATCGCTTGCGTTCCTGTGGGAAAATCCAACGAAAACAACCCCGCAAAACCTTCTCGCAAGTGCATCACACGCGGCGTGTACGTCGCTTTCAAATGGGCGGGAAGACGTTGCATCGCCTCACGATAAATATCCAGATCGACCCCTGCGTCTTTATACGTTGCCTTCGCCATCTGCTTTCCCCTTCGCTACGAAACCTGTGGATTCACGCCCTCGTCCTACACCGAAACCGCCCATTCTTCCGCTTTTAACTCATGATATGCGGCAAAACCGTCCTGTAAGCCGCAAAATTCCACGAATACATTGGACTCATCGTCGGAATCAGCCACTCAAAAACCATTCAGCGCAGTCATTCCCATTGAGTCTGTGTCATTTTACCAGAATTTCATAAAAAGAATACCATCATCTCAAAAAGCGTGCCGAATCGACATTTCACGTCCAAATGTTGGTATATCTGGGAATGCACTCAATTCCAATCCACGGCTTTGGCAAATGGTACGAGGTGGACTTGGACGTAACGCTCATCGGGTCTCGGTTGCCACAATCGTAGTTTTTTAGGGCGTGTTCACACAAGTTGCCACCTCAATCGGAGTGACCGGCTGTACTCGCGTCAGGTAAATCTTATAAACCAACGAATGCAGGGAACGGAGTGACCGCATCGTCGGCAGTACTTTACCGAGTTGGCAACACCAATGTCGGGTAAAAAGTTTGCGCATTCCCTACGGAAATGCTTTTTTGTGAAACTTTTTTGAAAGGAAAAAACATAGGGAACATATGGAGAAAAAAACTTTTGAAAAAGTTTTTTCTCCAAACCACCTTTTCAAAACTTTTTACTAAACGGTGGCCATCCAAATTTGGCGAATATGGACGTTGGTTGCGGTCGCGGAGTCGCAGTGGGCGTTTTCGCCTCTTGGCAATCGACTTTTACCACATAGTCATGATGTGAACACACCCTAGTTAGAATCCCCCAGAGCCAACAAGAAACCGCGTCGTGGATTGCTTTTCTTAAGAGTGGCGGATACCATGGACAGGGGTGGCGAGTTGTGAACGTGCCCCATCTTGTGGAACAGGAAACAGATCATGCATATGCTTGTCTCTTCTTCAACATCCGTTCCGCCTAATCGGCCCATCCCATCACGTCGTTGGTTTCGTAAAAAACGGTACCTCATTCCGTTGATTCTGTTTCTGACGCCAGGGATGCTGATCACCGGTTGGATGCTGTCACAATGGCATGGACCACGTGTGATAAGTATCGAGACGACCGGAATCACGGAACCGCTTACGACCGATGGACGCCCCGATTATGAGACGGCGTTCCAACAACTGCAGCAAAAATGGCAACCAGAGGCGTTTACAAATCCTTCCCAAAATGGATTCGCACGTTGGCTCGCGCTGCGTGGTCCTCGATATCTGATCGCATCGGAGAAATCATGGCCGGAAAATTGGGCTGATTATCCCACTGATCCGCGCACCTCGCTTTGCTGGAATTGATTCTGGCTACCCGCTTGTACTCGGTTCCAAATCGCCCCCTATGCCGAACCGCCTTTTCTGCATTATGAAGATTCACTCTCGGCCATGAAGCGGCAAAAAGTAACCCATTCGACAAAATTGTCCGAAACCTCTGAGACAGCGGAACAGCCACCGCCAGTTGAGAGTCCAAGCCATTTGCCGCAAGATTCTTTCCCACATGACGATTTGCCGCACGACTCTCCATCCGATGATTCGGAAAAAATGACCCCTGAAAGCCCCGAAACTTCAGACGGTTTGGAGACCATTTCGCAAGAGGTACCGGAACCCCCCCGGGAATTGGAACGCCAAGTGGAGGAATATGTTGTTTCATTGCGTTCTCAACCGTGGCTTGCCGCGGAGAATTCGGAAGCGGCAGAGTGGTTACAGAAGGCCGAACCGGGATTGAATGCGTGGATTGAAACGCTCCAATTGCCGTATGATGAGGAATGGGATATCGTGGCTGACCATATTGCCGCCAATCGTGTGGAAGAGCTGTGGCCTTCGCTCAGCCGACAGATTGAAGAGGGAAAGATGGTCCATGATTTACTTGTACGTATTCAAAACCGAATTGCGATGGGGAATTATGACGCAGCGATGGACGATTTGCGGTGCTTCGATTGGATAACGGAGCGAGCGTGGCGTTCCGCCGATATCGTTGTCCAACTAATCGGGGTTCAGACCCATCGCCTTTCGAATCTTGTGGTGGCACAGCTTCTCACACGGACGGATCTGTCCGATGAACAATTGTTACGACTGCGCAATCAGATAGATTCCCACCCGAATCGCATGGATTTGGCCGTAGAACGTGCGTTCGATTTGGATGAATTACGAGCCTACGATCAATTATGGAGGTTGATCACCACACCGAAGTCCGATGATGAACGAGTACTCTTTGCGAGTGGTTGCCTTCATGGGATCTATTACACACCATTGCCCAAAATACTGGAATTTTCGATTCGATGGTTTGTCGATCCAAATGAAGCGGGACGTTTGATTCATCAACTTTATCAGGAAAAACGGCAACTTTGGAAAGAATGCCGGTACGATTCCATCGCAGTGGCTAAACAGAAGGAGAAACGGTGGATGGAATCCGTCCACCAACGTTTTCTACGTGATGAACCACAGAGCCTTTTGGGATTACCAATACCCGCTTGGACCACCTGTTTACAAACACGTTCTTGGATGATAGGTTTTTCTTGTGCCCAAATCGATAAACCATCCGTGGCCAATTGTCGGAGATGGCACGCCGAAATCGTGTGTTTACAACGACAAGGCTTGATCGCCACGGCACTCGAACAGTACCGTCGTCGTTACGATACTTACCCCGATCATTTATCTGCGCTGGTCGAAGCTCAGGTGTTAACCGCACTTCCCAAAGATCCTTTTAGCGATCAAGATTTTTTGTATCAGAATCATCCGTGTACATTGGTACGAACCGCATGGGAAAATATGCCCTATACGACAGTCACCTCTCCCTTTGTGCTATAAGAAAACGGTGTGGATGAAAGTTCCGTATGGATGAAACCATCGGAAACATCCGATGTATGGCGTCTGTGCGGACATGACGATCTACGTTGGTAAATGCGTACACGGTTGGGTCGTTTCTTAACATATTCGGTTGGGTCAATTTCAGCCGCGTAAAAAGACAGTAGGCAACCCGTCATTTTATCCATTCAAAGTGGTTGATAACGCCCCACGCAAGTCGTAAGATAGACGATTGTGGATAAAATACGGACCAAGGAGTGAACCGATGAGATCAGTAATTCTAACCGGAATATTTTTGACGTGTGGGGCCATACTATTCGGATGGACAAATGTGCCGGGCGTTGACGCGGAGGGGGCCGCCACCGTGACGGACGAATCGGCCAAGGTCATGGGCCAATCCGATGTCATGAGTCCGGCATATCGCGCGTTTTGGAACGAAAATGTTCAGCGTGAGATCGACGAGCGGATCGAAAAATATCGAAAAGCAGACGCCACGGTCACACTCGACAAGGTAAAACCCGGTACAAAGGTCGAAATCACATTGGTAAATCACGCGTTTCTGTTCGGTGCTCATATTTTTAATTTTGATCTGCTCGGAAGTGACGCGGTGAACAAGCGGTATCGCAACGTCTACGGACCAGAGGCTCCAGCGCTGTTCAATTCTGCAACGGTAGCGTTTTACTGGAAAAAATTTGAACCTGAACCGGGACATCTGAGATTCGCCGCGGAAGAGCGAGACACGGCTGCTTACTGGAACGCCTGTGCGGAACCGAAAAAAGAGTTCCATTGGCGACGTCCCGCCTCGGACCCGGTCGTTGCATTTTGCGAAAGTCGCGGTATCCAGATGAACGGTCACACGATCATCTGGGGAAATCGACAATGGCAGCACCCGGAATGGCTGCCAACAGATCCCGCACAAGTCGATGAAATGGAACGTCTTTTCACCAAGCGAATTACCGAACTCGCCGAACATTATGGCAATCGACTCAATCGTTGGGACGTCGTGAACGAAAGTGCCGAAGATTTCAAACTGATGCCGGAAAAGGCAAGTCGATACGGTTTGATGCCGATGGACTATGCGTACAAGGCGTTTCAAGTGGCCGATCGTGTGTTTCCTAAATCAGTAGAATTAAACATTAACGATTATTCCGTGAACGAACAGTATGCGGCGGAAATTAAGGATCTCGTTCAACGCGGCTGCCGAATCGACAATGTCGGAATTCAAATGCACCTATTCAATCCAGCGGAGACACTCGGTATCGCGGAAGGAAAACCTATCCAAACGCCGGAAATGCAACGAACCCGGCTCACAGCGGCGGACGCAACGGGAAAACCTCTGCACCTCAGCGAAATCACGATCACCGCGCCGAACGACGACGCTCGTGGGCGTGCCATTCAGGCGGAAGTCGCCCGGAATCTCTATCGTTACTGGTTCTCATGGCCGTCCATGATGGGCATCACGTGGTGGAATATTGTCGATGATTGCGGCGCACCGGGTGAACCAACGACTTCTGGACTTTTTACTCGGCAGATGGAACCGAAACCCTCGTATGATGTATTGAACGATTTAATCAATCACCAGTGGCGAACACGGCTGAGTGTTCTCGCGGACGCGGAACATTTCGAAACGACATTCCGTGGATTCAAAGGGAAATACCGTATTACATGGACAGACCAACAGGGCGAGACACAGTCAACGGAATTTGTGGTCGAGTAATGCGTGAGTCGAAAACATGGAATCAGATTATTTCACGGTAATTACCCGTCCCCGGTAAGGGGTGGGTAATATCCATGATCTCCAACGATTTTTTCGGGCTACTTATGGTTTTCTTGATGACACTCCCAAATTTGTATCAAGCTTAAGATTCAGGACCTTCGTTTGCGTTGCCTGAATTTCCGCCGCCATCGAACAAGAAACTCAGGACTGGTGTTTAGGAGAAACTTCTTCGTTTCTTGTTTCGTCCACAATAGCCAAGCTATCCAAGGAGGTGGAAGATAAAATATAAGAAAATACCTCCACCAATCAGCCAACAATCCATTGTACAATACCATACTCCACGAAAAGAAAGGACATGTTCGGGCGTCTCGTAAATTATGTTCGATTTCCTTCCGCGAAGACCACACTCTCTGCCAATTCATTTGATACAGATAATAAAAGAGCACCAGCTTTTCCTGCCGAGACAAGCGGCCCATACTTTGCGTTTGATGCTCCATTAGGTGTTGAATCAGATGAACAATACCCAAAGTATATCCATTTCTCGGTATATGCGTCAACGATGTTCGCCCCTGTCGATAAGCATATAAAACTTGAGAAGTGTGCACCATTCGGTGACAATTTAGCAAATACTCCAGGCAAAAAAGCCCGTCTTCTGAAGCGACTTTTTGAATGGGTTGAAATCGAATCCGTTGTTGCTCAATCACCGATCGACGAAACAATTTGATACAGGCAGATGGGGCCATTTGGCGTATATACCCCGTTTTACTAAACCGTTGGTCCGACTCCATATATTGATCGGCCTCCTGAGATGAAATATTCCGATCTGCTGAATGGTTTCGTGAATTCAACAAGGAATTCACTTGCTCAAAAGAAAGCCCCTCGTCATAATTGAGATGTTCACACTCTACGAAATCCACGCCCGCTTGCCGCATTTTGTTCGACAGTATCTCATACATGCACGGATAAATGACATCATCCGAATCCACAAAACCAACAAACTCACCCTGTGCAATTTCTAACCCGGCATTGCGAGCCGCAGAAACCCCCTGATTCATCTGATGAATGACACGGATTCGCGAATCCTTCACCGCCCACTCGTCACAAATCTCACCACTTCGATCCGGTGAACCATCGTCTATCAAAATAATCTCTATCTCTTGCAATGTTTGAGCAACGACGCCGCGAAGACAATCGTCAAGATACTTTTCAACGTTGTAAACCGGGATAATGACAGACACAACTAGATTCACGATTCATGCTCCGATAAGCAAGCTTTTTAGGGACGTTTCCGGAAGGAGGAAGAAAAAAAACTCTTGACGCTAACTAAAAAATGGATTTTACCTAGACTTCCGCGCACCCTACTATACATCCGAAATGGCATCGAATAAAGACATCTCAAGCGTGCACATTCCAAAAGAATCATCCAACTGGCCGTACAAGGTTGGAGTACCTTCTTAAGACAAGCTTGGCAATATATTTCGATAATGGCCCCGCGATTCTTATCGTACTCAGCGAGGGCAAGTCGTGTTGACAATAATTGTTGACGCCAAAACTGTAAGCGTTTTTCACTTGTTAAAAGTTGTTTCTGTTGGTAAAAATTCCAAAGAACAAGCGTTCCATCCCGCTGAACTTTTTGCCTTCCGATGCCCGCTGTCGCCGACCCGCCGTGTGCTCTGCGAACCGCCACACAATCCGACATGCAACACATCCCTAAAAAACGAAAACACTCCAGCCACAAGGTAGTATCACCAAGACGCAATCTCGCATACGCTATGGGATTATGCAGATAAAAATTGTGTATCACCTGACGTCGTGTCATTGTGGTCGCCGTTGTAGGATGAAAACCGCCCCCTCCTTCCCATAAAACTAACTTCCACGCATCTTCACCTGAATAATATCCGGGTTGATAATTCTTCATATACGAAACAGGTCGAAATTCTCCACTGACCAATTCTTGAGCATTCGCACAACACATTCCCACTTCCGGATGCGATTCTAGAATATCGACCTGCTTTTGCAGCTTCTTCATATCCGTCCAGTAATCGTCGCCTTCGCAATACGCGACATATTTACCACGACAGGACATCGTTGTTCGCATCCCATTACCACCGGCAATGCGACCATCACCATCCACAGGAGGGTTACGAATCGAATTCTCGCGGGCGTATTGCACACGAATTATATGTGGATATTTTTTCTGGTATTCCAATGCAATCTCGCGTGTCCGATCGGTTGAACAATCCTCACCGATAATCAACTCAAAAGGGAAATTCGTCTCCTGATGAACAACTCCCTCAATCGCTTCCGTTATAAAGTTCTCGTGATTATAAGTAATCATCCAAACGCTGACGAGCGGTTCCACACTTCGCACCGCTTCGTCGCTCACTTCCGTGCACGGAATGATATGCGGATTCATAAACTGAATCGGCTCGCCGCGTAAATTCTCTAATTCCACCAGTAGTTTCGGCTCCATCCGCGGAATGGAGGCATCTCGAATCTGCTGATAAATTGTCCGACCTGCCATCGCTGGCAGATCTTTCAAGGTCGGCTCTGGCAATAATTCGCCCGTCATTTTCATCAAGGAAGCCCTTTTTCTATCAATACTACGCGGCTACTCCATACTACGTCACCCAATCCAAAAGATTACACTTCCATTTCGTTACCTTCGTGTGTGGTCACTTCTTCGGGTGGTACGCGCTTGGCCGCGATGACCGAATCGCCTTCGTCTAAATTCATAATCCGAACGCCTTGCGTATTTCGGCCCACCACGCCCACATCGGAAACACGAATGCGCTGCAACTTACCACGTGCGGTCATCACAAACAAATCGTCGGCATCCGAAACGCAGACGACACCGACCACCGGACCATTTCGCTTCGTCGTCTTAATATCGCGAATTCCCTTACCGCCACGCTTTTGCGTCCGATAAGAACGGCCCGAATTACGTTCCTCTCCATCCACCGAATTATTCTCCGCGTCCGGGTCATCCGCAGAATCGCCCTCCAAGTCCGCATCGGAAACATCCGCATCCTCGATGCCATCCAACGTATCTTCCGCACCTTCCGCCGTATCCGTCGCACTATCACCATCCACATCGCTATCCATCGTGGACAGCTCTTCCGAATCACCATCCGTGATCAAAAGATCGTCTTCCATCGGAATTGGCTCTGTCGAATTCGGACCAAACGGGGTCCGTTTACCGTAACCATGTTCGCAAACGGTGAGCAAATAACCATCGGGATCGGCAACAACGGCTCCAACCACATGGTCGCCCGCGCCCAACCGAATTCCCTTGACACCACAGGCGTTGCGTCCCATCGGACGCGCATCCGACTCGCGGAATCGAATCGTCATCCCCTTAGATGTCGCGATGACCAGCTCGTCACCCGGTCTGGTAATCATTGCTTGGACAAGCTCGTCACCATCTTTCAAGCCCATCGCAATGATCCCGTTTTTCTTCGGACGGCTGTACGCTTCGAGTTTCGTTTTCTTGACCAATCCTCGACGCGTAATCATAACGAGAGAACTGCTTTTATCCGTAAAGTCTCGAACGGCTTTGCAGCTCGCAATCTGTTCACCCGTCTCAAGATGCAACAAATTGACGACTGATCGTCCCTTTGAGGTACGCGCCTGTTCTGGAAGATCCCATACTTTTAACCAATGAACACGTCCTTTGGTCGTAAAGAAGAGCATATAATCGTGCGTGCTGGCCACGAAAAGGTGCTCGATCGGACTTTCGTCGTCCGTCTTCGCGCCTTTGAGGCCCTTCCCTCCACGATTCTGAACACGATATTCGTTCGTCGCCGTCCGTTTGACATAGCCATCGCTACTGATCGAAACCACCATATGCTCTTCCTCGATCAGATCGCTCAAATCCACCGAATCGACTTCCTGACCGGTGATTTCCGTACGACGTGCATCGCCAAAACGTTTCTTAATGTCGGACATATCCTCACGAATGATCGCCAATATCTTCGCCTCATCCGCAAGAATCGACAAGTATTCATTAATATCAGCCAACAGTTGATGGAACTCGCTGGCAAGTTGTTCCTGTTCGAGATTGACGAGTTGACCGAGCGTCATGCGTAAAATCGCGTCCGCCTGAACTGGCGTCAAATAATAATTTTCCTTAACGCCACGTTCTTTCTGATACGACGCAAAACCATCGTCGCCCAGCGCGCGGTGCATTAACGCGGCGGGACACGCAATCTGCATAATCCGTTCTTTCGCTTCCGCTTGCGTACGCGAACTACGAATCGTCCGGATCACCTCGTCAATATTAGCATGGGCGAGCAATAAACCTTCGACCGTATGTTTACGTTGTCGAGCTTTTTGCAGTAAAAATTGCGTTCGTCGGCGAATCACCGTCACACGATGCCGCAAAAATTCACGAACCAGCTCTTTGAATGACAAAATTCGCGGCTTACCATCGACTAGAGCGAGGAATATCAGCGAAAAACTGTCCTGAAGCGACGAAAACTGATACAACTGATTCAAAACCACGTCGGGATCGGCGTCTCGTTTGAGTTCCAAAATCAAACGAACCGGCTCCTTCAGATCGCTTTCGTTACGAATCGCGGAAATGCCCGAAAGACGGCCATCATTCACCAATTCGGCAATTCGTTCCTCGACACGGTCACGTGCCTGCATATACGGAATTTCCGACACAACGATACGGTGTCGATTTTTGCTAAATTCCTCAATGCGAGCACGCGCACGCACCGTGATCGTGCCACGCCCCGTCAGATAACCACGACGAATACCACGGCGTCCACAGATCACACCACCCGTCGGAAAGTCCGGTCCCGGAACGATTTCGAGCAATTCATCAGCTGAAACGTCTGGATCGTCAATCATTTTGACGACGGCGTCACAGATTTCGCTCAAATTGTGCGGTGGAATACTCGTGGCCATACCGACCGCGATACCCTGCGAACCGTTGACCAGTAAGTTCGGGAATTTCGACGGTAGAACGGTCGGTTCCGTCGTCTTTTCATCGTAGTTCGGGATAAAATCGACCGTGTCCATTTTGTAGTCTTCGAGCATCATGACGGTGATCGGAGACATTTTGGCCTCGGTATATCGCATCGCGGCGGGAGGAAGCCCGGCGATCGACCCGAAATTTCCCTGCTTTTGCACGAGAAGGTAACGAGTATTCCACTCTTGCCCCATGCGCACGAGCGTTGGATAGATTGATTGGTCACCGTGCGGATGGTACGACTTCATCGTTTCACCCACAATACCGGCACACTTCGAAGTCGCCGCACCCGGGGTTAAACCGAGATCGTTCATCGCCACGAGAATGCGACGCTGCGACGGTTTGAAACCGTCCCGCGCATCGGGCAATGCTCGACTGACAATCACACTCATCGAGTAGGTGAGATAGGAAATCTTCATCTCATCTTCGATTGACGTATTGACCAGTTTACCTGCCGAAATATCATTCAGCGGATTCTCTGGAGACGTACCATCAGGAGACGGTTGGTTTGGGAGGTTATCAGATGGAACGTTTTCGTTTCCGTTTTCGTCGTTCGCCACGGCAGACCTTTCGGGTATGCAAAACAAAGTAAAACGGCCAGCCTACCATCCGAACGATGGATACGTCGGACGATACGCCAGCTCATCATCTAGGACGGAAATTTCCATTCCGCGACCGGTCTGACGACCATCGCACGAAACAGAAACTCACACGTCCATTGTACCATATTCTGAAATTTTCGCAACTTTTCCAAAGATTCTATTCTCAAAGAAAATAAGGGGTGAATATCCATCGCTTCCACGGCCAGTATCGCATAATCGGACGTGCATTGATTCGCAAAATGTGTTATACTCGCTTTGTTTGGCGTTCTACGGGACGTGATACCGTATCAACGGTTCGCCGACAGATCGTATTCACCCCAATGGCACTCGAAAAAATTGGTGCCACGTGGGGAATCGGCACAGCCAATGTCGGCTTGGTGGCTATATCGGGGATGAATATCTGAATCATTCCACATTTTTCGCGTATTTTCAGTCGGTTCGAAACATCAGACATTCGTAAGGTATCAACATTCGTGTCGGAACAAACTCGCAAAAAACGATGGTTTCATTCTGTGATGGATCTTGCCGTATACGGGCTTGTTCGTTCCGTAATTTGTGCGATACAGGCGGTTTCGTTGGAAAAAGCACTATCTTTTGCCGATTTTCTGGCGTGGTTATGCTGCCGTGTGTTACGGATTCGGCATCGGCTGGTGGCCGAGAATCTTCAGATTGCTTTTCCAAAGTTGGATACCGCACAACACGCGAGAATCGAGTATCAATCGTGGCGACACCTGTTGATGATGTTGGTGGAAATTGCTCACGCTCCACGGCGGTTACACGATTCGAATTGGCGAGAGCTGGTCATGCTATCAAATCAGGAAATGCGAGAAACGGTACGATATTTGCTCGGCGATCGTCCGGTACTGGTGGTAACGGGGCATTTGGGTAATTTTGAAATGGGCGGTGTCATGCTCGGTCTGCTCGGTTTTCCGTCGTACACCATTGCACGACGGATCGATAACCCGTATATCGACCGATTCATCAACCGATTCCGTGGTTCAACAGGCCAATTTATTTTGGCGAAAAACGGGGAATTCGATAAAATTCAAGCGGTGATTGGCACCGGTGGAACGCTTTCGTTCCTCGCGGATCATCACGTTTATAACGGTTGTCCGGCATTTTTTTTCGGTAAACCCGTGCTGGCGCATAAAGTGATCGCGTTATTCTCATTGGAACACCATGCTCCGGTGATCGTCTGTGGCACAATGCGGCAAGAGCGAGCGATTCCCTATAAAACGGGCGTCACGAAAACGCCGAATAGTTCGGAGGATGGAGATCGACCAACCGAAACGAACGCAGCAAAGGAGAAAGAAAAACCACCGCAAAGGGACGCATTCGTACCGATGCAGTTCGAGATGCACGTCGAGGCGGTGTTAGACCCCGACGCTCCGGAGGCTGCGGGCATATCGGCGGATTCGCTTTCCGTGCGAAGTCTCACGCAGTGGTACACCTCGGCGTTAGAATCTATGATTCGGCAACACCCGACACAGTATTGGTGGCTGCATCGTCGTTGGCGTGAAATGCCTAAACGATTCCAAAAGAAATAAAGGTGACCGCCCTGAAGTAGGGTGGATACTCTACTCCAACCCAGCGGCGAGTTAGGAGGATAGTCACCGATTTTCCTCCATACCAACCCGACCGCTTGCGTGACAAGCCGGGAAGGTACTTCACCAAAGCGGCAACACCAACGTCAGGCAAAAAATTCGCGTATTTTCTACGAAAATGCTTTTTCGTAAAACTTTTTACTAGACGTACGAGCCGCAACGTGGGTCAACATGATATGACGTTGACGTGAACACCTCCTAGACGCGCAAACCCCAATATCAACCGACATAAATCGCCCCGATCGCCGCGGTTATTCCATTCTTGGCCATGGGCTTTTTACTATGTGATTATATGTGAACACGCCCTAGAAGATATCGAAATCGTCCGAGATATCCTATGCCTGACCGGTGATCGTTAGCGCTAATTTTTTAAGCCCCTGCAAATCGAGTTTTCCCGTGCCGAGCAGCGGAAGCGATTCCACTTGGTAAAAAGCATCGGCGGATGGAATCCACAGATTCGGAAGCCCGGCGGCGGACATCGCGTGACATAATTCGTCAGGCTTCTCAATCGGCATTGTGTGCAACACGATGATTTTCTCACCTTTTTTCGCATCTGGCACCGCAGTTACCGCAAGCGGCACTGTTGGAGCATCCCCATCAGCCGCGTCGTCTAAATGCAGCAAGTCGTATAACATCTCTTCGATCCGCAGATGAGGCACCATTTCGCCGCCCAATTTCGAGAATCGTGACAGACGGCCTGTGATTTGTACAAACCCCTCCTCATCAATGATCGCCATATCGCCGGTCACATACCATCCGTCACGCAATACGGAACGAGTCTGTTCCGGAAGATTGAGATATCCCTGCATCACGGTATCGCCGCGAATGAGAAGCATCCCTTCCTGATTCCGTCCTCGATCGACAAATGTTTCCGGATCGACCACTTTGGCCGTAAGTCCAGGAAGCGGACGACCAATGGTCCCCTCTTTGCAATAATTGCCCGATAATACGGAACGATTCGGCGGTAAATTCACCGATACCACGGGCGATAGTTCCGTCGCGCCGAAACCTTCCAATGGACGCACACCGAATTTCGCTTCGTATTCGTCCGCCAGCTTTTTCGTCATCTTTTCCGCACCGAGGACCATCATATCAACCGTCGCTAAGTCTTCCGGCTTGCAGCGGCGAAGATATGCCCGCGCAAAGGTCGGCGTCGCAAGGAAATAGGTGCCGCGATACTTCTGGCACAAACGTCCAATCGTTTGGGCGTCGAGCGGATTCGCATGGAAAATCACCGAAGCGTCTCGAATCGTCGGAATCCAAAGCGGCACCGTATAACCGTAAGCGTGGAAAAATGGCAACGCGCCCACGATCACGTCGTCACCACGAATCACCACTCCCATACTCATTGATTCCGCGTTACGCAACACATTCCAATGCGACAGCATGACCCCCTTGGGCATCCCCGTCGAACCGGACGTAAAAATGATGGTATGCAAATCATCCGGTTTCACCTGATCAAGTCCGAGCCATTTTTCCAACATGCCAATCGGCATATATTTCGCCGCCACAAGACTCGACAGCTTATCCCAAAGGGTCAATTTGGGTACATAATTTTCCAGAAGAATTAATTCTGCGTCCAATTTCAAATCCGGAAACCGATCCAACACTTTCTGACTCGTCAAAATGTGACGAATCCCCGCTTCCTTAATACAGTGATTCAAAATGGTCGAAGAAAGCGTATAATTCAAGTGCACTGGTACACGTCGGTCCAACGTAAGCGCATAGCTCGCCGTCGCCGCCGCCATCGTGGGGGGAATCAATACGCCCACTCGCTGTTCGTCGTCGGACAAAATCTCACGTCGAAGCAAGCGCCGGAAAATAAGCACGCGAAGCAAAAGTTCGCCACCAGTGAGCGAGCCACCAATATCGGCTATTTTCCACTTTTTCGGAGCGTGACGACAAATGCGAATCAAACGACGGGCGGGCACCAGCCACCGTGACCGATCAAAAGACGCGTCAAAGCCAAAAATGTGAAACGGATCGGACAATGACTCATGATTGGGTTGTTGCGAATCCATTGCTTCCATGTTCTATTCCTATGCCACTTCCTAGGACCGTTCAAATGAAAATGGGGACGAAGTCCTGTTCCGAATCCTGTAAACCATGGATCACCTATAAACCACGGATCACAACGATCAACCACAATCCCGTAACCACGGATTTTCGTCGAATGTGAAATCGGAAAAGCGAGTCCATTTAAGGGATATTGATTCGGGTCACGCCTTTCGGAATCAATGCTCGTCAATTCGGTGTCCCATCCATTGGGAAGAATCCGTTTCGAACGGTCGCCTCCGCTTCATACCCATCCTCGACCTCCAGTCGAAACGATCCATCGGGTTTACGCGGCGATTTCCACATGAAGAACGAGTTCTTCAGCTTGGTCCACCACTCCGACTCGGCGAATCTCTAAACGAATCCCTTGACAAAATTTTTGGACGACAGCGATCTCCACCTCTGGACCAGACTCCGGCTCGAACTCAACGCAAGGTTCACGTTCCAACGGCGGAAAAATCGGCAGATGAATCGGAACCTGTTTACGCAATGCCGGCAAACGTATCCGAAACCAACACTCCAACCGTTCCGTTCCATCCGCTTCCACACTTCGAATCACTCGCTGTGTCCAATGCCCTTGTTCCGCATCGTCCACCCCACGTTTCGAAATACGATCCGGAATGGAAATAGCTGCCTTCGTTACAGGGCCACCCATCGCAGCTGGAATATCTACCGCTTCCGGGATATTTACCGCTTCTGAAATATTCATCGCAGTCTTGGCATCTGTCGTCACCGAAGCCGTCGGCATAACCACAGGGGTTGCCTTTGGGGGCATGACCGAAGTGGATACGGACGCCGCTGGCCATTCAGCCGAATGATCCGAAGGAGTACGGTTGTCGTATTTATCCGTTTCCGCACGATTTTCCGCAAGGGCGGTTTCCGAAAAATCCCGAATTTTCCCCGATTTTATACCAGAATCGGGTTCCCGCGACAAAACAGACGAATGCGAAAGCCGATCACCACACATATTGCCGCAATAGGTTCTGTTTTCGTACCCATTCCAATCCATATTTCGCAAAAAATCGTCATGCCCAAGAAAATAGGACGGAACCAACCAACCGATCGTCTCACAGACCACGCCAACGAGCAAAAGTCGCACAAAGTCCAACGCTTGAGCCGAATAAGAGAGTACAAAAAACCATAGCAAAATGGTCAATGTCGCCAAAATCTCTCGATATGGTACCCTCGCTCGAGCGGCCGCGGCTTTTCGCCACACGGTCGGCCAATGGCCGGCTAACCCGCGATCGCCCGAAAACGCGGAATCAACGGAGGAATCACGATTGCTGTCACGTTCATCGGATACCCCGCCCCGATGGCCCCAAACAGTTCGTTCCGCTAGGGCCTCCGCTTCGGCTGGCGAAAGCACTCCCAACGTTTGATTCCGACGCCGTGCGACCATGTGAAGCCAAATCGACAGCCCCCCACTCGCAAGCATCACCAATTCGCCAACCAAAGGTGGAAGCGATGGACAAAATCCACACATACGCCCTATATACAACAACAACGCAACGCCAGTCGAACCGCCCACCACGCACCCCTCGACGAAATTACCTCGCGACTCTTGCGAAAATCGATACGACGATATCTCGGAAAGTACGGCTCGAGGGGCTCTCATCGGACTCCACCATTTCTGCTGAAAAGTTTCTGCGGCCACGAAGATGCGGAAAACGCACACCCAATATCCATCACATCCGCTACATCTTGCGCATGCCGCTTATTGTACCATAGTATGAATGGAAAGCAACGTCGCCAAGTCTGCTTTTCGGAACCATATCGATCCCCCCTAGCCTACTTCATATCGTCAGTCTCTAGGCGATCGAATCGCTCCATACGGTAAAACTTATCTATCTATCAACCATTCCAGGCCAAAAGATTAGACTCACGACGGGCGAAGTTTTCTCGAGCGTCACAACCCGTCACAAAGCCCCTTTGTACCGTATTCAACTGGACGTGAGGAAACGGCGGCACACTGCCATCCGATACGCTGTTTAGCCCGCCAAATTAACATGGGTGACACAGGCTAAGCAAACGAAATCGGAATCGGTTCATCCGCATCCCAATGGTCCGTTTCTCCGCGAAATCGCCCTAAGGTGAGACAACTCGTTGACGCGTGCGTTCGCCGATTAATCGGCGAACACTTGGGTCGTTTCTTCCTTCGTAACTGGTTGCTGCACGTCATCCGTTCGAGCTTGGACACGGAGACGCTGGTCACCAGCTTCTTTCGCACGGACACGGACCAGCACTTGCTGCATCACCTCCGGCATCAACGACGGAATCGTGTCGAATACAATCTGACTCCCATTCGCTTGGCCGCTAACCGCTCCTTCGATGCTGACCAATTCCAAACCGGAGGACAATCCCGCCGTCATGCGGATACCGGTCACTTCCTTCGAACCGTTGTTTGAGAGCGTAATGCGATAAACCGTTTCCTCACCGAGTTCGACAGGATCGACCAGATCCGTCACCTCGAAACTAAATGCTCCGACGCCTTCAATCAGGATAGGCATCTGTTTTTCGACCGTTGTCACATTGGAAGCCGCTCCACAAATGCGCAGTGCTTTTTCGCCCGCTTCGGTCGGCAACACGACCAGTTCAACATCTCCCGTTTCACCAGCGGGCAGCGTTTCCAACGCCCAGTGTACCGTACGTGTCTGGACATCATACGCGCCCTCATTATTTGTGCGCACAAATTCGACTCCCATCGGTAACACGGTGGAAAATGCCACGCCCGTCGCGTCCGCCGTACCAGGATTGCTAATCGAAAGCGTGTACGTGGTTTCACGTTTGAGGAACCGACGTTTTGCACCGGTCGCGGCCACATCGAGAGCGGGAGCCAAAATCTCGATTTTATGCGTTTTTTCAGCCGTTAGCCCTCCGTCACCACGCACGGAAACCATGTTGTCGATGGGGCCTACACCGGTCGCCGTGAGCGAAAGTTCGACCTCTCGCGATTCACCCGGACGTAAATCGCCCAGCTGATTCTCCAATTGATCGCCCGCCACATGACGAAGGCCCGACGGAACCTGTTCAAATAGGAAAACATTCTTCGCCGTGCCCGTTCCGATATTGGTAACCGTCACCTTCATCGCGGCCTCTTGACCAATTAACACACGATCAGGACCAGCCAATTCCACTTCCAATCGCGGTTGAACAGCACGACTGCGGCCACCCGCTGAACACGCGAACTGAACCGTCGCCACGCTGCCAAATTCACCCTCGCGTAACGGAACGAGCAGGATCTCGATATTGCGTTCCTCACCACCCTCAAGCGTACCGAGGTTCCACAGCAGTCCCGATTTGCCATCCTGTTGCGCCTGCGGCGTACTGCCCGCAAACCGTGTCCGTTCGGGGACTTCATCG
>JAQVKF010000258.1 GCA_028694795.1 Thermoguttaceae bacterium | reverse complement strand
CTAATTGCAGGTCCTCACTAACGCCACTACTTGCCTCATCTGGATCAAATGCCTGAAATTCAATCACATAATCGGTCTCAGAAGCCAAGATCATCGCTTTGATCGCACCACCTGAAACGGAATTTTCACCAATTCCACCACTCAACCAAGGAGCGGCGCCGCCACTTCCACCACTTCCACCACTGCCGCCAGAACCACCACTCATCGTCGAATAAGATGGTATTTCGCCATCTAATGCCTCAAATACCAGCGGCTCAATCTGACCATGTTCCACCGTCGATTCAGAGGACTGGCTACTGAACGTTTCTTCATCCATGGACTCAAATAGTTGTGAAAGCGTGAGGGTGCCAGAGGTTGAATCAGACATTGTATTGGACGAAGCTACGCTTGTATCCAAAATTCCACCGGAGTCTAACCTCGCGTTTTGTTCACTTGTCCACGGTCGATCATCCATGCTTAAATTCACCGTGTCTACGCTCACAGAACTTGTATCTGCTGCGTTCATGTCTACTGTACACAACGCGACTTCAGCAGCCAAATCGCTTGAAGTTTCAGCGGTAGAGAACTCTGCCGAACTGTTCGGACAAACGGATAACAGTTGGCGATTTTCCAGAGATTCCAGACGCAGCGAGCGTTTACGAGATTTGTATACATGCGTGTACTTTTGAACACGTCGGCACGATGAGCCATGTTCCAATACTCTAAACCAAGAGCACAATGTTCGAAACATAGGAAACCTCCTTCAAAATAGGAAACCTCCTTCAAAATAGGAAACCTCCTTCAAAATAGGAAACCTCCTTCATGAAGGTTTTACCCATTTTGAATGGATTTTACATTCAAAATCGAACGAATAACGCCTGTTGAGTGGTTATGATGATCAGGTTGAAAAGTTTTGCCAAAGACATCCAAACCGCAAACGGAATACCCGCTGTGAGTATAAGGTATCTCCAAACCCAAGTCAACCAAAAAAGTTCCCACGTCCAACATCTACATAGGGTAAATCTCCCTAGGCGAGACAACGCTTTCCAAGGCGTTTTCGAGTTTCTGAATGATTAATTCCGCATTCCATGCTAATGAACGTTCTTTAGCATACGTCACCGCAGATAGATAAGTTGCGGAATCATCCCACAGTTGCTGAATCGCCGTGAGCCATGGCTGAACCTCCTCTGCGGAGGGTAATATCCGTGTCTCAGGTGTATATTTTGACGGTATCGATAGCAAGTATGGCGAATCACCAATCACTTCTGGTAATGCACCACCATTACTTGCGATCACAGGGATGCCACACATCATCGCTTCGGCCGCAACCATTCCAAAGGTTTCTCTTCCCAACGACGGCATCAAAACAACTTTACTAACACTGTAGTAATCAGATGGATAAGGTGTATTTCGCATACGATAAAGATTCGGCAGATGCGCCAGTTTTGCCCCCGTTAATCGCATCCAATCCGCATTTGCTCGGCCTTCCACCACTAAAAGTGGGATATCCGAACGTCTTTGAGACAGTAATTCAGCTATTTTTGCAAAAATGAAAACCCCTTTTTGAGGAACAGGGTTGATAAATGTGAGATATTTTGGTTGATATGATTTTTCACATAGCTTTTCTTTGAAAATTAATGGATAAATAGGCGTTGAAGGTATACCCAAACAACTTTTGTACTCCTGTGATTGATACAGGGACGCTGTAACCGTCAGTGATACGTAACTGAACATATGAGCATCTGTATATGCAAAATTACACAACCAAAATACTGTTTTAATACAACGCTTTTCAGCTTCTTGTAAAGTTGGTTGACAAAGTGAATATCCACCATAAGTCAGCACGATCTGTGGTTTCCACTCATCTAATTGTCCTTGGTAAAGTCTTAACCAAATTTGTGCGGAATTTCCATCCGGACGCCGATTTTCCGGATTCTCACCACTTGGAATAAATTGCGCAACACGCACACCACCGTCTCGAAAGAGTAATAAATGATCACCATGACATGCAGATTCACTCACGCAGTAATGCTTTTCATACGCAATATTCTGTTCTTTTAATAATTGTTCATTCATCTTTACATAAGCAAAATCCAAAAGAGGACCGCAAAAAACACGTACATTCCACCCACGAGCGGCAAGAGTTAAAACCGTGTTTCTCAGTGAAATAGCCGCACCGCTGGAGGTGTCCTGCCACGCGTGATATATTGCAACAAGAATCTTTGGCCTGAACATTCATATCTATCTCCGCATGAGAATGATTTATCAACGTAAAGGCGTTGATACATGCACACATCCAATGTAATGGGCCCCCATTACAATCAACACATCAGAACATAACTAGAGCGGGTTCGCGCATTTTTGCGGCAAAACATCGTGGCATTCAATTCCAAATTACCCGACAAAGCCCGTCGCCGAAAGGATTCCACTTCTCGATAAAATACGAATGTTCGCAACTATTAATACGTTCCATCCAATCCATATGCTTGACGTTTGCAATGGCATGTTTCCGGACTCGCCAGACATATTCAGGACAAACCAGCTCGCCTTGCTTCGGCTACGTTTTTCGCGATCAAACCCGCAACATATCCACCTTTGAACCCCGCATCAATATTCACAACCGTCACATTCGATGCACAACTGTTCAGCATTCCAAGCAATGCACTCATCCCACCTAATGCCGCTCCGTAACCGATACTCGTGGGCACCGCGATGATCGGAACACGCACATAGCCGCCCACGACACTCGGCAGCGCACCTTCCATGCCGGCCACCACAACCACCGCGTCGGCATTCTGAATCTCCGGCAATTTGGCATGCAATCGCTGCGGACCCGCAACGCCAACATCCTGGATTAAACGCACTTCTGCTCCCGTCCAAAGTGCCGTCTCGACCGCCTCTTCCGCTACCGGGAGATCACTCGTACCAGCGGTGATAACTGCAACTCGTCCACCCTTCTCCACTGATTCCGACGCAGTGTCGGGGGTAATCCGAAACGTATGTGCAATGGCATTATAAACACCTTGTGGAAAAACTCGCAATAACTCCGCGGCATCTTCAGATCGCATACGTGTCGCAAAACAACGGATACCTCGCGCTAATTGTGCCATAAAAATCGCCTGCATTTGGGAAACCGTCTTGCCCGCCGCATAGACCACCTCCGGAAAACCACAACGCCGCTCACGCGCAATATCCAATTGTGTCGCTCCTAGATCAGCTGTCGTCGTACGTGAAAACTCCGATTGCGCCGCAGATACCGCGTCGGATACGGAGGTCGCAAACGATTCCGGCGACAATTCACCTACCGCTACACGTCGCGCAAATGCCAATATTTCTTCAAAATTCATTGATTCTTCCACCTATTACCTTATAAATGCCCCGTACTAAATTCAAAAAAGATCAAATTCACACGCGTTCCAAAACACTAAATACCACGTCCAAACATTTCACGCGTGTTTGCCCAGCCCCCCATTTACTCGGAACCTGTCGTGTAAGCGAACTTTTCACTCTGAACCAAAGGAGTCGGCGGCGTATCACGAAGCCATGCCATCGGTTCAACGACACATTATTCGGTAGATCGTCATCTTATCCGATAGATCGTCACCACGAAAACGCCCCCCCGAACCGGTTCTCGGATCGAATATTCCCTCACAAAACCACCCACCATCTTACCGGTATTTTTCACGGGAATCCAGTAGGGATCGAATTTTAACCCATCGCGTTTTTATGCGGAAAAAGATGCGGCACTGAAATTTTCAAAAATTTTCTCAAAATTGCTATTGCGTTAAATAGTTTTTTTTGGTGAACTGCGACCCCGATGAGTAAGCGTATGGAACGATGGATGCACCGTGCCCGCTTTGTGTAGAGATACTATGGATGTTTCCCTATGGAAATTTGCATAGCTCGTGGTTGTATTGGAATGGAATCGCGATCCGTGTGAAAACAAATGTTCACTTGGAAAACTTCCGTCGTTCCAATGAAGTAAGGTCGCCAAAAGCCAACCTATCAGAACCCATATATGAGGTTGATCCTGTGATGTTATCAATGTTTTTTCAGCCTTCCATTCAGCGGCGGCTCCGACGCTTTTTGCGGCGCGGTACCTGCTGTGTAACTGTTTTGACCACGAGTCTTGCCCTGTGTTGCGTCCTGTCTGGGGAAATGGCTCATGGACAAAATGCCAGTACGGTCGATGACCTTGGACTAACCAGCGCTCCGTCGGGTGATAATCCATATCATTCACGGTGCGCCACCCAGCGTGGATGTATGACTCCATGCGATTCATACGTCTTTATGCAAGCGGTTGCGTTGGCTCTACGCAAAGATGTCTCCGGACATTCGCCACTCATGTGGAACGGTGTCACGGATATCTACAGTGCCTCGGAACTCAATGATGAGTTCTCAGTCGGGCCTCGTATCATCCTGGGATT
>JAQVKF010000058.1 GCA_028694795.1 Thermoguttaceae bacterium | reverse complement strand
AATCACCACACATTCGAATCGAGGTCGAAAACGTGCAGGGACGGCACATATTGTGTCGGGAACGACCGTGGTTGCGCATCGCCAGCGTGGTCGGAGCGGAATGTTTTCTACCGATTGTCGAATATCCGATTCGCGCGGAATTCGCGACATCCGCCGCGACATCCTCGAAATATTCCCCGCCGTCGGAATTAGCGAATCCTTCCAAAAAATCAGCCCCATCGAACACTTCGCCCGGCGCATTTCATTCGCACTCATGGGCCGATCAATCCGCGGCGCGATACGCTCTATTTCTGTTTCGGCAAAACAACCATTACTATCTAACCGTTTTCCCGCTTGGCACGGCCGATTGGAATTCAGAGGCATCGCAACGTGACTCACATTCGGAACTCACGAAAACGGCGAGTCGTTCACAAGTGGGCGGTTCTCCGGTAAAAATGGGGCCATCTTCGAAAAACGGGCCTCGTGTTGACGACGCTCCGCGTGTTGGTCAGTCCACATCCGAGTATTCCACGTCGCCAAGTTCTTCCGTTCCGGTGTTTGTGGACGATCAGCCGCTCCAGCTCGAAATATTTCGCGCGTATCCGGTGCGTTCCCAATTTGTGTGGAATGAGTCACGTTTTACGATTTTGCCGAGTGGAGAACCTTCAGAGACTGTGACGCGATACGCATTACCGGCATATTCCGTTCCACGGTCCGACGCGCGAGCCGTCACGCCACTGGCTACGGAGGTATTGTCGCCCGATGATCGTGGCAGTGCCGGGCCAATCCAGCCTATTTTCTCAATTCGCAGTGGTCGGAAGGAGCTTGCGCGACGTCGATTAAGTCGAACGCTCACCTGGATTGGTCGTTCACGATTCGCGTCGCTTCCGATTTTGCATCCCTCAGTCGCGCCGGCCCACTGTGTATGTTGGTGGGATGGTGAAACGGTGGAGGTGATTGATCTTTTTAGCCGTTTAGGCTCGTTCGCGGGAGCGGTTCCTCTGAATGAATACCGGGGCGTGAGTGGAACAGACGTGTCGTTGACGCGAGATGAGACGCTTCAGCGATTTGATGTTCGTACCTTTCGACCTGGTGAACGATTGCAGTTTGGCAGGGAAATCGAGATTCGATTCCCAGGCTTTACCAAGTTGGCGGAAAGCCGGCAGACCACACAAGAGGCGACTATCAGAGGAGAAGCAGCCGTACGACCACTGGAATCAGGATTATCGTGTCCAACGAAACAAATACCGCAAACAAGCCCACCTGTTTCATCAACACCATCGTTTCCCATCGACCGGACCGCCCCATTAAGCCAGTCGTCTGCACCGTCACAGTCATTTTCATCGTCGCAATCATTTTCCACGAAGCAAACCCATTTCGTGGGATCATTTGCCGCATCGGAATGCGACTTGCCGTGTTTAGCAAGCGACGAGCCACGTTGCGAGACGAACGACTGTGTGCGTGGCCGACATGGTGTTTTGCGTCAGCGTGAGGAGTTGGAACAGCAATCGCAGGCTTTGCAACGGCGTGAGGAGCAACTTTGTCAGCAGGAGATTCAGCAGCGGCAAATGCGTACGATTTTGATGTCGCAACAGAGCGATTTGGAAAAATTACGTGACGAGTTGGACCAACGTCAACGTCAACAGGAGGAGATCACGCTGTTGCAACAGCGTGAACAGCGAGCACTTTCGGAAGAGAAACAGCAAATCGCGCGTCAGCGGGAAGAGATCGAGCAAATTCAACAGCGTTTGTCGGAGGAACGTTCCGAATGGGTCGCGTGGCGGCGACGTTATGAAGCGGAGATGTTTCGACTGGCCGCCGAGTTCGCCCAACGCAATATGCGCGATGATCCACACGGCAAACGCATGGACGATTTCACCACCACGAACGATTCCGAGCTGCATCGCGAAAACAACACGGCTCATCCCGCGGATGCGTCGTACCCCAACCCTCCGATTCCTGGCGGACCGATTTCTAGCACTCTTGAGGAAACCCAGGCCAATTCGACGCGGCTCGATGAACTTTTTACCTGAAACAGGTATGGCCGATCGCTCCGATTGAGGTGACAACTTATGTGAACACACCCTAGTGGAGGTAAAAGCACCTCGTTTCCGGTGGTAATAATATCATCTATTTCTCCAAGAAGACAATGGTAAAAACATTCATGTACAATGATATTGGCATATGTTTTTTTCAAATTGAATTATTCCTTCCGTTAGTGGTAATTCAACATTTTTGAATGAAGAGGGATAAAATTTTGGGCAATAAACTACCCCGGCTTTAGCCAGGAAGTTATTTCCGCTTTCGGTACTAAACGTTACATAGCATCCAAAGGATTCAAGCTTTTTAGTAAACACATACCAAACGGCGTTAATCCCTCCAGAGATCCCTCCGAGAGGTCCCCCCCAAAGAGTTTCAGGAGGATAATCACTTATATGAGGGATTCTATCATAGCAGAACCCGACATTATGATTCTCCATCCTATTGGAAAAACGAATTCCTTTCTCTGTATAGCTGATTCACTTAAGTGTTCCTTTTTTAATGCCAATGTCGTTGGCATAACCGACAAAAGATTTAGAGAACGGGCCATCGCTTTCAAAGAGGGTGGTGCTACATTCAAATAGCTCAAGGCGGTGTTCGGGATTGATCGCCAAACCTACACCACATGGGTGAAATTGCTGTGTGAAACCGGTTCAGTGATACCTGAACAAGTGTTCCTGTCACGCCGACGGAAGATCAACAAAGAGCTCTGCGGAAAGCGGTCGAAAAGAAGCCGGACGCCCACCTTTCGGAACTTGCCGCACTGTTTCAATGCAGCATTCCAGCGGTGTTTTACGCCCTGAAAAAGATGGGCATTACGCTAAAAAAAAGACGTTCACCTATGCCGAAAAATCCGAGGAAAAACGGGCCAAATTCGTGAAAGATATGGCCCAAATCCCCGAAGAAAAACGCGTCTATATGGACGATGTGGCGTGGATCAATGCTTGATTCGTGAGCGTGGTCGAGCCCTGCGTGGCACAAAAGTGGAAGACGTCAAAAGTGGACGAAAATTCCAAAGAACAAACGTCATTGCCGCGAAAATTGGTGATCGTATAGTTGTCGCAATGTTACTCTCAAAACAGGACGAGTCACCTTTTCGTCGAAGGGTTTCGTAAAACACTTGTCCAGTATATCCAAAAAGACACGACTGTCATGATGGACAATGCTTCGTTTCATCCGCATCGTAAGTTGCGTTGTCTTGCTCGTAAATATAATCTACGCGTATTATTTTTGCCACCGTACTCACCGGATTTCAATCCCATCGAAAAGGTTGGGGCGAATAGGAAACTCGCGTTAGTGGACGTATTGCCACACTCGCCGAATCTCGAAAATGCAATCCTGGAATATCTTCATCAAGGAGATTACTAAATTAAATGACTATATTTGCAGTGCATTCAAGAGATAGGACACTGAGAATTGCTCTGCTGTCACCGTCTCACCTGGCATATCATTGGTCTATTACATTTCCTCGACGCCAATGCTTTTCAAATACCGATATGTATCGTCGTAATATTCAGGTTTTCGAGATACATCCTCTGCCCCACCTTTTGGGATAAAAATTATGAGCCCTTGACGTGCCCGTGTTAAAAGTACACGATATGCATTTTTCAGATATTTTTGTCGTTGTTCAATATTTATGTGGTTCCAACAAGTTCCACGGAATCTAAAATAATCGAATTCTCCAGAAACATATCGAAAATCAGCATCCCATGCCAATATCCCATAATCAATCTCTAAGCCCTGAACTTCGAACTCAGATGCTGCAACTTCAAGATAATATGAAGAGTCAACGTTATCTTTGCCGTTCAAGAACCATCCCACATGATTTATTTTCGATGGTACCCATATACCTACTCCACGAAGCCGTTTTCCTTCAGAACTTGCCAGCAACCCGTATCTTTCGTTTCCACGTGACTTATTCTTCACCCAGGATTTAGCCGTGTTGAAATCTCTTGTCATAACAATTGGATATGATTGCTTCAATTCAGAATATACATCAGCAGCTTGCTCCGGGTTATTATCCAGCACTGTTTTCGTAAATAATGATAGCTTTTCGCTTCTGAAAGACCTCAGTGATACACCCAGATGAAGGGATGGTTCAATTAGGTAACGTCTGCCGTTAAGAAGTGTATTAATAGAAGAATCCCCTATATATTCTGCGTCAGTCATTCTATCTGATAGATAGATTTCCCAATCGCAATATTTATCTTTTAGAGCCAGGAACCAATCCACGATGCCTGCTTCACCATCGTGAATTTCCTGTCCGCCGCCTACAAGACATATTATAGCTGCCCAGTCCTGATGACGATCCATAATACTGATCAAAAATTCCGGTTCCGACTGATGAAAATCTGCAACGCATTTTTTCCTTTTCATAAAATCAGCAAGAGAACTCTCATTCCATGCTCTTTGTGCCTCATCAAAAATGGCGATTTTTTCGGCAGGAGGCATCTCTGTTGTAAGTGCTTCATCCCTGAATTTATGGATAATTTGGATAAAAGCCTCAGTTTCTCTCTTGGCATTTGCAACTGTGATTCCTTCCCTATTTGCTCTGTCTTTTGCTAATGCCGCTTGTAAAACATCCACTAGCGCCCCATTTCCTGATAGGAATACAGCGTGCTCATCCGCTTCAAACTGGTGGCGTTGATTTGCGATATTAAGCCCTGCAAGAGTTTTTCCCGCCCCGGGAACACCCGTAACAAAACAAATTGCCTTTTTATGGTCTCTTTTGCAGGAATCTATTATCAGACTAATCGCTTTTGTTGTCAGTGTTAAATTTTTGGCACCAGCGTCATTTCTCGATATTTCTTCTACGGAGTGATTTCGGTATAGCGCCTGTGCTGCCTCTATAATAGTTGGCGTGGGCGAGTACCTGGAATTGATCCAATCCATCATGGAGAGCTGTTTATCTCCTACATGGGATAATACCTGCTGGATGCTATTGCTAATTGTATTTTTATTACACAAAAGGACACCTGCAATTTTATCATCCGCAAAAGAGGGTACGTTTGAATGTATCGGTGCTTCCGTAGGAATGCTGATTGGCACAATGTATCTATCTTTACTTGCTTCGTGGAAATATTTCAGATCCAAAGCATAATCCATTACTTGATCTTCCGTAGACTTTTTGTGCTCTTTGTCACCAACCTTAAATTCCAGAAGAAAAATAATGCCGTTTATAATGCAAACGGCATCTATTCTACGGCCAATACGTGGTATCGTAAATTCCAGAGAAACGTCTCCGTGTTCAAAATTAGAAAGCTGATTCTTCAATATGGATATTTCTTGATGCCAAGAATTCTGCTGTAGATCTGTCGTTGCAAACTCATCGTTAATCAGTAGTTGCCCAAGTATAACGCCATTTTCTGTATTTAGAAATTCTTTAATGGTTGATGAATAGTATTCTCTGCGTATCGCCATAATATCACCGCGGTTCTTTCCTTTTGATTCCTTCAAAAGTTACCCAGCCATATTAGGGATCTTCTTTTTGGACAACTTTCTTCAACTGAGCTGCCAGTTTCTTTGCAATTGCTTTTGCCATAATTGGCGACACCGCATTTTCCCCATATAATACGCAAACGAGCGGCCTTATTATATCACAAAAAAGAACAAAAAAACAATTTTTCCGGATGAGGATTTGCAAAAAATTATAAACCTACTTTCGCCGCTTATGTAGGCCGTTCCCAGCATTCAAAATAATCCCAAAGCTAAGAGGAAAATCATGCAACAACTTTTTTCAGCCGCACAAATTCGGACTCGCGTTCAGGAACTCGGCAATCAGATCTCAGCCGATTACGCCGCACGCATGACGGACGATGAGCCACCCGTGTTATTGCTTGGAGTGTTGCGAGGCGCGTTCATTTTCCTCGCCGATTTGTGTCGAGAACTCACGATACCAGCGGAGATTGAATTTATTCAAGCGGCTTCCTACGGTCAATCAACGCAATCGTCCGGTGTAGTTCAGCTCCAACCGTTGCTGAACACCAGCTTAGCGCATCGAAAGGTTCTTGTTGTGGAAGATATCATCGATAGTGGACGAAGTTTGCAACGCCTGCTGGAATATCTACACACCCAACATCCGCAGGAAATTCGAACGTGCGTCATGTGTGACAAACAGGTACCGCGTGCCGCAGGCTGTGATGTACAGGTCGATTATACGGGCCTCACGGTACCGCCGGTGTTCATCGCCGGTTATGGTTTAGATGGTGCGCAAGGACAACGCCATCTACCCGATATCTGGACGTGTGAAGATTTCTAAACGGATACCTATTCCATTCGATTTTGCATCGTCTTGATACTTTTCGTCCCCGAACCGCAATCGCCAATCCAACGAGATCATTCCATGGTGCGTTCCTCCGCAAATCATCTCGAAAAAATGGGCGAAAAATCCACGTTCGGAAAGGGCACGTCGCTGGATATCACTGGGGATTCGCCCTGTCGGATCCGATTTTGCCACTCGGTGATTTGAGAAATTTCCGGAAGACAGACCAACGCCGCGCGACCGGTCCAACGTGTCAAATATTTTTCGATCATCCGCTTCGCGTCGCCAGCGATAGTCGCATCGGTGGACGGGTAGCTGTTAAAAACAACACCCGCAATCGGAATTTTGCGTCGCGCGGCAGCATCCAAAGCCAAAAGCGTTTGGCTGATTGAGCCAAGTCGTCCAGAAGTCACCAAGATGAGCGGGTACCCTCGTTGTGCCACGTAATCAATCGTCAACACCTCCTCGGTGAGCGGCACCATGAGTCCACCCGCGCCTTCGACAAGCAGAAAATCGAAACGTGCAGCCAATCGGTTCGTCGCGTTTTCGATTCGGCGCAGCTCGACCGTCGTCTGAGCCAACGCCGCCGCCAAATGGGGCGATGCGGGATAAGGCAAAATAACCGGAGCCGTCAAACGACACTCCGAACCATCATACAACGAGGGCCGATCTTCCGAAAATTCCGAACAGCCCGCAAGAAACCGATGAAATCGCAAATCTTCCGAAAATCCGATACACCCCGTCTGAACGAGCTTTTGCGTAATGACCGACCCATGCTCTCGCAAAAATCTCGCCATCATCCCGACCGCGACCGTCTTGCCAATATCTGTATCAATTCCACTCACAAACCGAATCATTTTGCCCCGCCTTCAATCGCCGCGTTCCACTTTTGCATCGTTCGCATCGTCGCCGCGTATTTCGGGTAATCATTCCCATCTTCATCCGCGTATTGCACAAGCCCCCAAGAGCCCCACTTGCTCCAACGTCCAATCGAACTAAAAACGCAAAGCAAATCTCCACCGATTTCTTGCCACGCGGCATAATATTTTTCGTACAGTTCGCCCATTTTCTCTGACCGGTTTGCGGCATAAAGTATTTCGTTCAGCTTTTCGTTGTCATTGGCTCCCCATAGACCGACCAAATGCTGCCCCGCCTCATACGCCGTAAGTGTCAAACCGTATTGATCCGCGATTTTCTTCTGACCACGCATCCATTCGACGCATTCGGGCAGCACCCGTTCTTCCATTTCTCGAAGCACTCCATCCAATCCGAGCGCGATATATTTTTCGGTATCTTCTTTCGGAATGGAAACGCCCATATACGGAGCGATTGCGAGCGTATCGGCATGTCGATACGCGTCACGAAACTTGAGAATCTGTTCACTCACGTAAGGGTTGGCCGCCTGAGAGGGAAGTACACGCACGAGCCGCTGTGTTCCACCGAAAACATCTTCGAAAATCGCAAATATCTCCACCGACCGCACCGCCGTGTAACACCACGCCGCCTCCCACGGTTTTTCAGCGAATCGTAACTTTTGCCCCATTTCCGCCGCATACCGATTCTGTTCAAACTGTCCATTCCAGACTTCATTCGAGTATTCGATATAAACTTTTCGCCGTGGCAAAAGTCGTTTTTTCACTTGCTGCGCAAAATTTCGAACATAATCGTCATCGGCCAAATGGGGTATACAAAACCATGGATCCGCTTCCAACCGATTCGCGAGTTCACACATCATTTCGAGCGGTACACCACGCACGGTCCACGTCGCGTCACTCATTTGGGGACGCTCGGACCATCGAGCCACCTGCGATCCATTCGTGTGCATCCAATCCATGAATCGGATCGCCCGCATTCCACGCCAACGAGTCAAAAACGCCGGATTCCACGCCCCCGTCTTCTCTGAAATGTCCGCGCAATCGGGAAGAAACACACGAATATTGCGTACGTAATCATCCGGATCCGTTTTCAGGAGCCGTAGAAAAAAGCCGCCGTCGCGAGAATCAATCTCCACCTGTATTTCACCCGGTTGCCGCGCGACGATCCGTCCCTTCGAGAACCCGATTTCACCCGTCCCATCATACCGAACCGTATACACACCGGATGGATAATGCCCCTCCTCAATCGTACACAGCGGTGTTTCGGCGAAGCAATCCAATTCTAACCGCCGAATCCAGCCCCGGGCGTCCAACGCTAACGTTGGCCCCTTTCCCCAAGATTCCCCGTTTCGCTGCGAAATCCATTCACGTGATTCTCGAAAAACATCGGCAAACGGCAGTTCGGTATTCCAATCCGCCGTTCCCGCAAGATTGATTCCCAACCGCGCTACGGACGGCTCAAGACGTTTCGACGGTTTCATGATATCGTCCGCCGCGCACAGCGGAGGCGGCCCCCCAAACGTTTGAGACAGAGAAATCGTAGAAAGTCCGCTCAAAGCGGTCAAAAAATGACGACGACGCATTCCCCTTCTCCTTCATGTTACGAATTCGACGGATCGGTTCCATGTACGATTCGGGTCGGGTTAAAAGTTTGAACCGAGATTAAAACAGCCCCTCGATATTTATATTCCATACAATCCAAGCAACGCAAGGGTAGAAATAACACATATGGACATCGCACACCGTTCACACGATCGGTCGGGAACACTTTGCGGCCCCATGAAACGTGGTCGGCACCGGTGGACAAAAAACGGAGACAATCGCATATGTTTCACGAAATTCTCTTAAAAAACGCTCTTTGAGATTTCGCGAAAATCGGTTACTCTGTATCGCGATACGTGTGATAGGTACAATCCATTGCCCATGATTCATTATAATAGCACTCCTATTTTGAAACAATGACAGAATATCCGAAGAAACCGTATTGGCGAGCGGTACAACTCGCTCTGAAAAATAAGACCATTTGTATCATCTCCTGTGTGTGCGCGATTCTGGTCGCTTTATGCTGGGGTGGAAATATCGGCGGCCTTTATCCATTTCTCGAACTGACGATGCAAAATCGTTCCGTCCATCAGTGGATTGATGAAGAACTCGCCACAGCGGAAAAGGGTGTCGTCGAATGGGCTGCCAAAGAGGATGAACTCCACCAACAACTCGCCGACACGACGCTTTCAGAAAATCAACGCAGTGCCATTGAATCGCAGCTTGTGGAAGCAACGGAACGAATCGCGGCGGAACAGCGCGCGGCGTGGCTCTATCGAATGGCCAAACCGTGGGTCGATCGTTGGGTACCGCAAGATCTGTTCATCGCCACAGTGGCATTATTTGCAGTACTATTTGCCTGTACACTAGTTAAAAATTTCATGCTCGTCATCCATAACGTGTTGGTGGCGAAAATCGCCAACCGTGCCATGTTGGAATTACAAAACGAATTCTTTGCCAAAACGCTATTGCTGGACACCGACACATTTACGCAAGAAGGGGTGACGGATCTGATCAGTCGATTCACGAACGACATGACGGCGGTGCGCAATAGTTTACTCACGCTTTTTGGTCGTCTCGTTTGCGAACCGCTTAAAATGGCGGCATGCGTCATCGGAGCAGGCTGGATTTGCTGGCGATTATTGCTTTTTTCGTTGGTTGTTGCGCCCATTGCGGGCATTCTGATTCGCCAACTTTCGCGTTCGATCAAACGTGCAAACCGTCGTTCGATGGAACAGGTTTCGCGTTTGTACTCGCGACTGGACGAATCGCTTCGAAGTATCCGCGTGGTCAAATCGTTTACGATGGAACCATTCGAGCAGTCTCGATTCCAAGAGGTGTCCCAAGAATGTTACAAAAAATCAATGCGTATCGCGTTATATGACGCCTTAATTAAACCCACCACTGAAATCACCGGGTTACTGATCGTTTGTCTCGCCGTACTTGCAGGAACGTACCTGATCCTGTCTGGCGAAACGAAACTGCTGGGCATTCCAATGTCGGAACGACCACTCAGTTGGTCTCAAGTACTCATGTTCTACGGGATGTTACTCGGTGCGGCTGATCCCGCCCGCAAATTGTCCGACGTGTTCAACCAGCTGCAAGCGGGCGTCGCGGGAGCGGACCGGGTTTATGCCATGTTGGATCGACATCCGCATATCCACGATCCGATTCAGCCCGTTAAACCGATTCCGCATCACGCTGTGTTGCAATTCAACCACGTGCATTTTGCTTATCGTCCCGACACGCCGATCTTGCAAGACGTATCGCTAACTATTCGTCCCGGAGAAACGATCGCGCTGGTGGGGCCAAGCGGTTGCGGCAAAAGTACGCTGGCCAATCTCGTGTTACGTTTTGCCGATCCCGATATCGGTGATGTTCGATTGAACGATCTGTCGCTCTCGAAATTCCGACTGCGGGACCTACGTTCCGTCGTCGGACTCGTGACACAAGAACCTGTGTTATTCGATGATACAGTGGCGCATAACATCGCTTACGGATGTGAAAATGTCACCCAGGAGAAAATCGAGGAAGTCGCACGTTTGGCTTATGCCCACGATTTTATTGTGCGCAATTTGGCCAATGGTTACGAAACGATGGTCGGCCCCGGTGGCGGTCAGCTTTCCGGCGGTCAACGACAACGAATCGCCCTAGCACGCACCATGTTGCGAGACCCTGAAATTTTGATTCTCGACGAAGTGACTAGCCAAGTCGATCTCGAAAGCGAACGCCTGCTTCAAGAATCGTTGGCGACCTATTGTCGTGATAAAACGGTCCTGATGATCACGCATCGGCTCGGGCTGCTCGATTTGGCCGATCGGATTGTGGTGATGGAATCGGGACGTATCGTCGCCACAGGTTCTCATCAAGAACTGTTGCAAACCTGTGAATTTTACCGGCGTATCCATGATTATGAAGCCGGCCCTAACCACTAAACCACGCGAAACGGGACCCTGAAAATCGTGACCTCCGATGCGTCACTCTGAGTTGCGTCATCCTCAGCTCAAACAGATAACGGCAAACAACGCCTTCTCGTTGAGCTTTGGAATTTTGCGGACGTTCCCCAGCCATAGAACCGCATCACCGGGCTTGTCTCGTTTAGGCCGGAATGTGCAGGTGAACGAGATTAGTTTCGATTCGCTAGCGTTTTACCACGAAAACATTGGGCTGACGCGAGTTCCGATGTTGAGGTGATCTGTTTGTCGGGGATCACCTGATCGGTCCAAACGACGGGTTGACCACGCTTTTGGCGACGGAATCCACACCCATGTTGTCGAGATGTACCAATGGTCGAGACGTATCATGATATCGTACTGCACCACATCATAAACCGTCCTTTTATCTAGGGCGTGTTCACATCATTCGACGCGGCAATTCGCGGATAATAGCAGGGAAGACGAAGGCAAAATACATGATATCCAATCTATCATAATGGGTAAAAACGCGACGAGGCGTCAGAACCGTCTACGAAAACTTTTTGCCTCATTACGGTATTTATAAAGTATTTTATCATACTCCTACGGCTTTTTGCGATTCGATTCCGGTGGCCGGACGCACACCGAGCGAGCAAACCAATGGAGCATCGGATCGGTCTCTCCTCATAAGTGCCTTCGATTAATACGGTGTGTTTCCGCGTCATTTCATACGATTCTTATCGGCATCCATGTGAAAGCAATCTTTCATTTACTCGTACGCTCTAGGGGTGATAGATCATCGTAGTCATTGTTTACGCCAAATCTGATTCACACGTCTATCTGATCATTTTGATTGTCTGGAACCTGCATTGGATTCCTCCTCAGAGTTACTACCTTATCCAACAACGCTTTGTAACTATCAGCAACATCATAAACGACCCCTTTCGTGAAAAGAAGTTCTTTGAACAACTTTCTAGCACATTCAATCTTGGCCTTTTCAATTCCTCTCAAATCGAATGTCTCCATGCTCCCCTTCGTCTCGGCGACGAAGAAAACATGCTTCACCGTTCCATCATGAAAGGCAATCGCCCAGTCGGGAGAGTAGTTACCCATGGGGGTCGGGATGGAGAATCCACGTGGCAATTTAGCATAAACATAGACTTCTTCCGCATGATCCATATCTTTAGCAAAACGATATTCTACGCTCTGCCCACTTTGGGCATAACCGTCCACGAACACGTAGTCCTGTACATGTTTTTTGGCTTGATAAGCGCGTGAGAAATCGGTGTTCTTATCCGCGGTAAAAATGGAACTATCATAACGGCCTTCTGCCTGGTTGTAGGTAATATGCTCCACGATCATCGAGGCTTTTTGTTCGATAATGATTCGAATAACCTTGGTAATAAATTCCTCCGGATTGCATTTGAACATCTCGAAAGTACTGAGAGCAATTCCAGACAGAATTTTGGCCGCCGACCGTCTAGTCAATTGGGAACCTTCCGCAATCTTTCCCACAAGGTCGTATTTCACCAAACTTCTTCCAGAGCGTTCCAGTGTGAAGGTTTGGCTCTTCTCCTCGGCGAAACCTGTTCCACGTTGCAGTTGATCGGAGTTCAAATCTCCACTTTGTTCACCAGTGGTTACTGTATACTGAAGTTTGGAAACGGACAGTTCCTTGTCGATATGCCTAATCGAGTTTCGAATCAGCTCCTCACTATCGAATTCGACCGTGTACGTATACCGGTGATTGATATAATTCCAGAGTGTCTGGAACTCTTTCTTGTAGAAATTATCGTTCAGAGCGTTCTCCTGAATTTTCGTCTCGCGACCGTCAAGGATCATACCGTCAAGCGCATGTTCATCAAAGACGTTGCATACTAAAGCATGGACGCCCTCGGCAATCTCGGTACAGCTTTCGGGTACAGGAGCCAGCGTTTCATTCGCAAGGTCGGCTCGATATTTATCCGTCACGCAATCATTGTTATCGATATAATCGTTCTTGATGAGATATCGGTATATATCGTTCCCCTGGTCTTTTGTTATGGTCACGCTTTTCCCGTTGATCAACAGCGTTTTGCCGATAAAATACTCCTTCGTTGCTTGGGTAGGACGTTCGTACAAATCCTCGCGGATGCCTTTTTGCAAGTCCGCCACGAACTCCTGATATCCATCCGAGGCGATCACGGTCAGCTGATTGATCTGATGTAATTGACTTCCAAGCGTCTCCACATCCATTCGCTCTCCCATCTGATTCACGCACAAACGGAGGCCGCGTCCGACTTCTTGACGTTTTTGAGTGGGTGAACTTCCGCCGTGTTTTAAGGTACAAATCTGAAAAACATTCGGATTGTCCCAACCCTCACGAAGCGCGGAATGGGAGAAGATGAACCGTACAGGATTACGGAAGGAAAGCAACAGTTCCTTATCTTTAAGAATCAGATCATAAGCGGAAATATCATCACTTTCATCACTGCCGCGTTTGGTGGAACTATCTACTTTACGCCCTCTCTTATCAATACTAAAATAGCCGGCATGGGTCTTGTGCGTGTCGATTCCACGAAGATATTGTTCATACGGCGTAGGCCGTGTGAGGTATTCGTTGAGAATACGAGTGTATTCCTGTTCAAATATATCGCCATATTCCGAATTAATCTCATTTCCGTCATCATCGTATTGGCGGTATTTTGCTACCTCGTCGATAAAGAACAGCGAAAGCGTTTTGATACCTTTGGAAAAAAGTTCCTGTTCCTTCTCGAAATGAGAACGAATGGTCTCTCGGATTTGCACGCGTCGCACGTCCGCCGCGGCAATATCACCAACCACTTCACCCACATGAATCGCTTCGCCATTGGTGAAAGAGACGGTACGGCGAATCGGGTCGATATCATTGATACGGTACCCTCGGTATTGTTCCATATTTTTAGAGAGAGAGAACAAATCATCATCCACTTTGACGATTTTAACCTCACGTTTAATCGCCTTATCGTGTTTGATTTCAAATTCGATACGTGCCATCGGTGGTTTTTTGGGCGAAATGGCGATTTCTTCAAGAAAGAGATATCGGTTTGTTCCTCGCAGATTTCGAACATCAAATCCCTTGACCTCGATACGCTTGACCAGACGCTTCCGGTAGGCGTCCAGCGCATCAAGCACATAAACGAGTTCATGGTGCTGTTTGTGGGTAGCGGAGTAATTCAGACAAAACAGGGGGTTAAAATCTTTTAGACTGTCCTGTGTCGCCGCGCCGCCCATTTTTTGCGGCTCATCCAGAATAAGGATGGGGGGATTGGCTTGAATGACGTCAATGGGTCTTCTGCTACCGAAATGATCCAACTCTATACGAATACGTCTCGCGTCTTTCCCGCGAGCGTTAAACGCCTGAATATTGATGATCATGACATTGATCTCGGCACTTTGGCTGAAATGATCAATCTCTGCCAAGTTCCTGGAATCATACACAAAGTATCGGGCTTTCTTCCCGTAATGTTCCATGAAATGAGATTCCATGGTTTCAAAGCTCTTGCGGACGCCTTCACGAATTGCGATACTCGGCACGACGACGATGAACTTGCTCCAGCCGTACTGTCGATTCAACTCGAACATCGTTTTAATATAGACGTAGGTCTTACCGGTGCCAGTCTCCATTTCGACGTCGAGCGAGCAGTCGCCAAGGTGGCCTTTTCCAAGGTTTTTGGAAAGTTTGATATTATTTCTCGCTTGGATTTTGCGGATATTTTCCAAAAGCTGGCCCGAATCAAGCTGTATTTGCGCGTTGGCGAAACCGATTAAAAAATCGTTATCGGGCAAGGTCCAGTTGGGATCTCTGATCGCGTCTCTCCGGTAGGTGAAATGATCATCTTTCATTTGCCCCTTAAAGACGTCGATCACGCTTTCCACCGCCTCGGTTTGATAAGGCTGGATGGTGAATTTGAACTTCATCTCCGCCATTACAGCACCTTCCTTTGCGTTTTTGGGCTGTAGGCTTCGAAAATCTGGTCAAAATTGGTGACCACGCTGTCCTTTGCCATCCCGTTGTCGCGGAAGACGGCGTAATACGGACGACGTTTGGCGATTTCCGTGACGGTCTCATCGGTGACATTTTCATCGAAGCAAGCGATCAGATAGCCGTCGGCGACAGAAAAAACTTTCTTACCGGCGATTTCCATCTCTTGAATTTCACTGGAAAGCGGCACGCCGAGTTCGAGCATGACTTGCATGAGCAGATCTTCCGGCGTTCGATCCGGTTTGATATTTTCGACGAACGCCTCCGTTTGACCGTGTTGATAATCCTCCGGATGATAGTAGACATTTTCCATATTGGTCGAATCGACACGGAGGATGCGGAATCCGATATCGAGCGACGCGTCGGGCGACTCGTGATCGAAAAGCGTGCGTTGTTCGGTGGAGCGTTTCGCGGTCAGATCTTCTTGAATTTTTTTACCTGCGCGGCGAATGCGTTCCTCGCCGATCTCGTAGATATTTTTGTAACCCGCCTTATATGCTTCCGATTTTTCATCACAGACTTCTGGAATCTGCACCATGATAAATTTTACTTGTTTTGACTTTTCTGCCCCCCCCGTTTAACATGTCGGCGTTGTGTTGCATCACGGCGTGCGCCATCGTCCCACTACCAGAAAAGAAATCGAGAACAATGTCACCGGGTTGAACGGCAATCTGAACAAGATTTAATATTAGAATTGAAGGTTTCGGATGTGTAAACAACTTGGGCGATTCAAACATTGTTTTGAATTCGGATGTAGCATCTTCGTTCATGCCTTTATCATCCCACCATGACTCCGCACGTATTTTTCCAACCCTCCTTTCCGAAGCAAAAACTTTTTGTACAGGCCTTGTTGTACCCGTCTTTCCAAATATTATTCGACCATCAGCAATCCTTCTTTGAACTTCTACCTCGTTAAAGACCCAATATCGCCCATGTGGCGGTAAAAATTTCTCATCTGTAAGAGGATTAGTAATTGGAAAATATGGACCTTTATGATTTGCCGACAAATCCATTGTCATCCAAGATCCACGCAAATCGTTATCTGGGTTCGAGTACGTTTTTTTTAAAAACTCATTGGTGATATCATATCCCATTTCGGAGAGATTCCCGATTATTTTAGAATAACATAGGATATAATCATGTACAGGTGGCAAAAATCCCATATTATTCCCATTTGTTTTCTTTTTCCACAAAATAGTCCCCACGAAGTTTTCTTCTCCGAACACTTCATCACAGATTTTGCGTAGATTATGGACTTCATTATCATCCATAGAGATAAAAATAACTCCGTCATCTGTCAGTAAATCTCTCGCGATTCTCAGCCGCGGATAGATCATGTTCAGCCAATCGGTATGAAAACGGCCATTGCTCTCATTGTTCGGACGCATATTAAAGAGCAAATTACCCTCTTCATCCCGCTGTCCGCTCAGCTCTGAAAATTCATCCCCCCGATGGACCTGTCATCGTCATAGACAAACGTATCCGAACCCGTATTGTACGGCGGGTCAATGTAGATCATCTTGACTTTTCCAAGATATGTCTCCTGAAGAAGTTTGAGTACGTCCAGATTATCGCCCTCGATGTAGAGATTTTCCGTGTCAATACTGCCCGGAGTCCCGTCGCGACCGACCGATTTATCGCGATCCAGTCGGAGCGTTTTGGTGAGCGGTTCATTGGCCCTGACCACCGACTTCTTCTTGTCCGGCCATGCGAACTGATAACGCTCCTGCGTGCCTTCCACGACTTGCGAGGAGATTTCCTGACGCAACACATCCACGTCAATCGCCCGCTCCAAAATCTCCCGACCCTGCTCGTCACGAACCCGCGTCTCCGTCACCGCGTTCGGAAAAATTGCCGCTAATTTCCAAAAATTTTCGTCAGCCAAATCCGGCGTACACATCCTCAGCTTGTCCATGATCCGCTCTCCATAGCGTTTCGAAAATCGACCGAATTCGGCCCCTATCTACTGTCCAACATGATGAACTGCGACGATTGTAGCGGTTTTGATGATTTTAGCCAAGCCGAGTTTTGCGTTGGCGGCCTTGCATCTCCTTTCCATCCGTTTTACGATGTTTTTTGCCCTTTTTGAGGCTTTCCAGCATGTTGCGGTCGTTTTGCAATCGAGCATGAAGCTCAAACTTTTTTTGGGTTGCGGCTCTCTCCACGCAGCGGCCTCGGTTTGGGCAATCCGCTTTTCCAACTGGAGAATCTTCTCCCGCAACGCCAAACGTTCGTTCACCGAAAGACCGACGGCCATTCTGGCCTGTTCCTCACTGACGGCAATCTGTTCAATCAGTCCATGCCATATCTCCGTCAGCGACTGCCCTTGCGCGCTGAGCGTGATCACGGACGCCGGCGTCCACTCCGTGCGATACAGCTTGCCGTGATAAACCGCTAATTGACAGAGGTCACCGAATTGGAGCTGAAATACGAGTTTGTGCGGATTCTGCCGCGCAATCGCCTCCATGATTCCAACGTCAAATTCCCGCCTCTTGAGCGTAATGCAAAGCAATAGAATCTCCGAGACCTCCGAGTCCATCGTTAAATTCAGACTGCCTTTTGCCAGACTGTACTCGACGAAAACCTCCTCGACATCGGATATGAATCTATCTCGCAGCCCCTTTGTCAATACCCGGTGCTGATAGAATTTCTCCTTCGGTATTCGCTTGTGAATCATCGTCTTAAAAGGAATGTTGGTCATTTTACCACCATAAAGCAAACTAACTCAAAATCATCCAACTCTGAAAAATTATCCGTAAGGAAGGTCGTCTGCACACCAGTGAAAAAACTTTCCATATCCCCCTCATCTTTAACCTCTATCATGGATTTGATGGATTCTTCCAGCAATTGTGACACCTTGCGCATATGCTTTCCATGATTCGTTTCACGGTTGAACTGACTGCAAAGTTCACGGTCCGGCGTTGATTTTCCTTTGGCAAAGCGACGCATGACGTCCAGTATCTCTTTGGGATGAAAATGATTGATCAGGACCTCGCCATCTAAACTAATATATACCATATAAAACGGGTGCAGACGATTCTGATTTCGAATATTGAGCTGTTCGTTCATATTTTTCAGAATGAAAATCACCCCGGGTTTTTCGCCCTTCACGACTGTGTGAATGCCAAACGGTAGACGCTCGATATTCGCGTGCTGCTTCATATAAGCCAGCAAATCCATCCGAAATTCATTCAGACCGAGGTCCATAATCGATACGCTGCTGGTCATCTCCTCAAGATCGACAACCTCTTTCTGTAATCTCTCTAACTGACTGCGACGATACTCCAGATCGCCCCGCTCTCCCTGATTAATGAGATCGTCATCCCCCGTGGAAGTCATCACCGATATACGCATCCTGGTTTCCACTCTGGACTTGAGATTGATATACTCGTCTAAATCCAAATCCGGCCAGAAATTCACCAGCTGAATCACGGCGTTCTGGCTGCCAATACGATCAATGCGCCCAAAACGCTGAATAATGCGTACCGGATTCCAATGAATATCGTAGTTGATACAGAAGTCGCAATCCTGTAAGTTTTGTCCCTCTGAAATACAGTCTGTCGCAATCAGGATGTCAATCTCCTCCGTATCTCGCGGATAAAGAAGTTTTCCATCTTTCGACTTCGGCGAGAAGCTGGTAAGCACATGATTCATGTCCATCTTGAATTTTGGAATGGTCGTTCTGCAAACCGTTCCCGTGACAAGGGCCGTATGAAGCCCCAATTTCTCTTTGGCTTTGGGACTGATATAGTCATTTAATTTAGCGATTACCTTAATGAAGATATTCCAGGATTGCATTTTCGAGATTCGGCGAGTGTGGCAATACGTCCACTAACGCGAGTTTCCTATTCGTCCAAGTCTTTTCGATGGGATTCAAATCGGGTGAGTACGGTGGCAAAATTAATAGATGAATTCCATGCCTGCGAGCCAGATGACACAGTCTCTTTTTCGGATGAAACGAAGCATTGTCCATCATGACAGTCACGTCTTTTGGAATACATTGGAGGAGTGTTTTACGAAACCATTCGACGAAAAGATGACTCGTCATGTTTTTAGAGTAACATTGCGATGCAACTATACGATCTCCAATTTTCGTCCACGTTTAACGTCCTCCACTTTTGTGCCACGCAGGGCTCGACTACGCTCGCGAACCAAGCATTGATCCACGCCGCTCTCGTCAAGATAGACTCGTTTCTCTTCGGGGATTTGGGTCACATCTTTCACGAATTTGGCCCGTTTTTCTTCGGGTTTTTCGGTGTAAG
>JAQVKF010000057.1 GCA_028694795.1 Thermoguttaceae bacterium | reverse complement strand
TTCGCCAATGCGTTCCAAATACGTGGATGCGTCCACAACTGGTGATAGTACGCGGTGGTAAAACTTCCATTCAGATGAAAAACGGGATAGGAAAGCACCTCCCAATCGCCAATTTGCCACACACGCCACACATGCTCCACATGCCCGTCCAGCACGGAACAAAAAACGATTGTGCCGAGTGGAATCCAAAAAAACGCCAAAACCAACAGCGTTGTCCATAATGGAAAATGCTTTAATTTCATGGATGATACGATCCTAGTATCGCAAAGCTATTCAACTTGCGTCAAAAAATTTTGAATATCGCGCGGCTCATCGCCTCAAGATGCCAGCCCGGATGATTCCGGCATTTTTTCCAAACGGCATGTCTGGGTGACATCCCTCAACGGGCCATTCTATCGATTCTTCCACCCGTCGTCATCGTTCCCAGATCCGTCACCGTTCCAATGGCGAGGCTTGCCGCCGAGCCGCTCGCATTGCCACGGCACTCACAATCCAACTGAGTAACATCACGCAGAAAATGAGCGTGGAAATCGCGGCCGCTTCGGGTAAATTTCTCGCTTGAAACGTTTTTTCGGCAATTTTATTCGCGATCATTCCGGATGTCGGTCCGCCCACGAGGTCAGGAATAATATAACAGCCTAACGAAGGGATAAACACGAGAAACGCCGCCGCACTTAAGCCGCGTCGGATTCCCGGTAGGAACACACGTACCAAAGTCGTCCACCGCGACGCTCCGAGGTCCTGTGCCGCTTCCAGCAAGCGAAAATTAAATTTACTCACCGCCGCGTAAAGCGGCAAAATCGCGAAAGGAAGGTAAACATACACCAAAAGGAGCAAAACCGTGCCGGGTCGATTCAGTAGCATGACGTCCGGCCCAATGCAATGCAAATGCACCAGCAACGACCGCAAAAAACCATCCGGATGCAGCAAAATTTTCCACGCTAAAATATGGATGAGCATATTCGTCCAAAATGGCACGATAATCGCCAACAACAGGATATTTCGGACGCGTGCGGACCGATGGGTTAAAAACCATGCCACGGGCAACCCAACACTCACGCAAATTAACGTCGTAAGCAAACTATACGACAGTGTTCGCCAAACGATCGGTAAATATCCGCTCTTCCAAATGTTCGAAAACGCGTCCAATGTCCAGCCGGGAAGGATTCCACCGTAAGGATCCGCCGCTCGCAGCGACACTAACACAATCATTACCGTCGGCAGAAGCACGGTCAACGAAAGCCACACAAACGATGGCAACGTTAAGCACCACTCACACCACAGCCGTGGTGAAATGGCAAATCGACGCTTCGAAACCGATTCCATCACGCTACCTCCAACGACGAACTCGCCGCTCCAGACAGAATATGTGGTACGGACACCGAATGCGACTCCAACCGCGGCACTGATGCGGACCTCGGCAGTCCCATTTCGTCCGACATGGACACGGCGGCGGAAACCGCGGAAAATCGCCCCTTCGAGTGACTCGATAGGGCCTCGGCAGCCATCGGAACAACCATCGGCACATTCGTGGCATCGGACTTTACGGTCTCGGATACGGTCGCTGTCCGAGCGGCCATCGTGGTCACCCGCACCGAAACGGACGTTTCGTTCTCCCCCTGAAAGAGATGATTTTTCAATCCATCCGAATCGCGCGGCGGCGACGTTCCACGGTCTCCATTTCCTTCGGCTTCCTCCGACTGCGGAAGAAGACGACCATCTCTCGCGTGCCACCAGACCCAAACCTCGTCTCCAATCTGAAATTGGTCATCGTGATCCAATGAACGCTGATGCGGCATCGCGACGATCAATCGGTAAGCGCCCGCTTCGACAATAAATTGCGATTCCGCTCCGAGGTAAATCTGACGTTCGATACGGCCCGCCACGACATTCACCGTACTCCGCTCCGATAAATTTTGCGACACGGCAATATTATCTCGCGGAACAAGCGACATACGTTCCGGTCGAACACCTAGCAGTACTTTTTGATCTTTCTCCACACGGAGATGCGAATCTGAAGTCGGAGGCGGGACCACGAAGAGCCGATCGGTCGTCGGGGTTTTCACGTCCGAAATCGCTAATAGACAACATTCCTCGCCCCCGCCGCCACACGGTTCGACCACCTGCGCGTCGAAAAAGTTGGTCTGCCCCACAAATGAGGCCACAAATCGCGTTGCCGGATTCTCATAAATTTCGTCCACTTTGCCGATTTGCTCCACCTGTCCATGTCGCATCACCGCGATACGGTCGGAAAGTCCCAACGCCTCTTCCTGATCGTGCGTCACATAAACGAATGTGATTCCAACCTCGTCGTGAATCCGGTCCAATTCCGCGAGCATTCGCTGACGCAATTTGAGATCCAAAGCCGCGAGCGGTTCGTCCAATAGCAACACCTCCGGTCGATTGATCAAAGCACGCGCCAACGCGACGCGCTGACGTTGCCCGCCGCTGAGCATGTCCGGGTATTTGCCCGCATGGTCCGAAAGCTCAACCATCGCCAACATACGTTCGACCTCTGTACGAATTTCCGTTTTGGGGCGATGTCGAATCCGTAGGGCAAACGCCACATTTTCAAAGACCGACAAATGCGGAAACAACGCGTATTGCTGGAATACGGTATGCACTGGACGCCGTTCAGGCGGCAGTTGCGTAATGTCTTGTCCATTCACCAAAATGCGGCCCGCATCCGGACGCTCGAATCCCGCGCACATCCGCAGTAGTGTCGTTTTGCCGCAGCCGCTTGGACCCAACAACGAAAAAACTTCGCCTCTGGAAACCGAAAAGCTCACTCGGTCCACCGCACAGACAGCTCCAAAATGTTTCGTAATACCATCAAATTCAAGGAAATTATTCATCGCTTAAGAGTATTCCTTTGCCGATCATTTTTTGCGGATTTTCCACCATTGCTGTTCATGGGAAGGTTTCAACACTTTTTGACAAACCCAACAGTGAAAATAGAGAAACAGCCTACAAACACGCACTCGCCCGTCAAAATATTCCATTCGCACCATCGCACTAAACGGCAACACATCGAATGGATTTTCTTCACGCTCCGCTCAGAGACATTTCTTCTGCGGAACGTTTTCAACGAGGATTTTCTCCACCCTAACCACACCTGATTCGCGAAAACACGTTCCAGACCGCAAACCATCGACGGATTTTCCACGCGATATCACTTCGACGCATTCCGTGACGTTGTCACTTCTAGATTGAATTTTCCACACAAACAGGTTCTACCCAAGCACACCCAGAGTCCGCTGTCTCGCGGCTCACTTCTCAACGCAACGAAAGAATTTGTTGCGGATCAGACGATGAATCCACAGAAGAGCCCGTTACTGGCGCAACGACCAGCGACGAATATGCCACAGCCTCATGAATAGGCACCGACAATAAAACCGGAACAAGGTGTTTCATATCCCGATCCCGATAGAGAAAGGTCAGAAAAAAACAACCACCCATACGAGTCCTCACCCACCCCAGCGCTTATGAACACCATCCACGGCGTCCGCTAAAGAACTCTCGCACCACAAGTGCCAAAGGTTCCCAAGCCGAGGTACGCCCGAAACCTCATATCCGGTGGAAAATTTATCCGATATGGGTCCTACTGTCAACCCTTTTTCTGCGGGCACCTTTCGAAAACCGAAAAAAATATAATTTCGCCGAAAATTTTTCATGGATATACCACAATCGGGTTATCTCACAAGGCATGCTGGAGGGGAGGAGCTTGAGCTTTCGCGTCGACCTATCCGCCACGGTTATCATTCCCATAGATTCAATACCCCCATGGAATATCTGTTACGACTCATACCATCCGGAACAACTACCCCTACGTCCATTTTTACTGAATTTTCATTTAGTGCATTTACCATTCTGCATTTACCCACATCCGTGGTAAAATTCTTTCTTTTGGTCGGCTGAATTGTATCAAGCAACCCGTATATACCCCACGACAATTTGATGGAAAACCGGGCCTACGAGGGTTGACTATAAGGTCATTCGCGGTATAATCGGACATGCGGGGGGAGTTCTTCGATTTCATTCCGAATGGATTCTGTTCTCGATGAGGGAGATGGGCTCCGCTGGTCGTCGCTCCTGTGGGGAAATGTTTGGCGGATGCGTAACTGGGGTTTCCGCCATTCAGGGTGACTAGTGTGGTGGTCGCGGTTAGTGCCGTCATAACAGGTTATGTGGGGTGGAGAGTATCTGTGGTGGAGCATTCCGTGTAAGACGGGCTTGGAACGGAGGCTGTTCTTTCCGATTTCCGATGTCTTTTTCACGATGGTCATTCCGCCTGTGCTGTTCCATTTCGCCTTCGCCGTGGCTATTCCTCGAGGTACCAAGCCTATCCAAAATGATTCTGCGAGATCCGTGCGTGGTCATTCATTGGTGGTCATGTGTTGGGTGCTGTGGACATTAGCGGCGACGCTGTGGAAAAAGGTGAACGTGGACACAGGTTCAGCAGATATGCGCGAGTTAGTGAAATTTAGTGCTCCCTAGTCATTTTGGAAATAAAATAAGATGGTAAAGCGACTATTTGACATAGTAGCGGCATCCTGCGGCCTAGCGTTGCTTTGGCCGGTGATGTTGTTGGTTGCAATACTCGTCCGTTGGAGATTGGGGAGCCCCGTTCTTTTTTGTCAGGAGCGTCCTGGTCTGAATGGCAAGCTGTTCCGGATGTTGAAGTTCCGGACGATGAGCGATGCGCGTGACGCGCAGGGACAGTTGCTTCCGGATGGCGAACGTCTTTTACCGCTGGGAATTATCTTACGCAAGACGAGTTTAGACGAGCTTCCTCAGTTAATCAACGTTCTCAAGGGTGAGATGAGTATCGTTGGTCCGCGTCCATTGGTGAAGGAATACTTGCCTCGTTACACGCCGGAACAGATGCGGCGTCATTTGGTTCGACCCGGGATCACGGGACTGGCGCAGATTAATGGGCGCAATTATCTTCCGTGGGAGGAGCGTTTTGTCTTGGACGTTCACTATGCCGAGAATCACACATTTTGGCTCGACATGCGGATTTTGTTGCGTACAGTTTGGATGGTCGTTCGCCAAGAGGGTGTCAGTCCGGATGCCAACCAGGTTCAGAAGGTTTTTCTGGGATGTAGTCGTGCCTCATCGCCCTCGGCTGCTCATCCATTCGACCAAAGAACGTCTCCACTAGAGCCGCAGGTTTCGGGTTTTACGGTGGAAAGTAACGTGTCTAGCGAAAATTCAGGAGAGACGGTTTCCCAAAAGCCCACGGCTTCTCGAACTAAAAGATCACGGGCGAAACTCGTCGGAGTTGCCGAACTTCCAAATTGACGAGACGTCCGAGTGAGAAGGGGAATGGTACGGTACAGCCTTCGAAAATGTGGCGGAGATGAGTCCCAAGAATGCCGCGATATCAATATCAATGGGTTCCATTCAATGAATCAGAGCGTTGGAATGCGGCGGTACGTGCTTGTGGTCATTTCGACACCTATCATCAGTCGGCCTACCATGCGGTGGTAAGTTCGCAAAGTGAGTGTTTTGTCGGTTGTGGCGGTGAACCGTTTTTATTTGTCTACGAAGAAGAAGTAAACTCGGGAAACATTTCGTCTTTTCATACCCCCTCGGCGGCAAACGGTGCCGATTCTCCACGAGCGGTTGGTGATTCTTCACGGACAATTGGTGGGGTGGCGAAAAAACGATTACGTCTTGCGGTGCCCATTTTGCGTCGCCGATTGGATATGATACCGGGTTTAGAGTCGATACGAGGGTATGATGCGATTAGTGCGTACGGTTATCCGGGACTATTGGTTTCGGATAGCCGGTTTGCGGCTGGGTATCCGACGAGTCGCACGGCTCAAGCGGCGGAAAGGGCGACGGGCGATCTGGTAGAAAACGCGGCAGACGCTTTCGATTTTAGCGAATATGCCGTGATACGCTCACGGTTCCAGAAGGCGTTTTTAGCAGGATTGCAAGAGCTGGAAGTGACAAGTTTTTTCGGTCGCTGTCATCCGCTTTTTCCGTCCGAACGTTTTTGGTACGCGGGTATAGCCGAGATTCGACGAACAGGTCAAACGGTCGCTCTTGATTTGTCGCTTTCGGAAGAAGCACAGCAGCGACAGCTGCGGCGAGACACTCGTTCACGATTGCGACAGGCCCACGAGGCGGGCGTCACGGTCCGAGTTTCGGACGATATCGATCGTTTTATGCTGTTATATAACACGACCATGCGTTCGGTCAGAGCGTCATCGGGTTATTTTTTTGAGCGGTCCTACTACGAGCAGTTATTTGCGACGTTGGGTCCACAGCGGCTCAAAATGCTATTCGCGGAATATGATGGCGAAGTCGTCGCGTCGGCTATTTTCTTGCTCTCGGTTCCGCCGGACGAGTCTCATCCGTCTCGTGATGCGGTGATTCAGTACCACTTAAGCGGTTCGCTCACCAATGCGTGCACGAAGCGATGGGGTGGCGGTACGCGTTTGCTTTTGGATTGGATGCGTCGGTTTGGTGTGTCGCATGGTTACCGATGGCTGCACTTGGGAGGCGGTTTGGGCGGCCGAGGCCCTGGTGATCCATTGTTTGATTTCAAGGCGGGGTTTTCGAAACGATACTTTGAATTCGACACGGTGCGTTGGATCGTCGATCCCGAAAAGTATGAGCGATTGGTTTCACACCGTTTATCAGGATATTCATCCACGGAACGCGAGACGATTTTGTCGTCCGATTTCTTCCCACTTTATCGTTGTTCCTAAGTTATCCGGATCTTTAACATTCTTTTGCGGGATCACACTTTTATTTTGAGAATAAATCGTTATAATGAATAATTCTTTCCGTATGGGGAGAGATGCGCACATTTGGTAAGTTCTCCAGCGGGAAGAAAGAAACGGGCGGCTGCCGCTTTGCGTTTGCGGGGAGGTATCTCGACGTTTCGCCCGATGCCAATGTAAGAGACTAGATTTTAACCGATAGGTGTGAAAGAGGAGTCAGCGATGCGACGTCAGCTTATTGCCGGTAACTGGAAGATGAATCTCGATAAAGCGGGTTCGGTGAAACTCGCGCAAGATCTTGCGGTATTGACTGCGGATGTTGCGGGTTGCGACATTGCCGTCGTCCCGCCATTCGTCTATGTGGACGCCGTGGCTCAGGCGCTTGCCGGTTCGAAGGTTGTTTGGGGTATCCAGGATTGCTATTTTGAGAGCAACGGCGCGTACACGGGCGAGATCAGCGTAGCGATGGCAAAGGATCTGGGTTGTACGTATGTTATTCTGGGTCACTCGGAGCGACGTCATATTATTGGCGAAACGGATGCGTTGATCAACAAGAAGACGTTGGCCGTGTTGGCTGGCGGTATGCTTCCGATCGTTTGCGTTGGTGAAACCAAAGAGGAACGTGAATCGAATCGTACGATGGAAGTCATTGGCCGGCAAATGGCTGGTTCGTTGGCCGGTCTGACGGCGGAACAGATGAAGAAGACAGTGATCGCATATGAACCCGTTTGGGCGATTGGTACCGGTTTGACGGCATCGCCAGCCCAAGCGGAAGAAGTTCATGCGGCGATTCGAGCGATCATTGCGAAGACATGGGATGCGGAAACTGCGGGCGCCGTGGTGATCCAGTACGGTGGCAGCGTGAAATCGAACAACGCGAAGGAGTTGCTCGCCCTTCCGAACGTAGATGGAGCGTTGGTGGGTGGTGCCGCGTTGAAAGCGGATTCGTTCAAGGGCATCATCGACGGAGCACAGATGCAGTAAGGATGGAGCTTCCATACTGGAAACACTTCAGTGTTAGAAATTACGATGGCCGGGTCGGTTTCCTTTGTGTTAGGATGTCGGTTTGCGTTAGGATATCGAGCGTCAGGCCTCGGGAATTTTCGGTGGCAAAAGATGTCGCATGTGCAACGTACACTTCGGACATAGCTCCTCTGACCGTCGCAGGGTGGGTTAGGGGAGGGTGTCGCGGTGGGGCTGAAACAGTAAGGCGGAGTATAACGGTTCGGTTGTGAGCTGAGTAGTCGGTTGCCACTCGAATACTGTTGGTCGCGATTTTTAGAAAATTGGACAGTTTTTCAAAAAATTGGACAGAGCCAGACCGTAGTTTGGTGAATTCGTTTCACTGGAGTCCGTGCCCTCCGTTTAGCCGAGCATCGCGGGCGCAGTCGCGAGGCTCGAAGGTAGTTCACAAGAGTTTTGCGTTTGATATGCTCGGTTAAATAGAAAATCACAAGGAATTAAACATGCCAACGTTGTTTTATATTCTGTTATTCCTGATCGCCTTGTTCATCATCTTCTTGGTGTTGATCCAGAAGGGTAAGGGCGGCGGTCTCGCGGGAGCGTTTGGTGGTACCGGCGGTCAGAGCGTGTTTGGCTCGAAGGCGGGCGACCTGTTCACGAAAATCACGATCATCGCGGCGTTATCGTGGATTTTGATTTGTATCGTGGCCATTCGCGTATTGTCGGACAAACCGCTTAACACGCTTGGCGATGGCAGTGCGCCGGCGACGGCTCCGGTTATGCCGGGTACCGACGCCAGTGGTTTAGGTGATTTGGGTGGGGCACTTCCATCTGGCGCAACTCCAACAAGCGCAGTTCCAACTGGTACCGCACCAGCCGCGGCTCCAGCGGGTGCACCAACGAACGGCGCGGATGCGGCGGCGGGTGCGACAAACTGATATGAGGTGAGGCCGACTGATGATGTGACAAGGTGTTGGTCGTGCCTTGTGCGGACGGGAATATCGGCGTGCCGGGGTGAGTGGTGGTCTCCACGATCACCAAGTCAGTCGGTGGCCATGCAAAGAATGAGGTGAGCGTAGGAGCAGCATAGGGGTTCCCATGGTTCTGAGTATGACAGGTTTTGGAGAATCGAATCAGACGGCAGAAGATTTTACCGTTTCGGTTCAGATTCGGTCCGTAAACAATCGTTACCTGAAGCTATCGCTTCGTCTTGCGGACTGTTATGTGTCGTTGGAATCGCAGGTGGAATCCGAGGTTCGTGAGCGAGTACGTCGTGGTGCGGTTCAGGTCAACATAACAACACAACGCACGGTAGGCGCGGGCGATTATCGTCTTCGGACGGATGTACTGACGGCTTATCTAGAACAGCTACAGACCGTTCCAAGCTCCGCGTGGGGAGTAAGGTCACGTAGTGCTACTCATGAGGGACATTTTCATGAAGGCTCGCGCCGCGGTATCAGTTCCGTAGTTCCGGATTCCATTTATGCGGGTGTATTGCGGCTTCCTGGTGTGGTAGAAGACGCGAGTGCTGGTCATATCCAGCCGGAACATGATTGGCCATTTATCCAGACGGTGTTGCGAGAGGCGTTAGATCAATTTACGGCGATGCGAGCAAAGGAAGGCGACGCCATGTGTCGCGATTTGCGAGCGAATGGATCTCAAATAGCGTCGGAATTGGCGAAAATCGAAGCGCGAGCCCCTGAAGTCGTCTCGGATTATCGAGAGCGTTTGGATCAACGAGTACGTAAGGTCATGGAAGAGAATGGTTTCGAGCTAAATTCATCCGATTTGATTCGTGAGATTGCCGTTTTTACCGATCGAGCGGATATTTCGGAGGAAACGGTTCGCCTTCACAGTCATCTGTCGCAATTTGACGCGGAGTTGACCTCTTCTGATTGCTCGGGACGCAAATTAGAGTTTATGGTTCAAGAAATGCTTCGTGAGACAAATACCATCGGCTCCAAAGCGAACGACGGTACCATCACTCGAAGCGTGATCGAGATCAAAACCACGTTGGAACGTATTCGGGAAATGATTCAGAATATCGAGTAACACGCATTGGGAGTGGAATTATTGATTCGGAATCATCGGAAGTCACAGCGGTTGGACGAATAAAGCGGTCTGGTGGCCATAGACGTCGGGGAAGAGCGATGGATCTCAGCGAAGATAACTCGAAGAGCGACTGGCGTGCTCACTGGAAAGGCAAAGGTCTTGTGATTCTGTCCGGTCCGTCCGGTGTAGGTAAAACGACGGTAGAACGCCATTTGCTTTCGAATAAACGTCTTCCGATTGCGAGAAGCGTTTCGGCCACGACCCGTAAGCCGCGTGGTACCGAATCGCAAGGGGTGGATTATTGGTTTTTGACGGCGGCCGATTTTGCGACCAAACGCGAGGCGGGCGAATTTCTCGAATGTTTCGAGGTTTTTGGTCGCGGCACGTGGTACGGAACACTCAAGAGCGAAGTATTTTCCAAAATATCGGACGGTTTTTACGTTCTTCTGAACATTGATGTTCAGGGGGGACGCAAGGTGATCATGGAATATCCGGAGGCGGTGGGCTTTTTTTTGCTTCCGCCAAATCGCGAGGAGTTGGAACGTCGTTTGCGGGGTCGCGGCACCGATTCCGAAGAGGCCATCGCGGCACGGCTTCGAATGGCGGAGACAGAGATTGCGGCAGCGGGTGCCTACCATTTTCAGCTAGTCGTCGATAATAACGTGGGACAAATCACGGAACAAATCGTTCAAGCGATCGAGGCGGCCGATGGTACTGGTTGCCACGGAGAAACCGGCAGCCGGAGATAAGCGTGGAGAGACTTCACCGAAAGGTATCGTCGCTGGCATGGCAACGGGGTGTTGGAATTGTTTGTTGGAATAGTGGCAGGTTGGCAATATCGCGGGAAAAGGACGTTTTTGACGAGTGGCAATCGTACATACGTTCCATCCCATAGATTTAGAATATCACAGGTGAGGAGAGAAACGGATGATCGAAGAACTGAAGGAAGAGACGGTAGTGAGGAAGGTCGGCGGCCGGTTCAAGCTGTCGTCACTCATTCAGAAACGACTCATGATGCTCAGTGGTCAGGCACCCTCGATGGTCCAGCTGAACACAAGTGATCGGATGCGGATTGTGATTCAAGAGATTTTGCAAGACAAGATTTGGCTCGATACTGAGGGTAATCTTCGGGCACGTGAGATGATGGGGTCCACGACGAGCGAGGCCAATCCGTCGGGGGGAACGCCCGCCATTCCAGAGGTGGATCCTCTGGCAGACTTGGCATAGTTGGCTGACTTAGCATCGTTGGTACATGGGCAACCTAGATTGGGTTGGCAGCCAGACTTTGTGTGGTATGGTGACAAAGATCCATGGGTGAATATCCATGGATTATTTTGTATCCGTTTCGATTCGTCCAGTGTCGTGTGGAAGAGGAATCTTATAGGGGAATCCGCAATAGGGTTCTTGACGGTTCCTCGCTTTCCGGATACACTGAGACGTTGATTTTTTGGTGTTGGAAAAGGGGATGCTTTTTTAACACGACAAGCGACTTACAGTTTTTTGGTCCCTCAGAGGAGATATGAGTAATGGCAGAAAAGTTCGTTTATTTCTTCGGTAAGACGGGTACGGAAGGCAATAAAGACATGCGTAATACGCTCGGTGGTAAGGGTGCGAACCTTGCCGAGATGGCGACGCTCGGTCTTCCGGTACCGGCCGGTTTCACGATCACATGTGAGTTCTGCAACGTCTACCTCGCAGAGGGCAAGAAGTTCACGGATGCGGTCAAGAAGCAGATTGCCGACGCGTTGAAGCAAACGGAAGCGGCGATGGGCATGACCTATGGCGACGAGAAGAATCCGCTACTTGTTTCTTGCCGTAGTGGCGCACGTGCGTCGATGCCTGGTATGATGGAAACCGTCTTGAACGTCGGTCTCTGCTCGAAAACGATCCCAGGTATGATCGCAAAGTCGAACGAACGATTTGTCTATGACGCCTATCGCCGTTTGATCATGATGTACTCGGATGTGGTGATGGAAAAGGCCGAGGACATTGAGCCGGAAGAAGGTAAAGGCATTCGCGTTCAGCTCGAAAAGATCATGCACGAGTTGAAAGAAGCAAAGGGCTACAAGTCGGATACGGATATGACGACCGACGACCTGAAAACGCTCTGCGAACGGTTCAAAGCGAAGGTGCTGGAGGTGCTCGGCAAAGCGTTCCCAGACGACGCGATGGAACAGTTGTACGGTGGTATCGGAGCGGTGTTCAAATCGTGGAACGGTCGCCGCGCAATCTCGTATCGTAAGATTGAGAGTATTCCGGACGATTGGGGTACGGCCTGTAACGTCCAGTCAATGGTCTTTGGCAATATGGGCGATACGTCGGCGACGGGTGTTGCGTTCTCGCGTAACCCAGCCACAGGCGACAACAAGTTCTACGGCGAATGGCTGATCAACGCGCAGGGTGAAGACGTGGTCGCTGGTATTCGTACACCATTCCCGATCAACGAAGAAACGAAGAACGAACAGAACAAACATCTTCCGTCGCTCGAAACGCAGTATCCGGCTCTGTACAAAGAACTGCACGACATCCGCGACAAACTGGAAGCTCACTTCCATGACATGCAGGATATCGAGTTCACGATCCAAGAAGGCAATCTGTATATGTTACAGTGCCGTAACGGTAAGCGAACAGGCACCGCGGCGGTAGTCATGGCGATGGACATGTTGGACGAAGGTTTGATCGACGAGAAGATGGCCGTTCTCCGCGTGGCTCCGGCTCAGTTGGTTGAGCTCCTGCTGCCAGTGTTGGATCCGAAGGAAGAGAAGAAAGCGACGATCATCGTCAAGGGTCTTCCGGCTGGTCCTGGTGGAGCGGTTGGTAAGATTGTCTTCACGTCGGAGGATGCGGTTGCGGCGGCGGCTCGTGGCGAAACGGTCATCCTGATTCGTGAAGAAACGAACCCGGAAGATATCGACGGTATGCGTGCGGCGACCGGTATTTTGACGGCACGTGGTGGTATGACCTCTCACGCGGCACTCGTGGCTCGTGGTTGGGGTAAATGCTGCATCGTTGGTGCCTCGGATATTCACATTGACTTCGCGGCCAAGACGGTCAAGATTGGTGGTAAAGTTTACACCGAAGGTACCGTCTTCACGCTCAACGGCACCAAAGGTTGTGTGTACGCCCAAGCGATCACGACGATGGACGCATCGGAAAATCCGCGTTTTATCAAGTTTATGACGTTGGCCGACAAGTACCGCACGATGGGTGTCCGTATGAACGCCGACTCGCCCGCAGACGCGAAAGTGGGCAAGGCCTTCGGAGCGGAGGGTATTGGTCTGTTCCGTACCGAACACATGTTCTACGGTAAGGGTAGTGACGAGGCTCTATTCATCCTCCGTAAGATGATTCTGGCAAAGGATGATGCTGAGCTTCAGAAGGCGGTAAATGAACTCTTCCCGTTCGTCAAAAAGAGTATTAAGGGCACGTTGGAAGAGATGGATGGCATGCCGGTTACAGTTCGTTTACTGGATCCGCCGCTCCACGAGTTTGTGCCGCAAGGGGAAGAACAGCAGAAGAACTTGGCGAACGCATTGGGCATCACGATCGCCGAAATCCAGAAGCGTGGCGAACTGCTTCACGAGGTGAACCCGATGATGGGCCACCGTGGTATTCGTCTCGGTTTAACGAACACGGCTGTCACAAAGATGACGATCAAGGCGATCTTCGAAGCGTCGAAGGAACTCAAAGCCGCTGGTAAGAATCCGAAGGCGGAAATCATGGTTCCGGTCACCTGCTCGGTGAATGAATTGAAGGAAGCCAAGAAACTGTACAACGCGGTCAAGGCGGAAGTCGGTGGCGATATCACGATTCCTTACGGCACGATGATCGAGATTCCGCGTGCGTGCTTGCTGGCGGATGAAATGGCTCAGGAGGCTGAATTTTTCAGCTTTGGTACGAACGACTTGACGCAGATGACGTTCGGTTTCAGCCGTGACGACATTGGCGGATTCCTGCCGGAATATCTCGATAAGAAGGTGTTGAAGGCGGATCCGTTCCAGACGATCGACCAGGAGGGTGTTGGCCAGCTGATCCAGATGGCGGTACAGAAAGGTCGTTCGACCCGCGATCACCTCAAAGTCGGTATCTGCGGCGAACAGGGTGGTGACCCGGCATCGGTCGAGTTCTGCTTCAAGGCCGGTTTGACCTACGTCAGCTGCTCGCCGTTCCGTGTAGCGATTGCACGTTTGGCCGCGGCCCACGCCGCGATCAAGGCTGGACAGTGTGGCTGCAAAAAGTGATTGTGGCTGCAAAAAGTGATTACCCGCTTTCGATAGCGCTTTAAGATTGGTAAGGCTAACGGTTTTGCCAAAATGGTAAGGTGTTCTTCAAAAGATCACGGAAAAAAACTTGCAATGCGATAGACCGAGAGTTACAATGGCTCTCGGTCTATTGTTTTGTTGTTTTGCCATCCCAAAAAATCAAGAGGGAGTTTTCCGATGGCCAGATGTCCCAAATGCCAAGCGTTCATGCCGGATGGCGTTCCATTCTGTAGCCAATGCGGTTGTCCACTTACCTCCGAATCCGCGGCCTCCTCAATGGGGATGCCGCCTGCTGGTCCAGGAATGCCTCCACCGATGGGGCAAAATCCTCCTTTCTATCCCAATGGAATGCCTGGACCGTATCCTCCGGGATATGGTGCGCCACAAGTTCCCGATTACCTCGTTTGGGCTATTTTGGAAACGCTTTTGTGTTGTCTTCCACTGGGAATCGTCGCCATTGTTTACGCGAGTCAAGCTAATTTAGCCAAGTCTGTGGGAAACTATGCGGAGGCGATGCAAAACGCGAATACGGCCAAGACTTGTATTATTTGGGGCGTTGTCGGCTCTGTGATCGTTATCGGGCTATACATTCTGTTGTTGGTGATCGGGGCGGCTGGCGGTCTTTGATGCGGTCATCTCAACGAAATATCCTTTTTCTCAGCCTATTCCTATTGGTTGGAGTGGGGTGGTGTTTGTTGCTTTTTGCGAAACATCCGTCAGAATCACATTTACCATCCTGTCCATTCCATTGGGCCACAGGGTTGTATTGTCCCGGTTGCGGTTCGACACGAGCAACCTACGCACTGATTCATGGCGATTGGCGAATGAGTTTGCGACACCACCCGTTGGTGTTACCCATGTTGCCGCTTCTCGGTCTTCTGTTGGTTCGTTTTTTTTATGAGGGAATCCGTGAGCGACCATTCCCCTTGCGGTTGCCCGGTATCGCGTCGCTCGGTTGGTGGCTTCTGGCACTTTTTTTGGTGTTTTGGCTGTTGCGAAATCTGCCACTCGAATCGCTCAGTGGATTACGTCCACCGGGGTAATTCCGGATGGATGACTTTGCGCCGCATTGCAACTAGATTATAATGGGTGGCAAAAGTATAAGGGCGGCGTTGTAAGCGGCGAGGTGGTGTTTGCATGGATGGAATCCGGAAGGAAATCGCGGTACTTCGAGAAATCAGCTCCGTCGTATTGCATGAACGAGTTCCAGAGCGATTGTTGGATCACGTTCTGGAAATTCTGAGCAGTCGCATGGGCATGCTGCGGGCAACGTTCACGCTTCGGCAGGGCGATATTTTTCGGATTGAAGCGTCACACGGTCTGGATGAAACAGAAAAACGACGTGGGGAATACCGCTTTGGCGAGGGGATTACCGGTCGTGTGGCGGCATCGGGCAAACCGCAACTCGTGCCCGATATCTCGAAAGATCGTCGTTTTCTGAATCGAACTGGTTCGCATAAAGCGAACGAACATCTGGCGTTTCTTTGTGTTCCCGTTCTGTACCACGAGGGCATTATCGGAACACTTAGCATGGAATGTCCGACGGCGACAAAAACGGAATTGGAAGCGAACCTCGAACTGCTGGAAATTATCGGTAATTTGACGGCAGAAGCGGTGGCCGTTCGTCACGCGGAACACGAAGAGCACCAAATGCTCACGAGCGAAAATGAACGCTTGCGTCGGGCGATTCGCGGCGTCGGCAACCCCGGTCAGCTGATCGGTAATTGCCGCAATATGCAGGCGGTTTACCAACTGATTCGACAGGTCGCCCCGACGGATGCCACGGTGTTGATTCGTGGTGAAACCGGTACGGGGAAAGAACTCGTCGCGACGGCGATCCATCAGCTCAGCCCTCGTCACGAGGCACCGCTCATCTCGCTCAACTGTGCGGCATTGCCGGAAGCGTTGGTGGAAAGTGAACTTTTTGGTTATGAAAAAGGGGCGTTTACAGGTGCGTCCTCGCGGCGAATCGGACGGGTAGAAGCGGCGGACGGCGGAACGTTGTTTTTGGACGAAATCGGCGATCTAAATCCCGCCAGTCAGGTCAAATTGCTGCGGTTTTTGCAGGAGCGTACTTTTTCACGTATCGGCAGTAACGAGGAGCTTCGTTCAGATGTCCGTGTCATTGCGGCGACCAGTCGGAATCTCGAAATGCTGATCGCTGAGAAACAATTTCGCGAAGACCTGTACTATCGATTGAATGTATTTCCGATCCATATCCCTTCGTTGAATCGGCGAAAATGTGACATTGTACTGCTCGCGGAACATTTTATCGAAAAATACAACTTACGTCATCGTAAATCGATCAAGAAACTATCGACGCCCACCGTCAATATGCTCATGAATTATCCCTGGCCGGGTAACGTACGTGAGTTGGAAAATTGCATTGAACGAGCCGTATTAACGGCGACGGGCGATTCGATCCGAAGTTACAACCTCCCCCCTTCCCTTCAAACGAGTGAAGAAGCGTCTGCGGGTCTCGATATTCCGCACTCCGATGAGCCAGACGAGCTGGATGTTTACGAAAATGTCGACGAGGTGGGCAAAAGCGGCGAAACCGAGTTGGGAACGGGGACGGATTCGACCGATTTTCGTGATCGCGTGGATACGTTTGAACGTGAGCTGATCGTGAGTGCTTTGCGAGAACATCATGGCAATATGTCGGCGGCGGCACGCCAGCTCAATCTCTCACCACGTGTGATCCATTATAAAATCAATCGACTCCACATTCATCCCGAAGCATTTACCCTCGCGGAGCCTCACGAATGAACCATTTGCGTGATCGAATTCCGTCCCAAGAATGGCTGGGGTTGTGTACCATAGGTGCTGACGTCGTGGCCGCGTTTTGGTTCGTCAACGCATTCGAAGGTGAGTTGCGGTTGTCAGGGCGTCTCGGATCCGTCTGGGGCTTGCTAGGCATCGCTGTTGTCCTATTCCACGTGGTTAGCGTCATTGGCGATGCGATTAGCCGTGCGGGTCGCGACGCGGTCCAAGCCTCCCAAGAACGCACAAAAATCTCGGAAACCACGGAGACGCTTCCGCTCCCACCTGCCTCCTCATCCAAACGAACTTGGCGGAAAATCCTATTTTTTCTCGCGATTGGCGTGGGATTTTCTGGCACGGCTGGCTGGCTCGGCTCGGCGGCTTATCCGCATTGGGACCGAATGTCGGCAGAGCCGCTTCTGACGGCCGCAGCCTTTACGATCGTCGTACTGTTGACCGTTCGATTTTTTACCCATCCCGATTTACGGCCGCTCTCGGTCGGTTTGCGGCGTATGTGCGGCTGGCTGCTCGGTATGAGCGTGGCCAAAGCGGCCTCTACCGCCTTTTACGAATTTGAACTCAGTGCCAATGCGGCGTTCGAATGGTCGAAAAAAGTCGAAACGTGGTGCGGATTTACGAAATCACAATGGTGTGCGGCACTGGCCATTGGTGTGTACGTCGCTGGCGTAACGTGGATTCGCGGACGTTCCACCACGCCGCCTCAATCCACGGCCCCCACCTCCATGCCGAACAACACCGCCCGCAACCGTTCCACCGACAACGCCATAGCCGACGATACTATGGGTAACGATGCTATGGCCAAAGACGCCGCCATGGACACGGTTCCGTCCGACGAAAATACGGCCAAATTCCCAGTGTCGGCCACGGGTACATCGGGGGAGATACGCGCGGAGTTAATCGCGGGCATGAGCGCAACCCTTGCTGGAATTTTCATTTTGATTCCATTGCCGCACTATCTGGTCGGTTTAGACGCCACCTTCCAATCGGACCGCGCACGTTGGTCGATTTTAATCGGAGCGTTAGCGTTACTCGCCTTTTTGCGGAATTTTCGGGCGTTCCGCACTCCTCAAGCGACCTTTGCTGATGGTGTTGCTCGTCAGGGAATGTTGTCGGTCATTTTCCTCGACGCGGCGATCTGTGCCACGACCGGCGGAATGCTCGGAGCGGCCGCAGTACTGCTGTTGCTCGTTCCCGCATTCCTCGTCGATCGGCAATTACAGCGATCATCGAGTTTCGGTTCGCTAGATCAATGACACAGGAGACAGAAATCGCATGGGCAGCGATCGTCATTTTGCGATTCGATTGACGAAGAGCGTGAGTCATTCTTTTACGGCCTCGCATCTGCTTACGTTTGGCGATTCGGTGGTCGAACCACTCCACTCACACACCTTTTATGTGGAAATTTACATCGAGGGGACTCTCGATGCAGACGATTGCGTGGTCGATTTCCTCACTTTAGAGTCAATCCTTCAATCGTTACTCATGACATGGCAGGACAAAATTCTGCTTCCAACGCAAAATCGCTACCTACGAATCGAACCGATCACACTCTCCGAAGAATCACCCTCGGCGGATTTTTCCCGGAGAAATCCCGCTGGCCGCCCGCTTTCAGACTCACAGACCGCGGTTCCCTGTTTGTCTGCCTCGGCATTTCGGCTCATCCACTCGCCAGCCAATCGCCCAGAGGCCACGCTCCATCCGGCCATTCCCGCAGAAAAAGTCGTCCTGTTGCCGGTTAAAAATCCATCCGCGGAACGACTTGCGGAATTATTGGCTACTGCCATCGAAGAACGACTCCAAGCGATCGGCATCCGATCGTTCACACAGCTTCGGGTCGAACTCGAAGAACATCCGAACGCACACGGCATCTGTACACTTCAGCAAACCAATCCTCGGAGTAAATCACTCACCACCCCGGCCCTTGACCGACCGACCACCGTTAATAAAACTGGATCGTCTGTTCCACGCTCATGAATTGCCACCAAGTACCGGGAAGCTGGGTGTTAAACTGCTCTCTCATCCGTTCCACGTTATGATCACGTTTGTATTCGTCGATAAAACGCCGGCATAATTCAAATTCGGCCATGATCTGAGGCGAAAACTGAACACTATCGAATGTCTTTTGTCCCGTCATCAGTTGCGTGAACAGGACGGCTTCCTGAAAATGGGCTGGCAACACCTTTACCTGGAAGTCACGACTATAGGCGGACAACTCGGCAATGAAAGGCTCCATCTCCTGAACCATCATCAAAAACACGAATTTCAATTCTCGCATCTCGCGTGGCGCATGGCTCATATCCTGTTTCTGAAGCTGTTGGTACACCGAGACATCCGGAATCATTTCTGTTTCCAGCTGGTCGACTGTCGGCATCCGTCGCTTCACGCGACGAAAATCGGCCACAATCGCGTCGGTCGTCAATAAAACGTCACCATCCATGTTCTGAGCCGAATGATTTTTAGCCGCCAACGAACTCTCGGAAGCCTCCACGGTCTTCTGTTGGGCCAATTCCGCCATCACCGCTCGATACTGTTTGGCCCATTGCCGATGAAATAACGTCGATTCGAGTCGACGCAAGTACTTATCCGCTAAG
>JAQVKF010000257.1 GCA_028694795.1 Thermoguttaceae bacterium | reverse complement strand
GGTTTTGTCGAAATTCCGGACAAAACGAGAGAGATAAGTACACAATCAATATCCAATCGGATATAATGGGCGGAGAGGTGTTCCCTTTTTTTACTAAGGAGCTTTGTATGCGTTTTTTTCTGGCGGGTCGATCTCTGTCGCATCGTGTGTCCACGCAACGTTCCAACCACGCTCTACGTGAAATGCGGCTTGAAAATCTGGAATCGCGTCAGCTGTTGTCGTTGACAACTCCTGGAATGGATACGATGGATGTGGCGGCGCGTGGCGGGAGGCTGCCCTGTGTGGTCGCGCCGTATGAGGTCGCGGACGTTTCCGCCGACCTGCAATCCATCCAGCTCGAAATAGAAAGTACGCAAGAAGCCTCCTATCTCTCGGAAGCCGCCAACGCCGAGGTTTCCAACGGTCCGCTACCGTTACCTTCTGGTGGAATCCAACAGCCCACACGTGCGTTTACGGTGAGCGAAAACGCCAAACTCAGAACGGTGGTGGGTACGGTCAAACCGGCAACGCGTGCGGCTAGTGGAACGGCGTACAGTTATGAGCTGGTGCAAGGCTCCGAATTTTTCACGATGGATGCGGTTTCCGGTAAGATTTCCGTCGCTTCGAACATTGATTATGAAACGACGCCGACGATCGCCGTATCGGTCCTGACGAGTGTCAATGGACAGGCAAAATGGCTTGATTCGTTGACGATTCAGATCAAAAATGTGAATGAGGCTCCGGATGATATCGGCTTTTGGGTGAACGGCGATGTGGAACAGGCTTTCCAAGTCGATGAATACAGTATGCTGATTGGGTATCTGGCGGCGACGGACCCGGACGGCGATTCGATCACGAAAATGACGCTCAGTGGTGATGATGCCAAATTGTTTGAAATCGTTTCGGTAGATGGCGGTCCGAGTTCGTTTGCGATTTACTCGAAATCGCCGTTGTGTGCGGACTGCTTTCGTGGGAAGAATGACGACGATTTGTACCATTTGACGCTCACCGCGACCGACAGTGGTCGTCAAACGAGTCGAATGGAAGTGACGATTGATGTGTTGGATAGAGCGTTTACGTCGGAAGATGTCGTGACGCTTTGGAGTGATCAAACGGGTTGGATTCTGAGAGAATCATGGGCTGATGGTGATCAAAAAATTCAAATCTGCCAGGGGAAGGGCGTCGTATTTTCGGAATCACCGGACGCCATGCCAACGCTTGAAATTTTAGGCAACGCGAAACGAGACGTTTTGCTGTGGGACCTCAACGGTTGGCCTGATGACGAGTCGGATGCGGTGTTGAACATCTCGTTCGATGGACGCGGTGGTGATGATATTGTCAATCTCCTTGGAACACCGGACGACGACCTTTTGGTGTTGACGCAAGCAGGGCTAAAATACGCGACGACCGAGTTGACGCTTCAGGTCGAGAATCTGAATCTCGACGGTTGTTTGGGCGACGATGTTTTTCGCTTTGAATTTTCAGTTAATGAAGGGCTTCCATCCAAAACGACGATTGTGGATAAATGGGGCGTGGATCAGCTTGATTTTTCGGCGATGGACGGCGGCGTCAAGTTGGAACTTGGTACGAGTAAAGCTCAGAATCCGTTCCACGCGGGGCAGACGCTGGCGGTGAAGTCGCCTATTGAGATTGTGGTCGGCTCCGACTATGTGGATGAGCTGTCGGGCTGCTCGTTTGGCACGCTGATCTACGGCGGCGCGGGGGACGACCGCATTCAGGCGAAACGCGGACATAACATTTTAATCGGCGGTACGGGAGCGGATCAGATTTTTGGCGGTTCCGGCGAAGATTGGCTGATTGGTGACGATTTTACGTTTTCGACGGAAAGTATGAAAGACATGTACCTCGATTGGGCTTGTTCATTAGAATTCTTTACCTGGCGTGTGAATGAGCTGGAGGACACGCTTTTGGACTCGGTCGTTCCGGATGGTGATCATGATCGGCTGGAAGGGCGGCAGGGCAAAGCGTCGTGGCGTGCTCCGAATTGGTACGAGGTGAGCGGCGATGATGATGCCGTCGATTATCGCAATTCCGAATTCGCGCGATACTGGGATAAGAAAACGGTCATTGACGAATGAGCGGTATGGATGCGCCGTACCAAGTGGTTGACCGAGGGCCGAGAGGAATGGCCTGCCATGCTGATGTGTCTTACCACGAAAGGGCGGGGGGAAAAATTGGAAGACGTACCAAGCGTCCGGGCGTTGACTTGTGGCTCGTGAAGAGAATATTTACATTCGATGGTCACATCGTCGAGAGACCATAGATATTACAGGATACGATAAGAATATCATAGGATACGATAAGAGGAGATGAGGATGTCGGAAGAGCAGCATTATCGGCTCGGCACATTGGCGATTCACGCGGGGCAACGCCCTGATCCGCAGACGGGCAGTATCGCGTTGCCGATCCATCAGACGACGGCGTACAGCTTCAAATCGGCGGAATACGCGGCGCAGCTTTTCAATCTCGAAGTGCCGGGATTTATTTATACCCGCTTGAACAATCCGACGACGGGCGTTTTCGAGACCCGTTGCGCGGCGTTGGAAGGTGGGGTGGGGGCCGTGGCCACCGCGTCCGGTCAACAGGCGACGTTCATTGCGCTTATGAATATTTTGGGTGACATTCGTGAGTCGCAAAAGACTCCAGATGCAGGCCCTCATGTAGTGGCTTCCGCCGCGATCTACGGCGGTACGGTGACGCTGTTTAGCAAGTCGCTTGAATCGCTTGGTATTCGTGTGGCATTTGTCGATGCACGAGATCCGCAGAAGGTGGCGGCGGCGATTCGACCGTGTACGCGAGCCGTGTTCATCGAGGCGGTCGCCAATCCGAGTAACTATATCCTCGATTATGAGGCGTTGGGGGAAGTGGCCCACGCGGCGGGGGTTCCACTGGTGATCGACAATACGGTCATGACCCCGGTCTTGTTCCGTCCATTGGAACATGGTGCTGACATCGTGGTCTACAGTGCGACCAAATTTATCGGTGGACATGGCACATGTATGGGGGGAATCGTCGTGGATGGTGGCCGGTTCGATTGGACGAAAAATCCAGAACGCTGGCCACACCTTACGCATCCGGACGTGGCGTACCATGGAGTCAATTTTTGCGAACGTTTCGGCAAGGCGGCTTTTATTACCCGCTGTGTGACGCACATGTTGCGTGATTATGGCGGCGTACTCGCTCCGCATAGCGCGTTTCTTTTCCTCCAAGGTTTGGAAACGCTCCATATTCGGATGCAGCGTCACTGTGAAAACGCGATGGCCTTGGCTCAGTGGCTCGAAGCGAATCCGATGGTTTCGTGGGTGAATTATCCTGGTCTGGAAAGTCACCCGAGTCACGCGCTGGCAACTCGTTACCTTAAAAACGGTTTCGGTGCGATGTTGGCATTTGGCGTCAAGGGTGGTCGGCAAGCAGCGGAGAAATTTGTCGAATCGGTCCAATTAGCCATCCATGCGACGAATCTAGGTGACGTGCGAACGATCGTGACCCATCCGGCCTCCACGACTCATCGTCAACTTTCCGAAGTGGAACTGGACGCGGCTGGTGTGTCGGGCGATTTGGTGCGTGTGAGCGTCGGTATTGAAGACATCGCCGATATTCAGGAAGATTTTGAACAAGCATTGAAAGCAAGTTCTCGCCTATAATGGCTTGGATTGGCTTGAGTCAGGAGTTTTTGTCCCTGACACCTTTTGTATTTCGTGGCGAAAACGTGATATTCCCCGAAAAAATCGTTGCGTGGATGATTGACTCGTGACGGTGTATGGGGTATCGTTTAACGCGTGTTTCATTAAAAGAGGATAACCATAGGAGTTCATTCATGTCGGGTATGAATCGTCAAGAGTTTTTGCGTACCGCCACGCTTGCGAGCGCCGTGGCGATGACCGGTGCGGCCAAGAATCTTTCGGCACAAAATACAGCACCGGCAAAGCCGTGTGATCTCGTCGCGGTTATGGGTGGTGAACCGGTGGCGATGTTCGAAGCGGCGATCAAAGAGGTTGGTGGTATGGAACGATTTGTGAAAAAGGGACAAAAAGTCACCATCAAGCCGAATATCGGTTGGGACCGAAAGCCGGAACTGGCCGCGAATACCAGCCCGGAACTGATCGCGGCGATTGTGAAGGCGTGTTTGGCGGCTGGAGCCTCACAAGTGACCGTTTTCGATCACACCTGTGACGAATGGAAAAAGTGCTATGCAACCAGCGGTATTCCAGAGGCGGCGGAAGCGGCTGGTGCCAAGGTGATGCCTGGAAATGATGAGTCTTACTATCGTGAAGTAGATATTCCACAAGGTAAATCTCTCAAAAAAGCAATGGTTCACCAAGCGATTCTCGATAGTGATGTCTGGATCAATGTGCCCGTATTGAAGCATCACGGGGGTGCGAATATTTCCTGCGCCATGAAAAATCTGATGGGCATCGTGCTGGATCGCC
>JAQVKF010000256.1 GCA_028694795.1 Thermoguttaceae bacterium | reverse complement strand
TTCCGATCTCGGCAGAGGAAAACACGACGGTGGAACCGGTGATCGTGCAGACGGGTGAAGAAATTTCGGTGGTGGACCCGGTGACAGATAAACGGGAAAATTGGATCGAGGTGACGCCCGTTGAAGGTGAAAAAGCGATGGAACCAGGGATGTGGGTTGCGGTGACGAATCTCGGTTCACTCTATCAAGAATCTCCGGTCCATTTGCGTGCGACTGAAGAATCGAAAAACTTGGAAAATTCCGGCAATATGGTCGCTGGTATCGCCGCGGGCGATGTTGTACAGGCCGATAGCGCGAAGATTCCCGAACGTCAAGAGCCGGACGTTCAAAAATAATGTGAAAAGTTCCGTGTGTCGGATGGGGGAATTCGAATCGATTATCCGTCCGACCTCTGGATAGCCATCCCTGCCCTGCCCATTCATTAACCCTACGAGTAAACTCCGATGCGATTTTGGGATATTTGTATACGTCGTCCGATTTTTACGACGATGTTGATCTCGGCACCTTTGGTGTTGGGGACGATGGCCTATTTTTCGTTAGGCGTCGATTTGTTGCCGAATCTGGATATGCCGGTCGTTTCTATTCAAACGACACTTCCCGGCGCGAGTGTCGAGGAGATGGAAACCAACGTGACCAAGTTGGTGGAAGAGGCGTGTAACACGATCGAAGGGATTGACGAAATGACTTCGACGACGCGAGAAGGTTCGTCGTATGTCAATATTCAATTCGTTCTCGAAAAAGATAGAGATGTGGCGACACAGGAAGTCCGCGATAAGGTGGAGCGAATTATTCGCCAACTGCCCAGTGATTGTGAAACGCCGGTTGTGCAAAAATTGGAAATCGACGCGAGTCCGGTTGTTTATATCGCGGTTTCAGCCAAACGCCCGGCTCAGGAAGTGACCGAAATCGCTCGAAAACAGGTCAAGGAGAATCTCGAATCGCTGCCAGGTGTCGGTTCGGTCTATCTTTCGGGTGGACGGTTGCGTGCGGTTCAAATTTATGTCGATACGGACAAACTGAATGCGTTAGATGTTTCCATTGAACAGGTGCGGCAGGCTCTTGTGCGTGAAAATATGGAAGTACCGGGCGGACGTGTGGACCAAGGTGCCCGTGAAGTAACGCTGCGCACGATGGGACGAATCCAAAATACGAGGGATTTTCTCGATCTGATTGTCGTAAATAAGGACGGATTTCTCGTTAAAATTCGGGATATCGCTCGTGTGGAAGATGCATTCGAAGAACCGCGAAGTATTGTGCGGCTTAACGGACAAAACGCGGTGACTGTGACCGTCCAAAAACAGTCCGGTTCCAATACGGTTGCGGTGGTGGATGCCGTGAAAGCGCGTTTAGCCGTTTTGCGGGAAGCTCTGCCGGCCGATATTCAACTGCAGGTAACCAGTGATCAATCCACATTCATCAAAAATTCGATTCATGAAGTTCAGTTCCATCTCGTGATCGCCACGATTCTCGTCGCGCTCACGGTCCTATTCTTCCTTGGCGACATTCGGACGATGATCATTGCGTCCACCTCCATTCCGACCTCGATCATCGCCACATTTGTGGTCATGTACATGCTCGATTACACGCTCAATAACATTACGATGCTCGGTATGATTTTGGCTGTAGGAATCGTGATAGATGATGCGATTGTGATCCATGAAAATATCTTTCGACATATGGAAGAATACCACCTCTCGGCTCGTGAGGCGGCATCTTCGGCCACGAGTGAGATTGCGCTTGCGGTCTTTGCGACGACGATGTCGCTGCTCGTGATTTTCGTACCCATTGCCACGATGGAAGGGCGTATGGGGTTGCTGTTTAGCTGTTTTGGCGTTGTCGTGGGCATTGCGATTTTTTTCTCCATGTGTATTTCGTTTTCGATGACGCCGATGCTCTGTTCGCGGTTCTTAAAACCGTTGAAGGGTGAGAAGAGCTCGCATGGACCGATTTGGCGTGTGGTCGAATCGCAGTACATGAAGATTCTGGAAATTACCTTGCGACATCGTGCTGCCGTGCTCCTGTTATGCGTACTGCTGGTTGCGATGACGCCGCTGTTTTTTCAACTGAAAATCCTCGGTTTCGATATGATGCCGCGCGACGATACGGGAGAAATCAATATCTCGATGACCGCTCCGGAAGGATATACGCTCGAAAAAATGGATCAAGTCGTCAGTGAGGTCGAAAGCCAAGTTTCAAAACTACGTGGTAAAGATTATATTTTGACGACGATTGGTTCCGGCAATAGTACCAAAGCTCAGGGCGAGGTGACGCGTGCGACCATTTTCTACAAAATGCCGCCCGTGGAAGAACGCGCGAGAAATTGGATGGACCCCATGTTTTGGTGGTTGGCGATCACCGGTAAAAAAGAACCAAATCCGGGGAAATATTTTACGCAATTCGATATTCAAAACGATATGCGTCAAATTTTGAAGAGTTATCCTGAAATGCGTCCTGCGGTTTCGGATGCTTCCGGCGGGTTCGGTGGAGGAGGGCGTGCCGGTTCTTCGCAATTTACGGTCGCCGTGATGGGGCCCGATTTGAATGTGCTCGAAGAAATCGCGCAAGAAACGATGAAATTTTTGAACAGTGACCCAGCATATACCGATGTCGATACCAGCCTATTGCTGCGTAAACCGGAACTCCGAATTTATCCGAATCGTGAAAAAGCGGCGGATCTCGGCGTTTCAGTCCAGACGATTGCGCAAACGCTTCAAATTCTCGTCGGAGGTTCGGATGTGACGCAATACAAAGAGTTTGACGAACAATATGACGTTTGGTTGCGAGCGGATTTGGCCGGTCGTGATAGTATCGAGGCGATTGCGCGCATGATGGTGCCTTCGACACGCGGCGGACTGGTCCAGCTGAGTAGTGTAGCGGATTTGGAACCATCGCAAGGACCTGCGGTGATCGAGCGATTCGCTCGGCAGCGACGTGTGACTATTTACGCGAATTTTACCGGCAACAAAGCTCTTTCGGATACCGTATCTGAGGTCGAAACGTTTTTGAATCAGGTGTTTGCCGAGAAGAATTTGAGTTCATTATATCAAATTCGTTTTCTCGGACGCTCGAAAATTCTGGCTGAGTCGTTGCAGGGATTTTTGATAGCGTTTTTACTGAGCTTTATCTTTATGTATATGGTGTTGGCGGCGCAGTTTGAAAGTTTTGTCCATCCGATTTCAATTCTGCTGGCCTTACCGCTGACCCTGCCATTCGCGTTTATTTCGTTGGTTTTGATGCGAACGAATCTTGATACCTACGCGATGTTTGGTCTGTTTATGTTATTTGGAATTGTCAAAAAGAATGGTATTTTACAGATCGATTACACGAACGTCTTGCGCGGTCGTGGGATGAAATGTCATGAGGCCATTTTACAGGCGAACAAAACCCGATTGCGTCCAATTTTGATGACGACCGTGATGCTCATCGCGGCGATGATTCCGCTTGTTCTGGCGACCGGTGCTGGTGCGGCGTCGCGCGCGAGTTTGGCCAAAGTCATCCTCGGTGGACAGACGCTTTCGCTACTGTTGACATTGCTTGTGACACCGACTGCCTACTCGCTATGGTACGATCTTGGCCGATGGTGGCACAAAATTCGTGGACGTGATCCGGATGTTGAGGAGGCGAAAGCGATGGAAATTTTCCGTCGCGATAACCATCCACAATCGTGAGCTGTTCCCAACAGCACCACTCCACGGTTCCGCTCCACACCGGAGCGACCGTGGTTGATGCGCATTTGAATACCGTGCTCCGGGTTCTTTCCAACTCCCAGAATGCTTCACATTCACACGGTTGCCATGATCGAGCGTGTGTTCAGACGTGGTGGAACAAAATTTATTGGGCGATGGCAGCGAACGATTCGCGTGCGGCGGTGAGCGTTCGATCAATATCGGCGTCGCTGTGCGCGGTCGAAACGAACATCGCTTCGAATTGACTGCACGGCAGATAGATTCCGCGATCAAGCATTTCCCAGAAAAAGCGGGCGTAACGGTGTGTGTCGCTTTGGGCGGAGGTCGTCCAATCGACGATCGGACCGGTTTGAAAGAAGAAGGTCATCATGGAACCCACACGCTGAACGCAAAGGGGCTGTCCCGCTCGGCTTGCGGCTTGAGCGATGCCCTCGGCCAGACGTTGGCTTCGCGATTCGAGTTGCGGATACGGATTTTGCCGGCGCAACACGTCCAGCGTGGCGATGCCTGCCGCACAGGCGAGTGGATTTCCGCTGAGCGTCCCTGCCTGAAAAACATTGCCCGCCGGCAAGATATGGTTCATCAGCTCCGCACGTCCGGCGTACGCTCCAACGGGCAACCCGCCGCCGATAATTTTTCCGAACGTCGTCAGATCAGGATCCATGCCGAACCGTGATTGTGCTCCACGATACGCCACACGAAAACCGGTCATTACCTCGTCACAGATGAGGAGTGAGCCGTAACGT
>JAQVKF010000255.1 GCA_028694795.1 Thermoguttaceae bacterium | reverse complement strand
ATATTGATCTCGATCATCCCACAACGATCGATCCGTTGGATTTGTACGATACGCTTTCCACCGTTCAGATTTCGATTCATGGGCAAACAGTTTCACTTGAAAGCGATTTTTCAACCGTTCTCGCATGGCAGCTGAGCGGTGCGGACGAGATGAAAATTTCGACGTTGGGGTTGATCAATCCGCAAAAAATGCTCGGCTCGTTCGAAGATTTGGGCAATAATCCCTTGCTTGGTAATAAACATCAAATCGCCGGGTTTACCGAATCTTCGGCGTCACGTTTGAGTCAAACGAGCAAAAATGCGTCGGATGATCAAAATGAACAAGATGGGGATGGGATTTGCTCACTTAAAAAGCAGTCTTCCGAATCGACCGTCGTGTTGGGTAATAGTACGGACTCGAACACGGGACGCATCGCGGGCTTGTATATGATTCAACCATACCAACCGGGAAAAATTCCCGTTTTGATGGTTCATGGCCTATGGTCGAGTCCGATGACGTGGATACAGATGTTTAACGATTTGTACGCCGATCCGACGATTCGTCAGCGTTATCAATTTTGGTTTTACCTCTATCCAACGGGCCTTCCATATTGGAGCAGCGCGGCCCTATTGCGGCATGATATGACGGAATTGCGGCAAACGGTTGATCCAAATCATCAAGATTCCTCGCTGGACGAAATGGTGCTTATCGGCCACAGTATGGGGGGACTACTTGCGGAAATGCAGATTGTATCGAGTGGCGATGAAGTCTGGAAACTCGCAAGCGACGTGCCATTGGAAGAACTCAAAACTTCGCCTGAAGCCAAATCGGTGATGCGTGAAACGTTTTTCTTTCAAAGCAACCCCTCCGTTCGTCGTGTCATCACACTTGGCACGCCGCATCGCGGTAGCAAAGTGGCCAACAATACCACCCAATGGTTTGCGACGAAATTAATTCATTGGCCGGTACAATTGTTACAATCGCGGCAGACGCTCTTTTTGGATAATCCGGGAGTGATTCCGTCCGATTCGCTTTTGCGTTTGGAAACGAGCGTCGATTCGTTAGCTCCTTCGACACGGCTCCACGAGACGTTATTGGGGCTTCCGACGCCGGCGGGGGTACACCGGCATAATATTATGGGCGATTTACCACCGGAGGGTATCTGGAAGGCGTTTCGTCAAAAGCATCAAGGGGACGGAATTGTCGAGTGCCAAAGTGCGCATTTAGAGGCGGCGGAAAGTGAAATCGCGGTGCCAGCCGATCATATTTCCATCCACTGCAATCCTCGCGCCATTTTGGAGGTTCGACGTATTTTATATGAGAATCTGGAATCGGCCGATGCCTCCAAGATCGCGACTCCCACGCAGCCGTCGGCGTTTTGACCGTCGATCATATATCCGATCAGGTCATTCGTATTGGAAAATCGCTGATAGAAAAGAATGCCATGCACGGTTTTTTGAATATTAATAAACCCTCGGGAATGACTTCTCGCACGGTGGTAGACGCGGTGTTGCGTATTGTGGGGAAGGGGTGTAAAATCGGTCACGCGGGGACGCTTGATCCGCTTGCGGCGGGGGTGCTCGTGGTCGCAACCGGTGAGGCGACGCGTTTGATTGAGTATGTGCATCGAGGGCCGAAGGAATATCTCGCGACTTTTTTGCTGGGAGTGACGAGTGCTTCGGATGATCTTGATTCGCCGTTGACGCCCGTGCCTAGTGTGGTGGTGCCTTCGCGGGAGGCAATCGCAGCAGCGGGACTCGCCATGTGCGGACGAATCATGCAGCGGCCGCCAGCCTTTTCCGCCATCAAATTGGATGGGAAACGTTGTTACGATCGAGCCCGTCGTGGTGAGCTTGTCGAAATTCCACCACGACCAGTCGATATTTATGCGTTTGAACTGCTGGAAAATACCGAGCATTCTCAGGGGTGGGGGGCAACAGGCAGCGAAGGTGCACGATTTGCGCAATATCCGCAAATACGGTTTCGATTACGCTGTGGTAGTGGTACATACGTGCGAAGTTTCGGACGGGATCTTGCGCAGCGGCTTGGAACGAGGGCGGTGATGGCGTCGTTGACACGAACGGCGGTGGGACCTTTTGGCATCAAGCGGGCGATTCGCTTGCCCGACGTTCTGAAATTTCCCAATATTCGACGTGGCGAACCACCTCTTTCGTCAGAAATGGAGACGTTACGAAATACACAAATAGCCTCGGCTTTACGACTGTTCCAAGCGGCGTTGCGACCGGTGGAATGGGGTGTGACTTATTTGCCGCGAATGGTGTTGCCGACCGCGCTCGGACGTCAATTGCAGATGGGACAGGTTGTTTCATTCACGAAATGTGAAGAAAATCAGGCGTTGGTCGTCGCACCATCCGTGGAAATACCCAAGGATGACGTGGCCAGTCCTGAAGTTGTCAGCGATTCGACGGCTTCAAAATGCGGCACCATTCATGATGAGGCGATCGTGTTGGATAAAGCGAGATTGGACGAGACTATGTCAGACACGGTAGCGTCGGGCGGAATTACGTTGAGTAACGCGACGGGGCCAACGTCCATTTTTCAAACGATGATCCACGGTGGAACGCTCCATCGTGATCGTCAACAGGATGGTTCGAATGCGATAGCGGAGGCGGCGATTGCGGTGTTTGACCCATCAGGTAAATTGATGAGTGTTGTGGCACCGTTTCATGAGTTGCATGGTTATCGCGCGATCCGCAATTTTCCACCTCCCAGCACATCGCCAGAGTGATATCCCAAAGTGGAGTGGCATATTTCGATTGATGCTGGAATGCCGATGCTGGAAATGGTGGTTTTAGCGATTATCCGTGGTAAATCCTAATGGTTTTTTAGGGCGTGTTCACACTAAAAATTGAATGTATATGGGAAATTTACGCAATATGGTGTATTTATATTGGAATCTTGTCCCCTAAAATTCGAAATAAAATGCCGTTGCTCGACCTGTTTGTCCTATATTAACAGAGTGAACACACCATAGGTAAATCTTTTTGAACGGACAAAAAAGATATGGGGAGGGAGCTTTTTACCAGTCAAGGGTAATGTAAACTTGACAAGAAGTGAAACTACCACCGTCTAGTAAAAAGTTCCCCCAAAACCACCCCAAAAAACTTTTTACCATACGTACAAGCGGTAGCATCGGTCAAAATGGTATGACGTTTGTGTGAACGGGCCATAGAAAAATGAGATGTAGAAGAAGACGACAAACGGGCGGAAGTCTCGAACTGCTGCTGGACACGATTTGCAATACGTTCGGCGGAATCGTTTTTCTGGCGATGCTCGTAATCGTTTTGCTGCGCAGTTCCGACGCTCTGCCCGGACTGACGGGGGCAAAACATTCGACGGCTCGACAGTTGGAAATGACTCAACTGCGGCAACAATTGGCCGAAGTGACCTCGGAAATTGACGCGTATGAGGTCACACGTCAAAGTGCCGAACAGCTTCAACAGACGTTGTTTTCGCCGGAAGAATTACAAGCGTGGCAAACATTACTGCAATTGCGGCGGGAAAAAAAGACGCTCACTGCCGAAATCGCACGTTTAGATAGTTCGGTAAAATCGCTAGGCACGCAAGCCGATTCGCTCGATGCGGAACAAAAATCGCAGGCGGAACGCTTGGCTGAATTGCGTCGGCAACTGGCCTCGCTGCAAGAAGAGCTGGTGAAGTTACGTCAGCAACATACCATTCAAACCGAATTGCCGCGTCTGCGCCTCGACGAAGATAAAACGTCCGTGGTCCTAGTTCTGCGATTTGGACGTGTCTATTTTTGGCATCGTCCAGAAATGCTGCGGCAGGGAAAAAATCTACTCAACTTGAACGATTTCGTCGTGGTGGGTGAAACAGTGGACGGAATTGTGACGCTGCCGAATCCAATGGCCGGATTTGATTTAACCCAATCAACCGAGCTTACCCAATTGACGGATGAACTTAAAAAATTTCCGCAAAATAAGTGGTATTTGAGTTTTTGCGTTTGGGACGATAGCTTTAAATCGTTCCGGAATTTGAAAAATATTGCTGTTCAGATGGGATTCACGTATCAAACGACTTTTGGTAGTTTGGGTGGAGCGATTATCGATCGTGGCGGCCAGCGAGCTTATGTGCAGTGATAGGATAGACCATTACACGGAACATTATCCACGGGGTGGAATCCAGACCCGCTACCCACGTGAATACCAGATACGGCGTAAAGCGTCCATTGGATTGACGCGGCGATTCGCGTCTAACGGTTGTTGCTAACGTGCGGAACTTAGGTAAAAATCGAGACTGAGCAAGATGAAAAACGCGCAAAGCCACCACCATGTGTTCCAAAGCGTGGTAGGGGTTTCGTCCACGAACCGGACTGTTTCACCTAGGGGAAGTTGCGGCCACAGTTCTGATTCCTCTCCCGCCAAGCAGGTCGCTCCGCCAGACCGCTCCGCCGCGTGACGCATTGCGTCGGAATCCATAG
>JAQVKF010000056.1 GCA_028694795.1 Thermoguttaceae bacterium | reverse complement strand
CAAATTGCCCGAATCACCCAATCCCGCGATCACTGCATTGGACAGTTCCTGAAGAATTAGCTCAATCGCGCGAATACTGTCGTCGTTACCAGGAATCGGCAGATCGACCAAATCGGGGTCACTATCGGTATCAATCAACGCAACGGTCGTAATGCCGAGCTTTTTGGCCTCACGAATCGCGTTTTTCTCTTTTTTCGGATCAATGATGACCATTGCCTCCGGAACCCGATTCATCGTACGCAAACCGTTTAGGTTTCGGTACACTTTGCGGAATTCACGTTGAAGCGACGACTGCATCTTCTTCGAGTAGGAAGCAATCTCTTCACCACCCAGAATCGCTTCCAGTTCTTCCAAACGACCTAGACGACTACGAATCGTACGGAAGTTTGTCAACGTACCACCCAACCAACGATCGCTAACAAACGGCATACCGCATCGCTTTGCCTGACGATCAACCGTTTCGTTCGCTTGACGCTTGGTTCCCACAAATAGAACTAAACTGCCGCCAGCCGCTACCTGACGAAGATACTTCTTCGCACGCAACAGACCACGAACCGTCTCACGAACATCAATAATATGGATTAACTTACGGCGACCGTAGATATACGGACGCATCTTGGGGTTCCAACGACTGGTTCGATGTCCAAAATGAACTCCCGCGTCAATTAAGTCCTGTACGAGAATCTGTGCCATAGCATTCCACCCTTTCGCACACCGACTAAGTCCTGTTTGTATCGCGGACCTCAATCTCGAGTCCTTTCTAATCGCGTCATTCCGCAACCGGTGCGGCATCACGTTCTTAGCGATTTCCAACAAGCGTTCGGCGTTCCTTTTGTTTCGGTCAAACATCAATCATACCATCCCTGTGGACCGTTTACAGGGAATCTCAGAATCGCCTCATGCTACCATAATCTTCGTTAATCGTCAACGGCTCTCTTCCAATGGACTCCTTTTTTTCCGGTAAATTTCATATTTTTTATCGAAAACATATCTCCTCAGAAGTAAGGTCGTCATCGGTCGGATGACGCGAATTTCAAATTGTTCAAATAGCCATTGTTCAAATAGCCAATCTGTTTCATACGTTCTATTCTACCAAGAGGTCTTCGATGGAGGACTCTTCTGTGGATGGTTCAGCCGACGATCCGGATTCTGTACGGAGTCCATTTTTCATATCTGAGGAAGTTTGCTTTCCTTTTCTGTCGTCCTTTTGCTTTTCGGATTCCTGCTTCGACGTTTTAGCTTGAGAAGGGTTTTCCTTTTCTCGGGGCGAATTCGCCAACTTGCCAGATTTGTCGGATGATTCGATTTCCTCCTGATTTTGTTTTTGAGAATCGGTCGCCGCCTGACGCACTTGGTCTGAAAGTTGCATTGCTGTCTCGAGATGCAGCTGAATGGATTGCGCGTTTGCGGACAGGTCCGTTCGCAGGCCCCGGAACCACTCCAAAAGCGGTGCGTTAGCCACACGACCCGCGAGAATATCCGCCCAATTGGTCGTGACCCAATACCCGCTACGTTCAGACGTTTTTTGATAAATATAGTCCCCTTCAAAGGGATCCACCAGCCTTGCGTCCAGCAATAGTTCGGCGGTGTGTCGTGATTCCTCCGGTGGAATCCGGAATTGGACGCATAGTTGATTCAATAATCGTAAATTACCCGCGCTCGCACGGATCGCGCGTCCCTGACTCAAAAATCGAATCATTGATGTTAATTGGGGATCGTTCTCCGGATTTTGAATCTGCACGCGAAGCTGAGCTGGATGCGAGGATTGCACAAATGAAAGGTGGGAGGCCACCTCCAAAATCAGTTCTGGTTGGAAGGAGTAGAGCCAACTTGATTTCCACTGGCCCACCCAGAGATTCAGGAAGCCACGGCGAAGACCGTTCGCATTCGGTGGCAACGCAAACCGCTCGTGCAGGACTGCCAGCGTGCCCGGTTCGCCTTGGAAGCCAAACCAGCCCACCGCTAAATCGGGGAGCGAGTGAAATGGAATCGTACCAGTCCGCAAAGATTCTACCGCTACCCCAATATCTCGAATGGCTCCAAATACTCTATTTTGGGCGAGTGAAAGCTCAAAAGTTAGCCGTTCCCGTGGGTCAAATTGGACTTCGTCGGTCTGTACTGGTCCAAGTTGGCTCAAAATAGGCTCGATATACCGCTGCAACAAATAGCTAACTTGCCCCTGGATGACAATTCGCTCAACTGTGGCAAAATCGTCGTTTGTTTTATTTGTCGTCTTTTCACTTTGGACGTTTGGAATGTTTGGCGATAGTGGGGGGGGTGTCGTAGGGCGATAGTAGCTGCCCGCCGTATCGATGGGGAGTCGTTTCATCGAGATGATCGTGGGCGGCAACTGATCCCAATGGACCGCAAACTCGGTCACAAAATTTTGATATTCAGACGCTTCCGTTGCACTAACCATGTCGGTTTCCATGTCAGGAATCGGACGAAACGCTCCACGAATACCTCGACGAGAATCGACGACGTCGCCCAATGGATTCAGACCGAGGATGCTTCCATCTTCGCGTTCACCAAATGATTCCGGTAAGAAATGATACTGACGCAAAACCGATATCGTTGGATTGAGATTCGCAAAATCTTCCCGCGTTTCGCCCTTTTCTTCTTGTTTTGCATCTTGTTTGTTTTTGTCGTTTCTGGGATCTTTTATAACTTCACTTTTGGTGGAGGTGGTCGCCTTTGACGATAATGCGGGTAACGGGAGATTGAGACGCTCCGTATTCCCGGCAAGATAAGCCAGTAAAAACATTTCGTCTTCCGCGATGGACCGGACACGCCGCCCGAGTTCAATCCGATAGGCGGGAGACGCTAAATTTTGCATAAATGCTTTCGAAGCGAAAACGAACGCCGCATCGCCATCCTCTGCGGGATACACTTTGCGTGCAGCTTGAAAATCTTGGCATTGCGCCAGTGAGCGGATTCCCTGACACGCCTCGACAAACCTCGCCGCCAGGTGCTCTGAACTCGCGATACAATGGTAATCGCCGACACGCACGTAATATGAACGAATCCGGCCGTCTTCGGAGGCTAACAAAGTTCCTGCCGTTTTGCCGAATGTTACTTTTTCAAGCGTCACATGGGGATCTTTTTTGGTGATCGCCGCACGAGACTGATTGGTCGAGGTCTCGAATAGAAATGAACTTTTGGCGTGAAAAACCATCCCAAACGCTGATCCATCCTGAAAAAATGTATCCATCCCGATCAAAGCCACATCGTGAATGACGCTTGGTCCGACTGCCCGTGAAACGGTGTCTAAACGTTGTTGGAGACGATCCATGAATCGTTGCTGCAATTGGTTGTCCACCGCTCGTGAGGCCACCAAGTTTTGCGCATCGCCTCCCCAACGCCCCATTAAATCTTGCAACCAAACTAAATTCTCAAATTTACCAAATCGTACGTAAAAACATTCCGCTGGTACCGCATAAGCAAGCGGCTCTATCTCTTTTTTAGTTTGCGTATTTTTTACATTTTCTTCAAAATATCCATCAGGGAGTTTGGGAAGAGCGGATTGAAGTTGAGAGATTGGGATGTTTGCGGTTTCTATGGGACGTGGTTTGGCAAATTGGTTACGAATATAAGCCAATCGCATGGATTCGGTGACCCCCGCGATTCCGAGATCCGAGGCCAATGCGTCGATCCAATCCGGCTCGGTCTTGGGATCTTGCTCCAGTGGCAAACTCAAACGGGCTGCCAGCATGGATTTGAGATAATTTTCAACCATCGGTGGATAATCTGGTTGTTGTTCCAATAGACCGGGACGTGAGGTGTAACACTTCCACCACTCGCGTTGGGCCTGTTCGAATTGAGGTTGATTTTGACGCGGAACGACGGTATAAGAGGTTAGCCGTGGTGTCGCGATTACCAAATTGAGCGGTTCAGTTCCTGTGAAGAGAAAATAAAAAACCGCTCGTGGTGGCTGGTCTAAAATATTGCCCACCAGTCCCAGTAACGGACGACCGGACGACTGTAACGCTCCGGTGACGACACGTGGAATGCGACGTATCTCTAATGATGGATAGTAGATACGCGAATTTTGTTCTTGAACGGAAAGCCCTACCTCCTCGACGGAAACATCAACATCGCTTTTTGGAAGTGTAAACTCAACACGTCCGATTCCATACCCCGTCTGTTTCCAATAGACCGCTTGGAGCGTTAGATTCCCACCGAGCGAGATCGGTTGCCATCCGGCAATTTCGGAAAAACCGGGAATTTGGACCGGTTCGTCTTTCGGAAATAATGTCTCCGGATCCCCCTGCCAAGTCCGTGGATCCACTTGATCCCACAAATTCCCACTCTGACCGGCTCTATTGTCTTGACTACTTTGCGACAAACCGCCAGTTCCTACATGATACTGATTGTCGGTGTTATCCGTTCCATTTTCACGGAAAGATGGAGCCGCTTCTGGGGAGGGTTGGTTAACCGCGGATTGGATGAGTGATCCAATTTGGTTCAACACTTCGCCCGAAGGTTTGCCCTCCGCGAGAGCGGGACGCCGGTTCCATGGGCGAGACTGTGCGAAAGATGGAGCCGCAAATCCGAGGCTCACCGTGACCAAAATGGAAAAAACACCAATATTCCAATGCCAATGAAAACGCTTCATCTCTTTTTCCTTGTGTTAATATGCGTAAAAAGGGTGATATGCAATATTTTTTAAAAACCGTTGATAAGGTGGTGTTCAAAACCTCATTGTTCAGTATAATCGTTTATGGCTCTGTGTCGTTAGGTGGCTTGGTATCATTGGGACTTAGTGGATCGGATTGGAAAAAATCCGAACTTCCACAGATCTGATGGGTTCAACGGGCTAGAGCGAGTGGGCATCATGAGGAATGTGTGGGGTGGGGTGACCATGGAAAGATGGAGCAAAAAGTTCTTCTCCGCCGAACATGGGTCCCGTTAAATCTGGGATGAATCGCATCGTTTCTATTCTAGAGATACGTTTGCTTTTTGGCAACGGAGAAATTAATAGGCGTTCGATTGTCGGCAATGGTCGATATCGGCAACGGTTGGTTGTAGACAGCCGTATGGCGCGGCATGTTTTGGGCGTTGGTGGACGCGGCTGTATGTCGGCGTGTGTTCGGAGCAAATTTGCCCGCACAATGTGTTGTGCGTTGCATGGATGGGATTCCACGACATTGGAAGGCTTTGGACAGGTCGCCTATCTTTTCACCCATGGTGAGAAATGGTTCGAGGCCAAAAGAGATGTGATTTTTCGTGGAACAGGGTAAAGGACGGTGTCGATTGAAGAAGTACATGGTCACCGGTGCGACCGGTTTTATTGGTTCTCAATTAGTCGCGGCACTTGTACAGCGTGGGGATATGGTTCGAGCGGTACATCGCCGAGGAAGTGATTGGCATCCCGCGGTTCCACCATGTATGGAGTGGGACACACCCGCTACGAATCCATTTCAATCGCCGCAAGTGGAGTGGATCAAAGGCGATATCACTGATCGTGATTCGCTCACACGGGCGGCGGAAGGATGTGACGGCATTTTCCATCTGGCCGCCTGTGCGAAAAATTATGATCCTGATCCGCAAATGTTCACGCGGCTGAATGTGGATGGACTTCGGAATGTGTTGGAAGCGGCCAAAGCGACGCCTTCGGTGCAGCGCATTGTGTGGAGTTCGAGCTGTGTGACATTGGGACCGACTCGCACGGGGCAGATTTTGACGGAGAGCGAGCCGCGAATCACCGAAACGTGTTTCAACGCGTATGAAGCGACCAAGGTACAAGCGGAGCAACTTGCGATCCAATACGTTCAACAGGGAGTACCACTGGTGATCGTGAACCCGACGCGGGTGTTTGGTCCGGGCTTTTTGACGGAAAGCAATTCGGTGACCACGCTGATGGATGAATACGATCGGTGGAGGATGCCTTTTTTGCCGATGTTCGGACGCAAAGTCGGTAACTGGGTGCTCGTAAGTGACGTGGTGCGTGGAATGATGCTTGCGGAACGAAACGGTCGCGTCGGTGAGCGATATTTGTTGGCCGGGGACAACGCGACTTTAGCCGAGTTCTTTTCCGAAATTGATCGTGCGAGTGGGAAAAAACATCTGCGCATTTTGCTTGGTTTTTATATTCCGCTGTTGTTTGCGTGTGGTCAGCTTGCGGCGGCGAAAATTTTCCGAATTCATCCGCGTATTACGCCGGGTTGGGTGCGCATGTTTTGCGAGCATGCCGCTTATCGCTGTACCAAAGCCCAGCAGGAGTTGGGATACCAATACACTCCATTGAGCGAAGCTGTCGATCAGACTTGGGACTGGATTGTACGTGTGCGTCAATTGAAACATTCGAAGAAATGAGCGATTCGGGGTTTGAATGACATGGTCAGGGATAATGGATCGTATTCCTAAATGCAAAGAGATACCGATGAAGTGGCAAACGGAACTCGATTTTTTGAAAGAGATTCAATCGCAATTTTGGTCGAAGCGATCCCAATGGCGAGCCTCGATGGCCATTCTTGGGGCGACCGTTTTGATTCTCGTGTGGAAGTATTTCGGGACACAACCATTTTTTCTCGCGCATGTCGCCTCGAGCGATTGGACTGACACGACACGACAGACGTTGGCCGAACTCTATCGATTCGGAAGTTTTGCCCTATCCATGGGACTTTTGCCCGCGATGGTCGTTCGATTCGGATTGCGCGAGAAATTTGCCGATTACGGGGTTTCGTGCGGTGGTACGGAGGAGCAACGACGTTGGGTCTGGTGTTTAATTGGGATTGGATTGCCGCTGTTTGCGATCATGGGGGCGATGAGCGCCACGGAGCCGTCATTTCGGGTCGAATTTCCATTTAACAAACACGCTGCAGACTCGCTGACGCTGTTCGCGATTCACGTGGGCGGATACCTCGTTTATTATGTGGCGTGGGAATTTTTTTTCCGTGGATTTCTTCAGACGTTGCTGCGAGAACAGACAGGTATAGCGACCGCCATTCTGATTCAAACAGCGTTTGCGACGCTGCTCCATATTGGTGGTCCCGCGATGGAAGTTTTCTCCTGTATCCCCGGTAGTCTTTTTTGGGGAATTGTCGCGTGGAAAACACGATCCATCCTGCCGAGTCTGACGATGCACGCCGCCATGGGAATCGCATTGGATGCGGCCATTGTTTATGGGTGGTAAATCGACGAAGACGATGGCTGGCTTACCAACGAACAATCGCGAAGCGATGGTGGCTACATAGAAATCGGAGGCTCCACAGAAACCAAAAACGCTCAGGCCTCGGATTTCTGTGTGCACGAGAGTATTGAGCGTTTTTGGTATCCGCTGCCAAATTGGTCTATCGGACGTTTTAGCGTTTGATAGGGTGCCAAAAGCTTATTGTGCATAATAAGAACGCACGGCCTCTTTGGCGTCGTCGGGAGCGTCTGAAGCGAAGCTGGCTACGCCGAGATCCATTAAACGATGGAAAATTTCCGGTTTTTTCTGTCCCCACGGAAAGGTCTGGTACAAAATGCCATACCGTCGCAAGAGCGTTCCGGTGTTGCGTAAGAAAGTGTCACCAGGCGAAAACTGCCCCTTGGAATCGGTCTGTACATGGATTTGCAACTGGTCGATATCGGCAAAATCGGTCGTTTGAAGCGTGTCGAGCCGCCGTTGCAGATCCACCTGAGGTCCGCCCATCCAATGGATCGTTTTGGAACGAGGTGCGGCCTGTTTCCATGCTCGCAGCTCCTCATACTTCGTGCTGGCCACGATGAGTTGCGGGTGGACACCGACCGTTTCCGCTGCCAGTTGAGCGAAGTCGATTTTTTTAATATCGATGTACAAAAGTCGCTTGGTATCCGCTTTAAGAAGTTCGACCATTTCCGCCATGCTGAGCATTTTTTGACCGGCGAACTGTTCGCCACGGAAACGCCCGATATCAAGTTGACGGCATTCCTCGAACGTGAGGTCCGCCACACTTTTCTTTTTGATTTCTTGCGGCGCGTCTGGAATAATTCGGGTGAAATCATTGTCGTGAAACGAGACAATTTTTCCATCTTTCGTCAAACGGAGATCCGCTTCCGGTACGCAACCGAGACGCCACGCTAACTCAAACGCTTCCAACGAGCCTTCCGGAGCGAGATCGCCCGCACCACGGTGACCTTGCACGATCACTTGTTCACAGGGAATATGGTCGCGCAGATTCCAACGCTCGGCGTTCGGAGCGGATTCATAATACGCACGGACCGCCGTGACTGCTACATCCGGACGATCCGTACCAAATCCTTCCGTACCCAAATCCAATAATCGTCCGTAAATCTCAAAATTCTCTGGAATATTCCACGGCATTGTCTGAAATTCGATCCCGTATTGCCGAAGTTCCACGCCGGCGCGACGAATGAAGTCGTCGCTCGGAATCATACTGCCATCCGCTGCGATATGGCAGTGGATTTGCAAACGGTCAATATCCTGAAATTTCGTCGCTCGCAGCGATGCGAATCGTTTTTCGATGTTTGTGTCATCTTTGTCGTTCCACGTACCGATCCACAAGAAGGTATCGCTTTGGGGAGCCACTCGACGCCACGCGATAATATCCTTTTCCTTCCCTGTCGCCAGAATCACCTGATCGTGAACGGCCTGGGTCGCTTCCGCCATCTTAGCAAAATCAACGTTTTTCACGTCAATGTAGATTTTGCGATGCGAATCTTTTTGTAATGCCCCCACGATTTCTTCCAGGGTGACGATCTTTTGCCCCGCGAATTCCGGCCCCCGAAAAGAACCGATATCCAAATTTTTGGCTTCGTCATACGTCAAATCTTCGAGCCGTTTCTTCTTCATCTCGTCCGAGGCGTTCGTCAAAACACGAGCGAAATTGTTGTCATGGAACATCATGATGTGTCCATCTTTTGTGGTACGTACGTCCACTTCCGGTACACAGCCCATGCTCCACGAAAGCTCTAACGCATCCATGGTATTCTCCGGCGCGAGGAACCCCGCACCACGATGCGCCGTGATATTCACTCGTTCACGTGGAATATCTCGAACATTCCAGACGGGATCGGACGACTTGCCTCGTGTGGACACCTCTGGCGCAGACTTGATCGGTACAGACTCGGTCGAGGTGGGCGATTCCGCCGCGACCGCGTGCGATGCTTGTAAAGAAAGAGACGGAACCGCTCCCGATACCGTCAACCATGCCATACTACGTAGTATTTCTCGCCGCGATAATTCTGACATCTCTTTTCTCTTCCTATTCCCACGGATATGGGGGTATACAGCGATTGGACGATGGAATTTTGCCCCAAAGTCCGTTCCCGTCCAAAATCTGACCCCGTCTACAGTCTACCCCGTCTGAATCCGAAAAGCAAGCAAATCGTATGTGGAATGCTTCGGACTGCTGGTGTCCACCAAAATATACACTTTTTGTGAGACGTCACCAATCGGACTTATACCCAATGTACACTAATGGGGGGCAATTCCGTATCAACGCTCCGAACTTGCGAGGCCCCTGCGCGTTCCATCCATTCCTGAAGCACCTCCGGACCGAATCGCACCATACGCGGCTGACCACTCGAATCCACTTGTTCCGCCGCTTGATGTGTCAAATGGGCGAAAACGATCTCCACCTCCGCCTGCCGGCGATCAGCCGTCGTCTTCTCCGCATCGAAAACCGTCGATTCCGATTGCGACGCATACCCCTTTACCGTAGAGGTCACTTTGACCCGTGAACCTGCCGCGTCACACTGCAAAATCGTCGCCGAGTATTCCAAACAATCGCCCGGAATGGCGTCAAAATAAAATTCCGCTTTGACTATCTTTGCCATAATCACCATCTTTTGGTGACCAATGGCATCCGAAACGAGTTCGCCCGCTATTTGAGCCATTCCCTCCATAATGAGCGACATGGGTAAACGGGGCGATTCAGGGTATTGATCAAACAAATGCCGTTCTGCCGCCGTCACCATTTTGACCGCTTTTGCGGAAATTCCATGATGCAATTCGATATATCGATCGACCCAATACCATAACATGATGGTGCCCCTGCGTAATTTTTTAGCCTGTCGATGGTTAGCCTGAGTGTTATCGTCCATCGGTTACTTATCTGATTCGGTTGGATCCCGCCACAAACAATGCTCATAAAAGTTCTGAAGTCGCTGACGCATGGCCGTTGCAACTTCGGGATCGTTCGGCATTTGAGATTCTATCGTCAATTTGGCCGACACGATTTTCTCTCTAGGCCTGGCTGACTCCATGGGAACGCTTGGCGAATCGTTCGATGGTGCTTGTGGCGGGCTTGTCACGTCTGAACAATCAATCTCCGCCACAGCGTCAAAAACGTAAAACGGACCTTCTTGCTTGCGAAAAGTGACTCGATAAAGGACTTTTTCACCGGGATGTACAAATCTGCCATACTTGACATTTTGCAACTTGCGGAGGGTCGCGATCTGCGAATCCTCAAAATGGTGTTGACAGCGCAGCCACCAGCCAGCAAGTTGGGTAAGACCTTCGATTTCCATCACACCGGGTAAAACGGGGGTTGTACGGAAGTGTTCGTGCAGATATTCCTCCGTTTGTGATACCGATTTACATCCGAGCGCAAACTCGGCATTCATCGCCGTAATGCGGTCAATCAGAAAAAACTGCACTGGACTCCCTCCTCAACGATAAATGATACCCGATCATGAAATTATTGGACACGTTTTATCTTCGCAAAGCTCGATGGAAATAAGATCGCTTGTTCCCATTCCAAATGAAAAACCGCAGAATCTTCATCTAATCGAGGTACAAAAAAACCGCATCAATCTCAAAGATTAACACGGCATTCTTCGATCAATAATGGTCAGAGGTCTGTGGCAACTGTAGAATCACCCGAATGCGGTTATCCATCGGTAACCTCGCATCAGGCTCGCAGAAAGCGGATCCAACCCTTCGGCAGACACCCCTTTCAACCAGGGACAAAATCCCTAGCCGAACGGAATCACTCACGGCTGAACGGAACTATTTGCCCAAAGTATTGCATCACGCACCTTCAATCCATCGAAACTTTTGCCCCAAAACCCGATACGCCAAGCATTACCTCACGTTCAAACTTCCGTCCGTGACCGACTCCGCTTACCGAAACGACTTAGCCAATGAAACAAACCGACGAATCAACCCGCCGGTCAGAAAAATCACACAACCGGTCGTAATAGGGCCCCATGGAAATCGTGATGTCACTTAGGCCTGCGGGGTACGGGCACGCTTCGAACGACGTTCCGCGCGAAGACGAGCGCGACGGTTAATCTCGCTGGGCTTTTCATAGTATTCGCGGCGACGCATCTCTTTCTTGATGCCGCTACGCTCTACCAACTTACGAAATCGACGCACCGCTTCTTGAATGGATTCATTTTCCCGCAGAGTCAGCTTAACCACACAAAACCTCCTTAAACTTCGTACCGCAGAAACTTTGCGATACACGTTATCTTAAAGCTACCTAAAATTCCGATCCTAGGGGGGACACCATTGCTCCACTGATTTTTCGCTCGACAAAAGCCACATCTACCACCTGTTTTTTCCCAAAGCTGGCACCCCGGCCAATCCTCGAAAAAACTTGCCGCAAACGCCATTGGAGGGAATATTCCACCATCGAGAGAATTCCCCAACTTGGCGAACGACATGGAAACCGTGGCTATGCGGACACACCGCAATCCCATCTGAACCGCTCGGCGAATGACACGAAAAGTCGTGGCTATACGGACGCACCCCATGCTGAAGCACTCTTTATAACCATTTTTTGGAAATTGTCTACTGGGGGAGGCTAGAAAAATCAGAAAATTCCAAGAATTTGGACAAATTTTGCCACTTTCGAGTCGATAGCGGCTGATCCCGAGTTTTTCAGTCCCATATTTTTCATTAACGGAGGCAGTGGTTGTGTGGAATATATCGATTATTGCGAGTGACCGTGAACTTCTCTTTTCCAAATGTCCGATTGGCCGATGGAATCCTTATGCCAATTTGGATACGACCATAACGCTAGAATGGTGGTTCCACCACTTTTAAATGGACGCATATAGGAGACCATTGTGAGTACGGCAACTGTGGAAATTACCACTCCAGATGAGCTCGAAACGCGGTATCATGAGCTTTTTGACCAGCTGGCTTTACTTGAAGAGCGGGTGCAGAAAACATTGGAAACTATCATTCCTTCCCAAGAAGAGTCAGCAATGATGGCATCGTTACGGTAGATTGTGGCGATGTGGGTGCGCAAAATTTCGGAAAAAAGTTCTAGAAATTGAGAACTTTTTTGAAAAAGCTGTTTTCTTTGTTTTGGAAGATTTCTATAATGGAAGGAAGTTGTCCGGAGGGTGTGCGGCTCTCATGGTGTCTGGCTCTAGTGCGGATTTTGCGGGGTGAATGAAGGGTTGCGGATTGGTTCGTCTTGTGTGTCTGTTCGTTTCATTCGAATTGGTAGCGAAACGTTGAAAATCGAGCTTTCAAAGGTCGTTACAGCTTGGTGAGATGACGGCCTCCTTTCCCTGCGTAAAATCGATACTTCGAGACATTGCCTTACCCCCCCTTCACTACGTCCTATCACCGGCTCTGCCCTTTGAAGAAAATGGAAAGAAATGCAATGCCAGATATTCTGATCGTCGATGACAGTCCCCAAGATCAGCGGCTTCTGGAAAGCATCCTTCGAGAAGATCCCAATATCACAGTCTATTGTGCGGCTTCCGGACGTGAAGCCTTGAACACGATTCACGAACATCTACCCACTCTGATTTTGACAGACCTTCTTGCGGAGGCGAAATCGCCGGAGATCAATGGAGCGGAACTTCTGGAGGCTATTCAAGATGACTATCCTCAAATTCCGGTGATTTTGGTTACTTCGCCGCTCAACGAGGATGCAGCTCTTCATGCCCTCCAAAGGGGGGCAACCTATTTCGTTCCCAAACGTTTGGCCGAGGTAGAATTATTGCGAACGGTGCATAACGTCTTGCTCGCGGTGCAAAAACGTTCCTTTGAGGCGAAATTGCTCGGCTGTGTGACTCACTCTCGAACGGTTTTCGCCATTGATAGCGATCCGCGATTGGTCGATTCGCTTGTGGCTCATCTCCAGGCGAGAATCTCGGCGCTGCAATTTTGCGATGGACGCGAGGTGATGCGCATTGGCGTGGCCATTCAGGAAGCGCTGACAAACTCCCTATATCATGGAAATTTGGAAATTTCGTCCGATTTGCGCGGCATTGATGATGAGGCGTATGGTGAGCTAATTGCCGAACGGCTTAAACAGTCTCCGTACAAAGACCGTAAACTATACGTTCGCGCGCAGGTTACACCGGATCGGTTGGAAATTCGTGTTGAAGATGAGGGACCCGGTTTCGATCCCTCTTCCGCTCCAGATCCGGACGATCCAACCAGTTTAGATCGTTCCCACGGGCGTGGAATTCTCTTGATGCGTACTTTTATGGACGAGGTACTCTACAACGCGACGGGAAATATTGTGACACTGCGTAAACGCAGACTCAAGCCCACCGTCGCATAAATGATGGGTATTTTCGCCAATCTGGGGGCGTTTTTGGTTGATTTTAGCCGATTTTCGTTACAGGTCACTTTTGCAAAGTTCCTGTTTGTTCCATTTTCCGCTATTGCAAGCGGTTCATGTATTCCCTCCAGCGTTGGTGAAGCTGGTCAGGGGTGGCCGTACCGGTGGTGGCGAGCTGTTGGACGGTAATGGATGCGACGAGATTTCCGATCAATGCGGCTTCTTCGAGCGTCGCGCCGGCTCCCAATGCCAGTGTCATCCCCGCGGTGAAACTGTCGCCCGCTCCGGTCGGATCGGTCGGCTCAGGCACGTGTACCGACGGAATATACACCAACTCTATTTGGGGCTCTGTTTGCGATTTTTCATGGCGGCAAAGTTTGGGATTCCGTTCGGCATGATCACATTTTCCACTGGATTTTGCGTCATCGGCGGCGGTGACTACGAGTACACCAAGAGCACCGAGTGTCACGATCACAGGCGATTCGTTGCGCTGGACTAATGTACGCAACGATTGGCGGAGCGTTTCGGGTAGCTGGTTTGGGGTGAAATCGGACAAACCGTTTTCCGCCCAAATATTCTGTCCCGTAGCCTCGAAAATATTCGGCTTGATGATCATTTTTCGATAGGCGTGAATACGTCGACGACTATCGGCCCAAAACAGGACCTTCGGAAATTCGATGGCCAGCCGATTAACCGCCGCGATTAGATTCGGGGTCAGCACGCCACACCCCTCCTCCTCCACTTGATCCATGATGAGCAGCATGTCGATGTTTGGCAGCGTTTTCTCAAGCGAGGCAATTATCTGCCGTTCGAGTTCCGCCGGCAACGGTTGTCGATTCTTTGTGTCATATCGACTGTGTTCGCCTGCGAGCGAGGGATCGCTTACCTCGTGTGGTTTCAGATAAGTCGGCGTGTGGCGTTGCGAGGTCAACCATAACGCTTCGGTATCGCAACCGAGCCGTTGGAGTTCACGTCGTAACTCAAAACCTTCACCATCATCGCCCGTGAATCCGATGGTGCGTATTTTTTGGACTCCAAGCGACACGAGATTACACACGACGGTTCCCGCCGCACCAGGAGAACAGCGAATATCGACCACCTGATGCGCCAGTTTGCCCGTTTCGATACTCCGTTCGGCGAGACGCTTGTCAACATCGAAATATCTATCGAGGAAAAAGTCCCCTAATACCGCAATTCGAAGCGAGGCGAAGCGAGCCAGTAATTCGATCAGTCGAGTTTCCGTAAGTCGTAGTAGATTCATGATTTTGCCGCCTTGGTTGATACCGTTTTTGGGGAGTTGGGACTTTTTTCTTTGGCTGGGGCCTTTTGTGGAAGATTTTGCAACTCGGTAATCGCGGTTTTTACCTCGGGTACTAGAGGACTTCCGGGATACTGTTTGACCAAGTTCTGATAGGTTGCAATCGCGGCGGGAATTTGTTTCGAGGCGACCAACGCTTCGGCGGCCAGTTGGATCGCACGGTCGGTGTATGCGGAATCCGGTGCCAACGCGGCCGCGGTTCGCGCTTCAGAGATGGTCTGCTTGTATTCGCCGCGCATCATCCAATATTGAGCCGAGAAGAAACCAATCGCACCGTCCAATTTCGAGAGTGGAAATTCCGTTTCCCACTGTCGAATGACCTCAATGGCGCGATCAGGCCGAGCTTCTTGTAAAAACGCCTCTGTCGAACGTTCGTAAGAACCGAGCTTGGCGAACGTATTACGATCCATACGTGTGGACCTCAACACTTTTTCCGCGTTGCGGTACGATTGTCTTGCTTCGTCGAACTTTCCACGCAGCGCCTCATAATCGGCGCGAACACGCCAATATTGGGTTCCGAGTGGTCCAGTGGGCGCGTCGCCGAGCAATTTGGACGCCGCGGCAAAATGTCCCGCCGCCATTTTACCATCCAATCGATCGTGCAACGCAAGATCGACCAGGTTCAAATGGGCTTCCGCCAGAAGTTGCGGATCTTTCAAAACACCACACGCCGCGTCCCACATCGCTACGGCCATTTGCGAATCGCCCACGCGGTCACGGATGATCGGTCCGAGTGATCGTGCCATTTTCACACGCTGTTCCATGTTTTTTTGCCACATCGTTTGCGCATTGGCATCCGTATCCGTGGGAGCGTGAACCGCATCCGCCGCGAAAAGTGCCACGCCCGCCTCGCACAGTCGACCATAGATTGTCGTTAACAATCGGACTCGTGGATCGTTTGTATTGGCCAGCGGATTGACCCCGATGGGCAGGCGATTCGAACGTTTTGCCTTGTTTCGAGGTGAAATGATTTGTGTTTTACCTGTTCGTGTGTTTGTAATTTCTTCTTTCGCTTGTGCCTCGAGTTTGGCGTTAAACGCCTGTTCCTGAGCTTCGACGCTTTCCTGTTCGAGCTGCGCGTTAATCTGATTTGTGGCCAAAAACATGGTATCGAGCCATATTTGCAGATCATTGACCGGGAGTGCCTGAAGATTCAAATCAAGTACCTGCGGCAACCATTCCGCATAGCTGACCGTTTCCTTCGCATCACGTTCGACCGGCGGAATGATCGCGATGGTGTACGCCACCGTTTGACCATGGGCCACCATTTTGACCAATCGTTCTCCCTCACCGAGGTAGACATGAGAAACCAGCCCGCCCTTCCCCGTTTGACCGTCGCCAAAATCCCACAGGGGCTCCGTCGCATCAGACGAACTTCCAAGATGGACGAGAATCAGACGATCGCCCGCTTCCGTACATGGCGCGCTTTTTTCCACTTTCACGCTAAAATCGAGCGAAGTACGTCCCGGTCCGAACGACACGGGGGGGGCTGGAGCGAAAAATAACGCTTGGCTACCAAACGCCTCCGGTGGAATATGGACCGGTTTGGCTCCCGCTTCCCCATCACCATTCGGTGAAGATTCCCACAACGCGACCGCCGTCAGGTCCGAACCGGTTGCCACGAGATCGTATTCGAATCGATGGGAACCAGTCGTAAGCGAAACGACATTCCCGTTTTTCGCTTGCGACGTTCGATATGGATCATGGACCCCAGGTGCCGCTGTCACGAGTTTTCCATCAATATACAGAAAACTCGCGTCCTGACTCGCGGTAAAGAAACGAACGGGAGTGGTCTGTGGAATTTGCAGATTGCCGGAATATCGAACGAGACATTGACCGCGATATGTTTCGATGGGCGAACCCATGTGAAAAACTTCCGGCACATAAATTTTTCCGATGGTTGAAGATTGCTCAAAAGCCGTACGAACCGACTCCGCGCTGTCCGGATTACACGAAACGTAACGTCGCACCTCGCAGATCAAGCCGACTTCCGCACTCCAATCGGGCTGTGGATCATTTGACTCGCCACCACCGTAATAAACGTTATAAATCATCGCGTCATCTGTTGTTTGGAATGCGACGCGGCAAAAATCACCCGGACCGTACTGTAAAATTTTTGAGGCCGTGGGCATTTTACCCGATTTGGGCCAGACACGCAGATTACTGCCATCGGCGTTAAGAAGTCCGCCGTGATAGAACTCGGTCACGACCACTTCCCGTTTCACATTTCCGGGAGCCGCTTTCATTTCCATTTCACGCATCGCCACAAAAGAGCTATTTCCCTTGCGAAACCCACCTTTTTCAGACGTCGCGGGGGTGGTCTCCGTGTCGTTTTCCGGTCTGGAGGTGGCCGGTTGTCCCAAAAGAGCGTCCCGCGTAAAGGGTAGATATGCGCCCATACACAAGATCATGCCGAAGTGCAGCGTCCGAAAAAAAAGAGATTTCATCGATTAAACCCGTATCATCATTTTTAGGATTGGCTTTTAGGACACTTTTATCGTAGAATAAAACTCATTCATAATCAATGGTTCGTGGGAAACCTTTTTTTCCATGGGGAACGATTTTGCGAAAAACTGACCGTTTTTGTCATATGGGGTACTTATTTCATAGGGTATTGCGTTTTTGACCGCGATTCGGGGTAAAACGTCGAACCCGTTGAATCCGTCCCATTTTCAATCGGAATCAGCAAAGAAGAATTGGATGGGCCTATGAGCACTCAGGATATCTCGTCGAGTGTGGAAGCGATTGTCGCGCAGGTGGCGCAGGCACGTTCCGCGCTGCTTGCGGAGTTGCATCGTGTCATTATTGGTCAGGACGAAATGCTTGAACAGATGTTGATCGCTATTTTCGCACGCGGTCACTGTTTGACCATTGGTGTGCCAGGATTAGCCAAAACGCTCACTATCTCGACGCTCGCGCGAGCACTTGCGCTCCAATTTCATCGTATCCAGTTTACGCCCGACCTCATGCCGAGCGATATTACCGGAACTCAAATCATTGATCAGGATCAGGTGACCGGTCAGCGTTCGTTCCGTTTTGTGCCTGGTCCTATTTTTGCGAATATTGTGTTGGCGGATGAAATCAACCGAACGCCGCCGAAAACACAGGCCGCCCTTCTCCAAGCGATGCAGGAATACGAGGTCACATCCGCGGGCCAAACGTATACGTTGGAAAAACCATTTTTCGTCATGGCCACGCAAAACCCCATCGAACAAGAGGGTACGTATCCGCTTCCGGAAGCGCAGCTGGACCGGTTTATGTTGTCGATTTATATCGGTTATCCCACACGGGACGAAGAGCGACAAATTGTCATGGCGACCACTGCCAGTTATACGCAAGAAGTGCGAGCGGTCCTTGGTGTGCGGGAAATTTTGCAGATTCAGCAATTGGTGCGTCAAATGCCCGTTGCTCCACACATGATTGATTACGCGGTCGATCTGATCCGCGCGACGCGTCCGAAAGAAGCGAGTTCCCCAAAATTCGTACAGAATTGGCTCGCCTGGGGGGCCGGTCCACGCGCCGCGCAAAATATCATCCTTACGGCTAAAGCGCGTGCTCTGTTGCATGGTCGATTTGCTGTGACGGCGGACGACATTCGCGCAATGACGATTCCCGTTTTGCGGCATCGTATTTTCACGAACTTTAACGCCGATGCCGAGGGCGTTGATGTGGTTGGCGTCATCGAACAGATTTTACGCACGATCCCTGAACCTTCTTACGGTGAACCCGTGGCGGTTACCAAACCCTCAATTTCTCCATCGGCGGCCACGTTTGCGGCAAATGCTCCATCGGCGAATTTCACACCGCCTACGGCAGCACCGCAATCGGTTGGGAATCTGGCAGCCGCGGTGATCTCCCCGACCGTGACCGCTCCGGCTACCTCTATCACGATGTCTCAAACGGTGACACCGCCGGTAGCCGCACCGCTAGACGCCTCCATGTCTCAATCGGCAACCTCGCCCTCGTTGGCAGAACGTCGTGAGGCGGCGATCGCGGCGGCTCGCGCGGCTCATATTCAACCGACGGCCCCATCGGTGCATCGCGGTACATCGCAAAAACCCGTTCCACTCCAGTCGCCGATGCCATCCGCTTCCACTCCACTGCCAACGCCGCCGTCGCCACCCCCACAACCGACACAGTCGTTGCCAACACGGCCCAAAATGCCATGGGAGTGAGCCACGGAAGTGCATATGGCCCGATCATGCGGTGGTCCAAAGTGATGCCGAGTGAGAAGTGGCTAAACTAGAGGGAATTCGGAGAACCCGATTTGAAGAGCCCCAAGTATTTCGAAAAAACACGGGCCGATATCTCGCGATGAGCGATCGGCTCCTGGTGACTTACCGATTCCTGGGCCAAGCCATCAGTCGCGATGGCCACTGTCCTGCCACGATGAACCGGCCTTACTGTTTGCCCGATCACTATTTACCACGATTTTGTTTACGACGTTCGATCGTACTGAGCACGGTTTTGCGTAATCGCAGTTGGGTGGGTGTTACTTCGACAAGCTCATCATCCTCAATATATTCCAACGCGGATTCGAGCGTCATTTCTCGCGCGGGTTTAAGAATGATGTTGTCGTCTTTTCCCGCCGCACGCATATTCGAGAGTTTTTTCTCGCGTGTTGGATTGACCGGCATGTCGTTATCACGGCTATTTTCGCCGACGACCATTCCCTCGTATACGTCGTCACCCGGGGAGACGAACAGATCCGCGCGCTATTGCAATGTGTTGAGACCATACGCTACCG
>JAQVKF010000055.1 GCA_028694795.1 Thermoguttaceae bacterium | reverse complement strand
ATAACCATTTGCGTACATATTGTACGCCGATGGAATATATCCATTTGCACAACCGGTATCGCAACCGGTATCGCAACTGGTGTCGCAGCCGACCTCACCACACACTCCCGGCGCACACGCTGAGCCATTCCCATACCCGACATTCCCGTAATTCATGTACGCCGGCTGAGACATCGCGTAACCCGTTGGAGCAACGTATGGGTTATCTCCATATGCGGTTTGAGCGTAAGGTGCGGTGTATCCTGTGGCATAGGCGGGCGTTTCCTGCGTATATCCGGCGGCATATCCCACATTGCCGCTGTTACCCGCGTAGTAAGATTGAGCGTCCATCGGTTGCGGCGTCGGTATCTGTTCGGCTCCGTAAGAAGGCCTGCTGGCCACCTGTGGAATTCCGAATTGGAAATTGACGCGACTTTGCATATTGCTGGGCATCGTCGCACTGGTGGCACGAACGGAATTCCCCATTTGAGCGGTTCCAGATGGCAATGCCGGAATGATATACCCAGCGGAACTCACCCCATTTTGGCTCGACGAAAAGGTACCAGAAACCGGCTGCACCGCGGAAGCGTTACGCGAGGCGATCACGTTGGAATTCGCCACGGTATTGGCAGTCCGAGTTCCCGGAACAGCGGGCGGCAGCGGGGCCTGCATCGCCGTGGTCTGCCGCGTTTGGGCGGCGGCGACCGAATTCCCCATGCTGGCCGTTCCCGGAGTGTTCGCCCTTCCCTGGTTACTCTGTCCCTGGGCATTTTGCGGATTCACCGGTTGTGCCGCGACAAGTCCACTCGTACCAATGGGAACCCAACCATTGGGTTGCGTGACGGTACTCGTATTCGTATATCCGGTATTCGTAGTACTTGAAAATCCGAAAGGAAGCTGTCCGAAGGCGGTCGTACAGACCGTTCCGGCCAGTATACCTAAAAAACTGACTAAAAATTTGAACCGACGCTCCATATCCCACCTCGCTTGTGGATGCGTATCTTCCATACGTCACGATTTTCCCATTGAAAACCGAACTTATCGGAAAATGAGATCGTCCGACACTCTTCCCAAAAATCGGAATAGATAGACAATCCGCAATACTATTGACTCCTGGGCGGGAACCATACCGAAAAGTTCCGGGTAATGGAAGAGCAGTTTTCGAAAATTCTGTCTTTTTTGACCATACGACGTGAACAAGCGGCGAAATATCAAAAAACATGAACGAAAAAGCGGTGATTCACGATTCCATGGTACGAATCCGATGGGAAAAGCCCCTTCATTATGGAAATACACGGCATTTTCGCGAAAAATAGAAGCTCACTTATAAAATCGAAGGGAACCCATTGATTAGGCCCAAACCAATGGTACCGTTCCAGAGAAAAAATGATATAATGGGAGGGCTTGGAATATGAATTTTTGTGGTCGTCATGACAGATATACTTTGGTAGGAATAAAGCATCCATGAAAAAAGTGTTAATGAGTGGCAATGAGGCGATTGCTCGTGGAGCATATGAAGCGGGAGTGACCATCGGATGTGGCTATCCGGGAACGCCATCGACAGAGATTTTGGAAAATCTCGTCAAATATAAAGAGGAAGGCGTTTACTGTGAATGGGCACCAAATGAAAAAGTCGCGATGGAAGTGGCGGCGGCGGCGGCGATCACCGGCGCTCGTGTCATCGTGACGATGAAGCATGTCGGATTAAACGTCGCGGCGGATCCGCTCATGACGCTCGCCTACATTGGTGTCCGTGGCGGCATGGTCATCTGTGTCGGCGACGATCCTGGAATGCACTCTTCGCAAAATGAACAGGACACCCGCAATTACGCTCGATTCGCGAAAATTCCTGTTTTGGAACCGTCCGATTCGCAGGAGATGAAAGATTTTATCGGCTTGGGTATAGAGTTGAGCGAGAAATTCCAAACACCAGTGATTTTACGTGGTACGACCCGTGTCTGCCACAGCCGTTCGCTCGTCGAAACCCGCGAACGCAAGATGGGACCGGTGAAAGTCGAATTCGAACGAAATCCTCAGCGTTGGGTTCCGATTCCAGCGTGGGCTCGCAGTATGCGTGTTAAAGTGGAGCAGCGGCTTCATGACGCCGCTGAATTCGGCAACACGTCGCCGCTCAATCGAATCGAATGGCGAGACAAATCGCTTGGGATCGTGACCTCCGGCGTGGTCTACCAATACGTGCGTGACGCCTTTCCGAACGCGAGTATTCTGAAGCTGGGCATGGCGTTTCCGTTTCCCGACGCGAAGATTCGTGAATTCGCGGCGGGTGTTGGCCGTCTGCTCGTGATCGAAGAGTTGGACAGCATTCTGGAAGAACATATCCTCGCAATGGGTATTGCGTGCGACGGTCGTAATCTAGTGCCGGGGATTGGTGAGTTGATCCCCAGCGTCATGGCGAAGATCAAAGCGGCGGTCGAAAAGAGCGACATCACCGTTCCAAAGCCATTGCCCGTGGCCGCGGATCTGCCGGGGCGTCCGCCAGTATTGTGTCCGGGCTGCCCCCATCGTGCGTTGTTCTATACACTGAAGAAACATGACGTGATCGTCACTGGCGACATTGGCTGTTATAGCCTTGGCGTGTTGAAACCGCTTGAACGGATGGATACGATCCTCTGCATGGGCGGTGGTATTTCGATGACGCAGGGCGTACAACGAGCGGGCGAAAAACGCAAAGTCGTCGGCGTGGTGGGCGATTCGACATTCTTCCATTCCGGTATCACGGGCTTGCTCAATATTGTGTATAACAAAGGAACGAGTCTCGTCTGCATTTTGGATAATCGCACGACCGCAATGACTGGTCACCAGGACCATCCTGGCACGGGCAAAACGTTAATGGGCGAAATGACCCGTGAAGCGTCGATTCCGGAATTAGTGCGCGCGTGTGGTGTCAAACGCGTTCACACGGTCGATCCGCTCCATTTAGCGGAATTGGATCGTCTTGTAGCAGAGGAGTTGGAAGCGGACGAGCCTTCGGTCATCATCACACGCTCGCCATGCTTGCTCAAAGAACGCAAGAAAAATGTGGTTTCCCGCAAAATCAATGCGGATAAATGCAAAAAGTGCAAAAAGTGTATCGGTTTGGGCTGTCCGGCCATTGAGCTTTCCGCGACAAGCGAAGGCGGCACAGTCGCTCCGGTGATCAATCCGTTGCTATGCAATGCGTGCAACGAATGCAAACAGGTATGTCCATTTGGCGCGATTGAAGGTGAATAACGGACCGATAGGCGTCGGTGCTGTTTCATCCACCGACGACATCGTTCGATTGAAAAGGGGGTTCCATGGGATGGACTTATGTGTTCATCGCGGCAGCGTTTGAAGTATGTTGGGCCATTGGTTTGAAATATACGAACGGTCTACGCAATCCCCTCGCAATGGGATTTACCCTCGTCACGATGCTGTTGAGTTTTGGTTTCCTCGCCCAAGCGATTAAACAGGTGCCGCTCGGTACAGCCTATCCGGTCTGGACGGGCATCGGAGTGGTCGGCACGTTTGTCGCGGGGCTTGTGTTATTCGGTGAAACAGCCACCACGCTGCGTTGTACCGGATGTTTATTGATCGTTGCGGGAGTGGTGGCGTTGAAATACGCCTAAGACCATTTCCGATCGGAAACATAAAATCGACTAGAATAGAGATCCCAAAGGGGGGAAATTAGATTTTTGAATCTGATTTTTATCAAAAAATCGTGAACGCCCCGTTTATATTATTCCATTTGGTTTTGTGCTTACATCCGGGATTTTTCGTTGCAAAATCGCCTTAGCTAGGTTAGAACATCCGTGTTTTCGACCAGAATGAGTATCAATAGAACTAATACTGTATATAGGAATAGACATCATGGAAACGATCACGAAAAATATTTTGCTCGCGGGAGCGGGCGGTCAGGGAATTTTGCTCGCTAGTGAGATTGTGGCTCAAACGGCGATGCACTGCGGTTTCGACGTGAAGACGAATGAAGTACACGGAATGGCCCAGCGTGGCGGTAGCGTCGTGGCGCAGATTCGTTACGGGAAAGAAGTCAACAGTCCGATCATTTTGGAAGGAACAGCGTCCGTTTTAGGTTCATTGGAACTGATTGAGTCGTTGCGTTACGCACATTTTCTGGAACCGGGTGCGTGGGCGGTGATTTCGCATCAACGCATGATTCCGGTGACCGTTTCCAGCGGTATGGCGAAGTACCCCGAAGACGCGGAAGAACGGATTCGTCGGACATTTCCGCATCACAAACTCGTGGAAGCGGAACGCATCGCACAGGAAACAGGTACCATCAAGGCGGCCAACGTGGTTGTGCTTGGAGCCATCGCCTCAGTTTTGGATCTACCCCGTGAAGCGTGGGAAACGGCCGTTGCCGCATGCGTAAAACCCCAGCACCGCGATCTCAATCTGCGTGCTTTTGCCGCTGGATTCCAGCTATAGTATTGCGAATGCCCCATGAACAGGCAATGTCGTTCAATGGGGCTTTTTACTAGGGGGTGTTCACATAGAATCGCATAGTAAAAAACCGATAGCCAAGAATGAAATGACCACAATCGGGGTGGTTTATATCGGTTGATATTGAAGCTTGTGCGTCCAGGACGCACTCCCGTCAACGTCGCAACATGGTGACCACTTGCAGCTTGCATATCTAGCAAAAAGTTTTGGAAGGGGATTTTTGGGGGCAACTTTTTGCAAAAAGTTGCCTCTCATTGATTCTTCGCTTCAAAAAAGTTTTATGAAAAAGTATTTTCGCCGAAAATGCGCAAACCTTTTTACCTGACGCTGGTGTTACCCACTCGATGAAAGGCTGCCGACGACGCGGTCACTCTGTTCCAGGCATTCGTCGGTTACCCTTTTTACCTGACGCTGGTACAGTCGGTCGCTCCGATTGAGGTGGTAACTTTGGTGAACACGCCCTAGACAGTGCGGTTATTCCATAAACGGGGTTATTCTCACTCAGTGAGGCATTACTGACAAGACAGTACGGGGACACCGTGATCGCTCCATTTTCCGACACCACCGGTTCACGTACATTTGCCCTTACTATGGTGCTGTCACTTCGCGTGGCACGTTTGCGGCAGACATCGACATTTTTACGCCCGCCGCGTGATCTCTCTTCGCGCAACATATCGCCCCTATTCGCACAACGTGTCGAAACGCCTATCCACTAAGTTTCGATGACTCGCATTTTCTTCCATTTTCCACGAAAAAATCGCCAAGCGAAAGTCATGGCAAAAACGATGACCCACGCGGTCAACACTCCCCAGCAAAACGACGCGTCCACCCCCCGTTTCAATCCAAACCAACAGATAAAAACGCTGCTAAAACTCACGATCGCAATCGTGAAAAAGACGAAACGTGTGTCCCCGGCGCCGCGAAGCGTCCCACTAAAAACCATCGAAATACCATCGAAAATCGCGTAAACCGCCATAAACTTCATGTAAAACGAAACTTGGCCAAACACCTCCGCGAAGGCCTGCGGATCCATGCCTGACTTGAACGGACCCATGAAAAATTCGGGAATGGTCGCATAACCAATCGCCAAACAACCCATGTAGCAAAAGCTCAAACGTTGTCCGTTCCACGTCACTTTCGAGGCAATCGCCGGTTCTCGTCGTCCGATCCAGCGTCCGACAAGTGTCGTCACACCAACCTGCAGGCCGGCAATCGGCATAAACGCCAAACTATTCACCGAAAACGCCAGATTCGTGGCAAGCATAACCTGTTCACCAAGCTGACCGATCAGAAGAAGGAAAATCGTAAACGCCGCCGCATCGACCACCGTCGTCAAACCGGATGGTGTCCCATATTTAACCAAACGCCACGCAATTTCACGATCGAAATGGAAGTTAAGCGTCGCGTATTTTTTCCGAAAGATAGGCAGCAAAAACAACGTCATATAAACAACGACTCGGAAACACATCGCGATCACGGTCGCCAACGCCGCGCCACGAATGCCTAATTCCGGAGCAGTCAGATGAAAAAAATTCAAAACACGCAGAAAAAAGGGTGCCAAAGCGGCTCCCTTTTCCGCCAAATCGGCCAGGCCACGACTGCCAAAAATCAACGCAAAATTAAACAGGCAATTGACCGCCACTCCCGCTATATCCACAATCAAAACGACCCAAGTCCGCCCGCGGCCTGTGAAAAAACTACTCACCGCCGCAGCTAAAATATTCGCGCCAGAACCCAATACAAGAATCTGAAAATAGATCGACTCTTGATAACACAACGCGGGTTCGTGACCGGCAAAACGAAAAATCGGTTCCGCAAACGGAATCGCGATAAGCAAAAATGGCGAAACGGCGAGGCTAAACCAAATACTTTGCCAGACCGCAGGACCAATACGTTCGGGATGCCCCGCACCGTGGTACTGTGCGACAAATGTATTAATATAAGCCGCGATGCCCATCGGAACCCCGATCAAAGTCCATGACAACATGGCTCCGGGAAACGACGCCGCACCAGCTGCGGGGGAATACCACGTCAAAAAAAGACGGTCCATGAAGGTGTTTACGGTGATCGCCGCCATCGTCAGCATCAGCGGTGCTGAAATCCCCAGCAATTCCGCCAATCCACCCGGACGTCGCTTACGTTTTTTGTTCCCCCCACCCATATTCCACTCGCTTTAGTCAGAGCTCGGCTCTTTGACCAGTTCCATTCTTTGGAATCAAAAATGCGATTCGATCCAAAATCACAGGCTCAGGCTGTCCCACAAGGGATGCCTACCACGCCACATATATGATACCCGTTTTCTCCTATCTGCATAGTGGCCAATCTTGGGGGAGGTAAACACGAATGGAATCGTCCCACCCCATCGAATCACACACAAAGTTCTTTCCCGGCTCCCATCCTTCCCTCCCATCCTTTCCCCTCCCCTTTCGAAAAACCGATCACGCATTCGAACCAAAAATGAGAATTTCATTACCTTCGCTACCCTCGAAACGCAGGGTCAACTCTCGCTCCACGAGAGTCGCTCTCAGCCCCGTCTGCTGTGACGGTAGTTCATCCACTGGTAACACGACGCTTAACGATAAGCCGGAGAAGAGTATTCCATCGCCATCCAATCCCCTCGCTATTTTCAGATAGGTGAGCTTACCATCACGCATGGTCGCCGAAACGACTACTCCACATTCCGTACGCCAATTGACGAACGAAATCGTCTGATCCTCCGCTCTCCAATGGTCGGGAATCGCGGGAAACAGCCGAATTTTGCCACCCCACGACTGCAGCAGCATCTCGTGAACCGCTTGCATGGCGGCAAAATTTCCCTCCAGCGTAAATGGACGATAGGTAAAATTCGATAACCCCGATTTCGTTTGATCGCCGTTCGCATGGAATCCGTTCCGCAAAATAAACGCGCGCACAAAAGTGGACAAATATTCATATGCTTCGTTTCCACGTCCGGCACGTGATTCGAGACATGAAGCCCACGCAAAACTGTAGCCGCACCACGCGGACGTTCCTTTCGCTCGCAAAGCATCAAGCGACGCCAGGATCGTTTTCCGGTTCGTTTCACCGCCATCCATATTCAACGTGCCAAATGGATGGATCGCCATCAGATGAGCGTGATGTCGATGAGACTCCATAAACGCCTCGTCGCGTGAAATCTTTAGTACTGAATTTTCATCCACCGCCAACGGTTCGAGTTTTTCGAGTATTTGGGTCCAGCGTTGGGTATCCTCCTCGTTTTTCATCGTTCCCGCCATTTCAACGAGAGAATGATACAAATGTGTTAAAATAGCCACGTCTTGATTCGAGTTGGGGGTTATCCAGGCGTGAATCGAATTATCGTGTAGTTCGCACGATGACGAAAGCGGCAATCGCAATACCGCTTGACCATGATCATCTTTTTCCTCACGCAAAATTTGCGACAGCGCAATACCGATCTCACGGCAATACGGATAGGCAAACGTTCGCAAAAAATGGCTATCATGGGTATATTTCCAATGAAGATAAAAATGCTGTGACACCCAACCGCTCATCGTCGGTGAAAGCGAGTACTGCGACCAACCCGCCAACGGTTGACCGTCCACTCCCATCACTCCCGGCACAATCAGACCTTCGGAAACACCATAAAAATCCTTCGCAAATTGCCGATGGCGTTCGGAAAGATCGAACATAAATCGAAGAAAGGTGAAACCTTGGGCAAAATGGCCAGGCGTATAGTATGCGCTATAGGTATACTGGGTGTTCAAATCGTGATGATAATCGCCTTTCCAAGGCGGAAGTGTTCCGGCGTCCGCCGTCCAAAGCCCTTGCAGTGGAATCGGAAAACCACCACTGGAAGAAGCCCCATAAAAATATCGGGCCAATTGATAATGCTTTTGGATCGCGGGATCGGGCAGCGAAACGTTTGATTTTTCCCAAAATTGCGTCCATTTCTCATCGTGCTGTCGCCGATGAACTTCCGGTCCAAAATCATCGGCATTCACACGATACTCAAACGCGCCACGAGCAATCCAAAGTCCGGCGGCTAATGGATCGTGAGAAAGTTCTTCCACGAATCGAGCGTCTGGATTATCGTCTTTCGATTCGCAACTTCGCATTTCTTTAGAAGAAACGGTAAATGAGACGGCCATCCAACGCTCCCCGCGAACAAGACGGCTTAGAGCGACAACCGTGTACCAAAGTCCGCCACATTCGTCCGGTTGTTTGATCTGAATCCAACTATATCGCCCATCAGCGTCTTGGTCGTCCAGCAAGACCGCCTCACCCGTTTCCGCCGGAGGATAACCGAGCTGCGCGATGGATGTCGGGGCCACCAGTTTCAGCTCTGGATGAAGGTGCGATGTATGGAATATCGCTAGCTCTTTGGTAAAAAAACCGGTCAGCGTTTCACCATTTGCAAAAACGGCCTGTCCAATGGCGTTTCGCAGATCAAGTGTAAATTTGTTTAATTTCCATGTGCGAAGACGTTTCCCATCGCCCTTGGAATGTGCGTCCTTTTCCGATTCACTCGCGTTTTTCTCATCGGTTGAAGGAATTTCGCCTCCATCCATTTCGTCATCCGGAAAAGTGATTTCGAGCCTCGCGCCTGGCAACTTCGTCGGATAGGGCAACGTGTCGTACGGCACATCGAAAAGTCGACTAATCTCCGTCTGATTTCCCTCCGCGACCAGTTTCTGAATGGTAGCGTAATTCCAATCGGCCTGCTTAAAAATCTCTGGTGTACGATTGTCCCATAGTCCTCCGCAATCGAGTGACAATTTGACCGTGTTGCCCTCACCCCATAAAAGTCCACCCATGTCGCAATCGCCGATCGGAATCGCCTCGTCCCACGTCGAGATCGGAACATTGAGTTCAAGTCGCATGGCGGGGTCCGCCGCAATTGCCGTCGTTTCAGTATGTGAAGACGCTTCCGAGCTATTTGCCACGAGCGAGTCCGAAGTAGATTGAGCTTGGATGTTTCGCATGCGCGACGCCGCGTATAACGACGCAAGCGTGCCGCTCATATTGCGTAAAAAATGACGACGTAACATACGATTGCTCCTGTTAGGCGATGTTGATCTTCCGTCCAGCCAAACGGCTCTAAATGGCGATGAAATACGGCAAACTCAAACGAATCGCGGCGATTTACCGCGAGAAAATTTAACACAAGAATATCATGAGCACAACGTCAAAACCCACGGATGCCCAAAAAACGTTGAAACGGCGTTCAACATTCCCATTTTCGCGTTTTCGCCGTCTATTTCTCGTCTATCGGTATTCGGATAAACATTTCGTCCAAAGATTTTCATAGCGTTGGACCATCGCATCGAGCGAAAAAAGTTGTTCGGCCCGTTCGCGGTTTTGCACTCCAAGTCGTTTTGCCAATGCGGGATCGCTGAGTAATTTTGCGCATTTTGTACACCAAGCATCGGTATCGCCAAAAGGAACGATTTGTGGAGAATCCGCCGACGGTTTCCATGGATTCTTTCGGCCCTGAAGCGGAGTTTTATCGGACTCCCAAAGCGGAGTTCCATCGGACGGATACCGCGGATCAAGTAATTCACGCACACCTTCGACCTGAGTTGCTAACACGGGCACCGCCTGTCGCATCGCCTGTAACACGACGTTCGGCATTCCCTCCCAACGCGACGAAAGTACGAGTAAATTGGTTTCCGCGAGGATTTTTTCCACATCCGCGGTCCATCCCTCGAATCGCACCCATTCCACCAGGTCCAAATGTTCCGCTTGTCGACGCAGCGACCGTTCCTCTTCGCCAGCCCCAACGAGCCGTAATCGTAACGACGTTCGCCACGCCGGATAACGGCGACGCAACTCCGCAAAGGCGTCGAGTAGCCAATCGAGTCCTTTTTGGTACGTCAAACGTCCGATCATGGTTAATTGCCGAACCTTCGAATCTCGCAAGTCGAACGATGGTGATAATGTATTCACTTCCTGTAAATGCGGCCTTTGAACGTTCGATGAGGCAAAATCGGACAAAGACGTCGTTTTTTCGGTAAGAGGTATGGAAGGATATGGCGATTCTGAGTCCATAATGGGCGAAATACCATTCGGAATCACAACGATTTTTTCCGGCGAAATTCCCACTTCCCGTCGTGTAAATTCAGCCACGCCACGACTCACACAAACGTATCGGTAAACCCAACGCTGTATCCAACGTTCCACCCGCAAATACCACCGCGAACGACGTTCGGCAACCCGAATGCCCACACAACAAGGGGGGCTTCCAGCCCATTTTGCCGCGACGCATCCCAGCAAATTCGCGTGGAAAAGGAACGTCTGTATCAAAAGCGGGCGTTGGCGTCGCAGCAGTCGAATTCCACGCCACAACGTACGGGGCAAATCACGTACCCCACGTCCCCCCAAAAAAAAGACGGGAATCTGCCGCGCACGCAGCCGTTCAATCAGGGCATTCCGTTGGAACGCAACCGACACCCCATCCATATCGACCAGCAATCCGTTCACTTTCGCCGCATCGCCACCCCGACCCAACGATTTGCCGTCCTGATCCGGCGCCACATCCTTCGTATCCGCGGCATTCGACCGCGGTTCTTCGCCCAACACGTAGACCATCGGTCGCCAGCGTTCCGCGCAGAGCCGTGTCACCAATTCGACCATCGCACACTCCGCCCCACCCACGTTCAGCTCCGTAATCCAAAACGCAATGGGAATCGGCAGAGAGATCGGCAAGAGATCGAACGATGGCGACGATTCGGCGGAATTGGTACACATGTAAGCAGACTGCGGCCCACTCACCTCGACGTTCCCCTTGGGTGAAGAAGCGGCAGACGACGCTTCAATCGCGTTTAATCGAGAGATCCACGTCGATTGGCATGTCGATTTACACATGAAATTCATTCTGACGCCGAGAAATTTCCTCGAATGGCACTCGCTCACCACGGTTGCATCCCGGACAATGTTGGGCTGCGTTATCCCACGCCTCACGTGAAATGAGATTGGAATCCCAGAACGGCCACGTACGGCACTGACGCGGACGCTGTTGGTACGCCAAACAGTGCCGAGTCGTTTCATCAAGTAAGACGCAATCACCGCCAGGACGTTCTTTGAGCGAACGACGTTTTCCAATTTTCCGAACAAATTGCTTCTCGAATTCCGCGGAGGTTAGGCCGACAGTCGCCGCCATTGCGTCGATTTCTGCCTGATTTACCCAGACGTATCCCGGCGCACCGCTGCAACAGCCGCCACAACCGGTACACTCGAATCGTAACCCCGCCAAATACCACGGCGGCGCCGCGACCAGCGGATCGTCTGCCACGGGCATCATCGGAAGAAGCGGACTGGCGTCCTCGTTGGATACAGACTTTTTACGCATCGCTATCCCCGTAATATTATCACGTACACCCCGGTCAACGAAACGATATGGGTCCCCCCCATCCCATGGCACGCGGAGTTTCCCACCACCGCAGAGCCGCTTGAACGCTCCGGCATCGCGAATCGTCCGCTACAGCAACCGTCTTTCTTTGGCAATCTGATACCAATATTCGTACTGTGGGTCACCAGGTCGAAAGGTAAAGACGGCATCGGGCAATGGCCGTCCCATACGATCAACTGAATGCACCCGCACCACAAGTATGCCGTTCCTACGACATTCAATATCGCATTGTTCAGGATTAAATGGACTCATATCATGATCGCTTCCACTAGAAGTCGCCGAAAAACAAGTTAAAATACGCCCATTTCAGCCCATCCGGACTCCAAAGAATCGCGGATTTTCACCAAAATCACGGGTGAAAGTTTCCTTAGGCAGGCGAAAAAACATCAACGTACCGTATACCGCGAAAATAACCGATCATCCCCCCCGATGCAAGAGGGAAGAACCCGTTTTACCAAAATATTACACAAGAATCTATGTACCCGCGATTCATCATACCAACGATTCATTCAGCCGTTCGACGCTTTTCTCAGCGTCATCTCGGCAAGCCCGTATCCATAGGCTCCTTCAACGAAACACCATGGTTTGAATTTCAGGTTGTGAAACGACGGTTCCTACGCCAGGCACTCGTCGTCGCACCACAAAATTCCAGCTCTGTGAAAGATCCGGCGTCGTTTCCACCGCGGCGTCACCACGCACCGCTTCCGCCACCCGCTTTGCCGCGTCGCTCGCCTCACCAGCCGTTTCTCCGGTGGAAGCGGCGTTCGATAAAACGACGCCCATTTCAGCTAACGGAATCGCCACTTCCATCGACCGAATCCGGGGCAATTGGCCGCCAGAAGATGGATCATTTCCACGTTTCGATGAATCCGAGGTCGAACCACGGCCCCCGACAGCGATGGTATCAGCCATAGTATCCTGGGCCGCGGCATCAACAGCCGCCCCCGTCTCCGTTTGGGGTGTTCCATCCGACGAGGTCACTGAGGTAGCCACGAACCACTGCGGATTCCAATGACGATCACCGGACGCATCCTCTTGCGTCCATCCACGACCATCCATTGCCAATCGGTACCACGTCATTCCATCGCGGTCGATATCCAAGCAAATTTCCACACGATCACGCGATTCCAACGTAGCGTCTCGCGTCCGTTTGCCAACCCCTTGAGCATAGTTTTGCCCGGGAAATTCCACCATTTCAATCGCGACATAGAGATAATCGTCATCGTGAGCGAATCGTACTGTCGCAAAATAGGGATCGTCCACCGAGCGTTGTAATCGAATCGCTTTCACTCCGCGTCCCGATTCCGAGGCCGTCGATTCCGAGGTCCGATTCCAGAACGCTTCCTCCAGTTTACCGTCAAGATAAGGTTTCGCCGAAACCTTTTCGCAAAGATAGACGCCACGCGGCAGATTGCCACGTGGAACCGCCACCCAATTTTCCAGCTTCGCGAGTTTCGTCCAAACATCTTCCAGCCGTGGCGGAGCTATTTCCGCCAAGCGTTTCGCGACCACACTTTGCGTCCCCTGACGCCGTTCGATTGACGCCTGAAACAGACTCCAATTGGGCGAATAAAACCCACTGGCAAACGTTTGCAGCGTTCCGTACCAACGTTCCGCTTTAAACTGCCGCGATTTGGCATCGGTCTCATTTCGGTCCACCACTTCACGTCCATACAGTCGTGGGAGCAGCAGCGATTGGGCCGCACGAGTCGCTGGACCATCCGGAATCGTTTCGAGATACCATTCCAGAATCCGTATACCCGCCCCATTCATTCCAGAACGAAACGCCTGTTGAGCGGCGGCTAAGGCGACCGCCGCAGTCCCTTCCGCGCCGATGGAGCCAGGCAGTGTTGGTAAATCCTGCTGAATTAAACGTTCCCATGACACAATCGGTTCATTGGGCAATTTTTGCAGCATTTGTTCCGCCTGTTGATATCGCAAACGACAGATCGCTTCCTGTGGATCGTCCGTTCGTCCACCCGCCCAACGGCTTCTCGCTTGGGAATTCACCGATTCCTCGATTCCGGTCAGATAACCGTTTCGGACTGATCGGCTGGGAACGCTATCCACTAATGGTGTACAAACGATGTGCGTGGTAAAATCCTTCGCGTAGCACATTTGCGTCGTCGCCCGCGCGGTCGCGGCGGCATCCACCACACGCCGCCCTAACCGTGAGGCCAAACGTGCTGTATCGACCAATCGATCGCCTTGGGCTTCCGTTTCGACAAAATTGGCATCCCGAAACACCTCGTAAATCCGACTTATCGCACGCGAGGCAGGCAGTTCCAATGCGGCATTTTCCAATGATTCAAGCGGCGTGTTGGGTTTCGATTCGCTTCCAAGAATAACGTTCGATTCAAGCGGCAAAGTTTGGAACCTGTCGAGCGATTCGGCGGCGGTCGCGGCCTCAAGGACCAGACGGCGTAAAATTCCACTCGAAAACCCTTGATCCATCTCTCGTTCGACCAACAAAACCGAGGGATCGTAACATCGAATCCGCGTAGCCAACCACGTTCGAAAAGCGGCGTTAGAGGCATCCGCAGAGGCGTTGGCAGCGGAAAACCACGTTTCGTCCGTCGTGGTCACAGCCGTCGAATCGTCAAAAGCGATTCCGAACGTGGCAGCCATTTCCGCGGCGCGACGTCTAGCACGAAACGCGGTTAATCGTGTCGTCGCGGTCGAAAAGAACTTATTGGCATCGTCGGTTTCCATATCGCCGCTCAAAATCAACACCGTCCGATAGCCGCGTCCAGACGCCTCGATCAGGGGTTCCCATGGAATATTTTGAGTCGAATTCGCAACAGCCAGCACGGCGACACGACGTTCCGCGCCTCGTGAAATAGTCCAACTTTCGCCACCGTCGTCGGTCACTAGAATCAATCCGAGCGATCCGACCGCGATTCCGTGTTGAGCATCGGCGAAGACAAGCTTCCGAATCGGCAATTTCGACGGCACCCGCACCACTCGCCAGCTTTGCCCACCGTCGTCACTTTTCCAAACGCAATGGCCCGGCGCGCCGGCAATCCACAGATGGTTCCCATCCACGGCAACCGTCCGAAAATCGAATCGCTCCACCCCCTCGGGTAACAAGTCTGGACGTGTCCATCGCGTTCCGAGCGAATCGCTTCGCAGCACAAGCCCACCATCTCCGACCGCCCACGCCATGGGTAACGACGACATTCCGCGTGATCCCCCACGCCCACGCCGATACGCCGCGTCAAAACAGACGGCTCGTGGCATTCCACGCTCCGCACAGCAAGCATTCCATCCACTTTTTTTCGCGGCAGAGAGTTGTACGACACGCCGTGTCGCGTCGGAACCCACCGCATCCATCGTGATATCAGTCGTGGTATCGGTCGTATCGGTACGTGGCGGCGTGGTACCGGCCATTACATTGGTCGTGATGAGATCGGTCTCCGTAGTCTCTGTGTACAGCGAGCGGGAGGTCACCGCGGTCACGCCGTCTGGTCCGCAAAGCGTTCCCACCCACTCGGAGCCATTTTCGGTTGGAATTTCGCAGAAGTCGCCGCAGATCCATCCGTAACGGCTTCCCGGTTCACCAAATAGAGTCCAGCCGCGGCCGCCGGAATCGGTCGAAATCACCCCCGTCGAATAAAACACGCTCGTTTCGCCTACCGCAAATCCGACACGGCTGTTCGCAAAATGAAGCTGATCCATCGGCGGCGTGGCACGAGATGTTGGCGTCCATGTCCGTCCGCCATCTTCGGTTGAAAGCAATATTCCTATCGCCTCATCGGAACCAGGTGACGAAACCCGTCCGCCAATCCACCCGTGCAGGGCGTCCACGAACGAGACCGAGGTCAGCTGCCCAATCGTTCCAGATTCCTGAGGTTCCCACAGTTCACCCCCATTTGCGGTATGCCAAATGACACCGGAATCGCCCACGGCCCAACCATTTTGGGCATCGAGCAGGCAAATGTCGTTCAGTGTCGCGTCTTCTCGAAGCGATTGAATTTCCGGACGCTGTCCGATCCCCGTCAAGGAGGTTTCCTGAGCGTAAATGGAAGCTTCCCAAAAAAATTCCGAAAAATTGAACTTCGTACACTCCTTCGACATTCCGCCCCAACCTCGGCTTAACAGGATCAGAATTAAAAAAAGAGCCGTCCGAAACATATTCACGTATAATGGACCTAAATAGGACATATGATCGTTCCCGTGTATATTCCATATCACCTTGATTCATCACCACCCCATGGAAGGTGTACCGTATTTTTTCATTTACCGCAATCCAATTTTCCGCCATTCCACCCTCTCCATTCGATGGCGGTGACATTTTCACGCGAAGCGGCTATACTGATGGCTATTCGTTTTACCATGCGGCTTTTTATGATGGAGTATGCGACCAATGTCATGGTTTCCATATGGGGAATCATCCCGATTCGGCATTTCGAGGCGTCGGACCAGCCGGTATCCCTTCCCCATTTGTACCGCAAGCAGAATGAGCATACAACCCAAACACTTCGATATGTGTGTCTGATTGGATATGCCCCATTTTTGCCGCAAAATCACCGATGTAAACACGAAAATCCATGGAACCAGTATAAAATAAGTTGTTGTATACGGCAGGAAACACGAGGCACTTATGTTACCCGGTTTATTTTTTCAATGGGTTCGCGCGGCGGTCACCCAACAAGTCATCGCGGCGGCCCAAGCGGAGGTTCAATCGGAATTAACGGCACGAGCCGCCGCGGCGTCCGAAGGGCCATTGCCGTGTCAGGTCGGAATCGTCACCGCGGAACCGCTGGAATCCGAGGCATTGGAAGCGATGTTACAGCGTCCAGCAAAGTTTATTTCGGAGGGACTGACCATCGTCCAGGGCATTCTCGCCATCAACCCTCAAAATCGTACGTTCCCTCGCCATTCGGTTTCTTCCGCCGAAAGTGGTGACGATTTGGGATATCCACCCGAAACGAAGGCCAACGGTACGGAATCGACCAACGAGGGAGCTGTTTCGGGGATACGAATTGCCATCGCACGAGCGGGACATGGGCGGCACGCGGCACGGCGAGCGGTCGAATCGCTCATCGCGGGACACACGCCACGATGCGTGATCGCGGCGGGTTTTTGTACCGGACTTCATCGTCAAATGCGCGCGGGTGATCTTCTGGTAGCGAATAGTCTCGTTTTATACAATCCGGAAACCGTGGCGTATGACTCGGAAATATCGTTGTCCGAAACCGAATCGGAAACAGATTCTGGCCCCGAATCCACCGACTACATCACGCGCGAAGCCCCCTCATCCACTTTGGCACTCACGGCGACCGCCACGGAAGGTGATGGCTCATCGGGTGACGGTGTCCCTCAAACGGTTGAGTACCGCGTCAACAATTCACGTGACAACGAGGGAAATTCTCGTGGCAAAAGTAGTAAAAAACCACGTAAAAAGAAGGCCGCCGCGAAACGCGCACCGCGACTGCATCGTGGCGCATTGGTCACGACTCACCGGGTATCAACGCTTCCGAAGACGCCAACGGCGAAACGGCTGCTTGCGGGGCTAAGTGACGCGATCGCGGCGGATACCGAATCGGAAGCGATTGTGGTATACTGTTTGAAGCGTCGGATTCCAGTTTTGGTGTTACGCGGCGTTCGTGAATCCGTTCACGAAACCTTTGCGGAAGAGATACGACATTACCAGCAAAAAGATACGACCCTCGGACGATTGGGCAGCATGCTGGGCGCGTTTTTGGATCGTGAGGGGGCATTCACGGAACTCAACCGTTGGAATCGTCGCGGTCATGACGTTTCACAGCGGCTCGCAGAGGCGATCGTCGGAATCGTCTGTCCGGATCAGCCAAAATATTAACCCATTCCCTATGAGGCACTCGGAATGATACGTATATTGATGATGGGCACCGGTCCATTTGCCGTTCCAACGTTTGAGAAATTTTGCGAACATGGCGAGCCGTATCAAATGGTGGGATTGGTCACCCGTCCGCTGGCGGCGATCACAAAAACGCACGGTAAATCGCATCAGGTCATTCCCCCAATGCGTCAAACGGCGATTGCGCAGGGGATCGAGATTTTCGATCCCGCCAATGTCAATACACTGGAATCCATCGAACATTTACGAACGTTTGAGGCCGATTTATTCATCGTTTGCGACTACGGTCAGATTCTTTGCGCGGAACTGTTGACCCTACCGCGGTACGGTTGTATCAATCTTCATGGTTCGCTTTTGCCCAAATATCGGGGCGCGTCGCCCATTTCTTGGGCGATTTATCATGGTGAAACGGTCGCCGGCGTCAGCGTCATTCAAATGACGCCCAAAGTCGATGCGGGTGGAGTGATCGCTCAAGCGTCTCTACCGATTGGTGAAAAAGAAACGACGGCGGAACTTGAACCACGACTCGCGGAACTTGGCGCACCCCTCGTTCTGCGAACGGTCGGTGAACTCATCGCCGGAAAAACACGTATCATACCACAGGATCCCGCGTTGGTAACGAAAGCGCCGCGGCTCAAACGGGAGTCGGGCGAAATTGACTGGACACGCACGGCGACCGAAATTCGGAATCATTGGCGTTCGATGGAACCGTGGCCGCGCAGCAGTACGTGGTGGTGGCGAGCGGCGGGGCGAGATCCCGTTCGTTTGATTCTCGGTTCATTGGAGGTGGTGGATTATCCCATACCTGTGGGCCAAGCCAACGATGTTACGATAACGTCAGCGATCAGTGGGGTGGGGACGACCGGGATGGGGGCGGGGGCGATCGGGATTCCCGCACCGGGCACGATTCTGGAGGCAACGAAAGATCGGCTCATTGTGGCCGCAGGTGTCGGCAGATGCATGGGTGTAAAATGGGAGGATACGAGTATGAACGCGGTTAACGCGGTCCAAACGGTCCCAGCGATTCGGATTTACGAGGTCCAACCCGCGGGCAAAAAGGCTCTCACCGCTGCGGCATTTATCAACGGTTATCGTCCGCAGCCCGGTCAGCAATTCGGCAAAATGGATTCTCCCTTGACACGTGAAAGGTGACGTTTCCCATACGTCGATTTTTCGTTATAATGGGGAATAGATGACGTGTTCTCATTTATTTTTTGGTTTGAAGGAGTCATGAGGCGATGCGAAGTTTTGGTTCAATCGTCGTCGTTCTTTTGTTAGGCGTTGGAGCGGGAATCGGGATGGCTTACTGGCGACAGGTCCAAATGCCATGGGACGGTACCTCGGCCCCGGTGCGTTTACCGACCGAAAAGGAAGTCGCCACGAAACTTCTGGAAACGGCCAAAGGCGGACGTGCCACGGTGGACTCGTTGACCTACTATTTCGGACTGGTTAACAGTGCGGATGACGAAGGTCAAACACATTCCCATACCTTCACCATTCGCAATACGGGCGATCACGAGCTAACGCTCAAACCGGGTACCACGACTTGCCAATGCACCTCGTTGACCGTAGACCCCACCACGGTTGCTCCTGGCGGAGAGGCGAAGGTTTACGTGGAATGGCATGTTCGGAACTCCGGTGGCAAATATGCGCAAAAGGCGAATGTGCTCACAAACGATCCGCAACATGGCACACTAGAATTTGAGATCAGCGGTCGTGTGGCGGGTGAGTTGCAGGCGACACCTGATCTGTTCGATTTCGCCTCAGCAACGGGCGGCGAATCGTCCGAGAAATCGGTCGATGTTGTCTTTTTCGGCACCAAGCGTGAAATTTCCGGTCATACGTGGCAGGACCCGGCGACGGCTGAATATTTCGAGTTCCGCAGTGAACCGATGACCGAGGAGGAATTGGCCAAAG
>JAQVKF010000054.1 GCA_028694795.1 Thermoguttaceae bacterium | reverse complement strand
CGAGATCAGTTTGTTACCGCTGGAAGCGAAAACCCGCTGCGCCGAACTCTTGCCAATGTTGATATTTACACCCTCGGACGCTTCCGAGAAGTCCAGCGTATCTTCGTTTTTACCCGAATCTACCGTCGTCTTCGTGATCTGCGACATCAAACCTTCCACATAGTACGTGTCGTTCCCATAGCGACCACTCAGTGTGGCTTCTTCCAGATTGTTCGTGAAGACCAACGTGCCATTCAAACCAGTGAAACCATTGACAATGCCCTTGTTGAACACATCGGAGACCATGTCTCCGTTGGCCGTTTCCAAATCGTCGTTCGACAAAATGAAATTGTCCGCATTCGCGCTGCCATTGATCACCAATTTATCTGTTGACCGACCCGCTGCCTGGCTTTCTAGGTAAATACCATCCGCAAGCCAAATATTCGAGCCTGTCGATTTGTAACAGCCATCGGTGTTGATGGTGAACGTGGTGTTACGGTATGTCGAAATCACTTTCAACGCCGTAATGTTGTGAAGATTCTCATTGAGCATCGAATGACGTTTCGCGTCAATTACTTCGATGTTATCATCGTTCTGAGAAATCGTCACCCCACCACAAGCCACGTAAATCACCGGATTCACCACGATACGCGCCGTCGCGTCTACCGTGCAGACACCATCGGTCACTTTGTAATCAAAGGAGTCCCAACCAATGAAGCCATCCGGCGGAAGATATTCGAATACCCCGTTTGAATAGACGGTAACCGTACCGCCTTCCTTCGTCGTATAAGTGGTTGAACCATTGCCCTTTGTGACGACTGTCAGCGTTTTGCCACTTGGCACGTCCCAATTGTCCACGAGCGTATGATCGCTGTTGTCCATGAACAGATCTGTGTCTTGCCAATCAGTCCAATAAACCGTCGTATCGGTCAGTTCCGGGCAATCTTGAAGCACGGTAATCGTTGCCTGTGCCAAATTACCAAACTCGACGGTACCATCCCTTCGTGTCGTCTTAGCACGGTAGGTGAAGTTATCCACTCCAGCATAACCCGCTTCCGGCGTGTAGATAAATGTTCCATCCGCGTTCAGCGTCAACGTACCATGGACAGGACCGCTGATCAGCACGGCTTCCAATTCGATCTTGCTGCCATTAGGATTCTGCGCGGTACCGTTCGGATACGAATCATTCGCCAGTACGCTTGCCTGATCTTTCTGCGCGTCGTAACTCGGATCACTTGGATCAACGGTCGTCAGCGTTTCGTTTATCATTGTGCGATAGGAATCATTCGCACTAATGCCTTCCTGATACGAAACGGTAATGGTCACGAGTGTGTTGATCGAGTAATTGCCAGCCGTGTCCACAGCTCGATAGTAGAACGTGTCGGTACCCGTAAAGCCCACATTCGCTGCATAGGTGAAGCTGCCGTCCGCATTCAATGTGAGCGTACCATAACGAGGTGAACTGTTCCACTGAACGCCTAACGTACCATCTATCGCCACATCATTACTCAAAATACCATATGTGGCACCAACTACCAAAATACCACCACACGACACCGAGTATTTATCTTCCAACGTGGTCACTTTGATACGTGCGGACACGTTTACTGTCACCATCGCCCACGACGTGTTGCCACTCTCGTCGATAATCTGGTAGGCAAAGGTATCAATACCGACAAAACCCATTTTTGGCGTGTAGTTGAGCGTGTTATCCGCATTGATCGTGACCGTCCCCTGCGTATTGTACGTCGCGGTGTCCACCGCGTTGATCGAAAGTTTTTCACCTGATGGGGAAAGATCATTCTTCAACACGTTCATCGACGGAATCGCCGTGTTTTCCATGGTACCGAAAATGTCGTTGTTCGCCACTGGAAGCACCGGAGCATTTACCGAAATGACGATCAAACCTTCTGACGTCCACGTGCCATCCGTCACCTGATACAGGAACGAATCCATACCCGTGAAACCCATTTTCGGTGTGTAAACAAGCGAACCGTTCGCATAAATCGTGATTTTACCACCCGCAAGCGTCGCCACTTCGGTCACCGCAATCGCCTGAAGCGGAAGCCCTGTCGGCGAAAGATCGTTCGTCAAGACGCCTTGATTCGTCGTCGCTGTCGAATCGCCTACGACCAACTGCTCATTCTTCGTCGTTGCATAAACATCCGATTCAGCGATCGGCTTGATGCTCGACAGATCCAACACGGTCACTACCGCGACGCCCTTTGAGCTGAACAGGCCATCCGAAACCGTGTAACCGAACATATCCGTACCCACGAAACCTGCCGCTGGTGTGTACACAAACGTACCGTCCGCATAGATCGTGACCGTGCCGCCATTGACAGACGTGGTCGTTTCCGCCACCGCCGTTAGCACACCACTGGTAAGCGACGTGTCATTCGAGATGAGGTTGCGACCCGCATCCTGCGCCAACGTATTGCCTGTGATGACCGAGTAGTAATCGGTGTTGACGATGGGGGCCACATCGCTCTGACTAATCACGTTGACCGCTACCGTTGCGGAGTCGGACTTGTTGCCCGCACTGTCCTGAACCTGGTACGTGAATGTGTCCAAACCGATGAAGGTCGAACTCGCTGCCGGTGTATATGTAAACGTACCGTCAGGGTTGATTGTGACCGTGGCTCCTTCTTTCGAGGTTGTGGTGTAAACGTTATTGGTCGTATCGTTCACGACGACGCTTAACGCCAAACCCGCCTTCGAGATATCGTTCTTGACCACCCCAAACGCCGCGTCGGCCACCGTCAACGCATTGCCCTTGATCACCGAATAAAGATCGCTGATCGCTTCCGGACGATATTCCGTCGAGGAAATCACGTCAATCAGAACCGTCGCAATGTTCGATGAACCACCCTGACCTTCCGCGCTGTAGAAGAACATGTCGGTGCCGACAAAACCCGCTTTCGGCGTGTAAACGAACGAACCGTCCGCCGCGATTATAACCGAACCCCCCTTGATCGTGTCAAAAGTACCCACAAACTTCGGGGTGACTGTCGTGGCCGTTGTCACATTCAGATCATTTACCAAAATCCCTTGCGCTGCATCAATCGTCAGCGTGGCGCCATCCCCCGCTACCATCTGGTAATGATCGGTGACCGCCGTCGGATCAATCACTTCCTTAACCACAAAAACGATTTGAGCCTCGTTCGATTCCGTCTCCTGAACCGATTCTTTAACGTCAGCGGCCTTGTAGCTCCACGTATCTACGCCGTAAAAACCTTCCGCGGGGGTGTATTCGATAGCCCCATTATCACCGATGACCACCGTACCGCCATTTGTCGTGACATAAGTTCCCTTCGAACCGGTTGCTACATCCAGCGGCAAACCACTGATCGAGATATCATTTGCCAGAACGCCAGACGCACCAACCGTCAGCTTTTCATTTTCGTTCGTCGTGAACACATCGGTATTCGCGATCGGAGCCATCGCGCCAGTCACGTCGATGATCGCGGTGCCTACACCAAACTCAACGCCATTGCTCAGAACGATGTAATTGAAGCTGTCCACCCCAATGAAACCAACCGCTGGCGTATAAGTGAACAAACCTTTGGCACTGTCCGTAATTGCCCACGTGCCACCATTGACCGTGGTACCGGAACCTGTCACTGTAAGCACTTGCGAGACGCTCGATGAGTCGTTCGCCAAAAGACCATACTGCGCGTCTGTGATCTCCAGCGTCTGCGTGTTTTTTGTGGTGTAAGTGTCGATGTTGATCGTGGGATCGGTTCCATCGACAACCATGACCACAATACCAAGATTCGAGTTTCGCTCAAAATCGGTGGACTGGTACACAAATGTGTCAATACCAATAAAATTGGCATCCGGGGTGTACACAAACGAACCCGAACCGTAACCATCCGCCGCCCATGTATCCATCTTGAATTGGACCGTTCCATGGGCTGTCTTGATCGACTTCGGAATCGGGAGCAGTGTAATCGGATCAATGATCGGATTACCACCCGCATCCACTTCCACGACGTATTTCTGCATCACCTTCAACTCAAGATCGTTCGGCGATGTATCATTTGCCAACACGCCGTTCGCATTGTCGACGGTCTTCGTTGTGTTGACGGTCGTCGTGTAGATATCGGTATTGGCGATTGGCTGGTAACCCTCCTGTACCGAAACGACCACCGTGCCCGTGCTGCTACCCAACACATCGTCCGTGAGAGGATCCACTTCATTGAGCGTATACGTAAACGTATCGATACCAATGAAACCATCTGCTGGATGGTAAACAAACGCGCCATTGTCGCCGATCGCAAAAGTTCCATTCTGATTGGTCTCACCATCCATGACGGGCACCGCCTCTTTGGCGCTGCCATCTGCCACGTTATCGTTGGCAAGCACTCCGTAAATCGAACCGACTTCCAGCATCACGTCCTGTCCAGCAGAAACCGAATAGACGTCTGTATTCGCTTCCGGAAGCCCCGTCACTGCGAGAAGCTGACGCGATTCCAACGATTCGAGTGTCATGCGTCTGCGTGCCGAATGCGATTGATGATCGCGCGATCCGCTTTTCTTACTCTTTCCAAACATGTTCAACCAACTCATTGTCTTCTCCCCACGTATGAATTGAACCATTGCGTTTTTGGTCTTAGACGAATCGGAGAAAACTTCATTTTCTCCTCTTCTGGATTTCCTGCCCAGCTTCGTCCTCGAAAACCAATATCCACGATACACAGATGTGAGAGAATTTCGTACCAAACGACTCTCTCAGACACAGAGCCTCCTGCTCGAATCGACACACATCCTCCATCCCCTTCCGCCCTTTCCGTAAAAAGTTCTCATACACCCCTGCAAAACAGGACGGAATGAGACAGGAAACAGAAAATCATTTCGATTCCCAAACGCTCCCTCACCTTGGGACACTATCCCCCTATTATATCACCTTGCGGCCATCTAGGCTATCTATACGGCACTTTCTAGTATTTATACCTCATTTTACACTACGTGGGTACACGCCGACACTCACGGTCTCAGTTTCCACGCATGGTCGTGATTATCCAGCTGTGTCGAAAAACTACGCCGAATCACGAGCTTCCGGTAAAACAGCGAACCTTCGATGAAATGAACCATTCGTTGTTTCGGAAAAACACGTTTGGCTTCTCGCATTGCACTTCATCAGAGCGAAAACGCGCTTTGTCCGGGCTAAGTGGGCATTTTCCACGAGTCATTGTATCTGTTTCGCCTGGCCAAACATCCTTAATTTTCGCTGTTTGACAGAATTTGAGTCCGAGCTACGAGTGAACCGTGCTTGCAAACTCTCTCTAACCACTGCCATTGATCGCACCCGCCATACATACCATTCATGTATATCGTAATTCGGAATCGTTACGCTTGGGTATGATCTTTTTGTTCAATACAATCGTCTGTTCAGGATTAATTAAAATGATCGTGCTAAAACTCGCAAATTTCCAAAATACGCATACATACACTATACTGTCTGTCTATTCTATATTGCCAATCTCTCCAAAAACAAGACATCATTCCCACTTTTTTAATAATACGCGAATCGACCCTGAAATACAATCATTATAACCGTTATATTTTGTAATTATTATGCCGAATTGGCGCAGTGGTACACGGCGTTCCGCGGTTTGGGCTTTCTAAACACTTTTTGATGGCCTACAAGAGTGAGGGCAAAAATCAAGTTCATGATTTTTGCTCGCCAGAACGTGTTCACATAAGTTGCTACTCCAATCGGAGCGACCAGCTGTGTTAGTGTTAGGTAAAAAGGGTGAACCGACGAATGCTGGGAATAGAGTGACCGCATCGTCGGCAGTATTTCACCGAGTTGGTATGACCATTGCCAAGTAAAAAATTGTGCATTTTCTACGAAAATGCTTTTTTCGTAACACTTTTTTGAGGCGAAGAACCCATGAGAGGAAACTTTTTCAAAAGTTTTTCTCTCCATGTGTTCTCGATGTTCTCTTCCTTTCAAAAAAGTTTTACAAAAAAAGCATTTCCGCGAGAAATACGCAAACTTTTTTGAACTTTTTACCGGTCAGCCATGCTGCTAGTCGTTCCGATTAAAGCGTAAATTACGTGAACACGCCCTAGACGCATAAACTTCAATATCAACCAACCTAAACCGCCACGATTGTTGCTATTTCATTCTTGGCCATCGGTTTTTACCATGTGATTATATGGGAACACCCCATAGACGTACGAGCTACAACGTGGGTCAACATGGTATGCGTATAATGGTTTTAGGCGTTATGATGGAAGAATATAAAAACTGGGTAGGCTATCGAGAGATTGACGATTATGGATGATGCGGTGGACTGTTTGTCGTCAGGCTCGCGTTCTCGTGGCAAAAGAGCTCAGGCGTGTGGCAAGATGGGGGCGTGTGCCACATTGTTTGCTTTAGACACGTTTCATTCCGTGGGATTCCTTTTCGTTTCATGGGAGTGTGTGGGTGGTGATGATGGAAAGTGACCAGCCGAAAAGCCAGACAGAAAGATAGAAGATAACTTAAGACGGATTTTGATAGAAAGGAGTCTCGTGATGCGGAATCGCCAGTGGTCTTTGGTCGGTACGGGAATCGTACTTATCGTACTGATTTTTCTCGTACCGTTATGCGCGAGGATCGTACCGGCAGGATATGCTGGTGTGGTCACGAGTTTTGGACGAGTGGACAATACGCCACTTCAATCGGGATTGAATTTTGTTGCCCCGTGGAAAAAAGTGGTGCTGCAGGACATCCGAGTGCAGGTGTTTGATGATCGATACGAATGTCCACTGGCAGAGATGCAATCGTGTCACATTCGATTTATTCTGAACTACTCGCGTAAACCGGAAGAGACGCCGCAGCTATTTAGCGAGATTGGAGATAGTGCGGAAATTTTGCGGAATAAGATTTTTGATCCAGCGGTTAAAGCGACACTCAAATCGGTTATGGGCAATTGCAAAATCTCGGAACTTTCAACCAAACGTCCTGAAATTATCGAGAGCATTCGGAAAGAATTGACCGAATGGATCGGTCAGTATCATTTGCAATTGCTGGAAGTTTCGCTGGCCGATATTCAATTTTCACCGATGTATCGCGAAGCGGTCGAGGTCAAACAGGTTGAGGAACAGCGTGCGGAAAAGGCAAAATTTGAACTGCAACGGACGCAAACGTTGGCGAAAATCAGCGAAGTGAAAGCACAGGGTGAGGCGGAAGCGCGGACAGAAGCGGCGCGTGGCGAAGCGGAAGCGGTAAAATTGCGAGCAAAAGCGGAATCCGAGGCGGTCAAAATTGAAGCCACTGCTCAGAGTGCCGCCTATCGAATCATTGCCGAGTCGTATCGACCGAATTTGTTGCTTCGAGATCAAGTGACCACATGGAACGGCAAACCTACCCCCATCATGGTCGGTACCGACAGTTTATTGCCATTGGCTCCTCCGATGGGATCGCCTGAAGATTGGTTTGGTGCGGAGCCATCCGATATTCCCACGACGGATGCCGCCTCGACCTCAAACGACACTCCGAAAGAATCCAACACCGCCGAATCGAAACCGGTTGAATTGGAATTGCCGCCGGAGGTGATCCACGAACTCGAAACGCAATCAGTGCAGGTTGAATCTCCTGTGGCCCAACCGGCGAGTGAACCGACCCCGACCCCAGCGACTGCGCCGGCCGAATCGGCTCCGGTAAACACAGATCCAGCGACTGCGAAAACGACTGAAACGGAGGTGCGTTAATGGGATATTTCGTACTTTGTGGAATTTTAGTGATCGCGACATTTGCCATTTGGCAGATGCCGATCGAAAACATGCGAATAGATCCACGTCAGCGGCTTATCGTGGCGTTGATTCCGTTGGTGTTGATAGTCGTGTACAGTTTGAGCAAAAGTTACACCACAGTTCCGCCTGGCACGTTGGGGGTCATCGAGGTGTTTGGGCACCTAGAATCAAAGCCGTTGGAGCCAGGCCTGCATTTTATCCGTCCGTGGGCGAATGTAACGCTCCAGGAAACGCGACTATTGGTCTATCCGGAGCAAAACGCCAAGGATAATCAGTATGAGGCGATCAGTATCGATCAACAACCAGTGATGATCGAGATGACCGTGACGTATTTGCGGAACAATGTGGTAGAAACGATGAAAACAATGTCCGAAAAACAGGAGGTATTGGAAGAGGTGATCGTTGTTCCGGCGACGAACGAAGTGTTGAAAGATGTGATTTCGGCGTATAAAGTTTCCGAAATTCTCGACCTGCGTGATAAAATCCGGTTAGATGTTCAGACGAAACTGACCGGATGGTTTGCGCGGTACGACCTGACGGTAAAAGATGTTTCGATTGCCAATGTTGATTTTTCCGATGTGTACGATCAGGCGATTGACGAGAAACAGCGTGAAAAAGTACGAGCTGACCAGGCGGAATATGAGCTGAAACTGGCGGAAACCAAAGCGCAGGAAGCGAAAGCGGAAGCGGTGGGAAGAGCGAATGCGGCGATCGAACAGGCCAAAGGTGAGGCGAGTGCGGCGATGCTCCAAGCGGCGGCTAAGGCTGAATCGACGATGTTGCGGGGGAAAGCGGATGCTGAAGCCGCTCGATTGGTTGGTCGAACGTACACTCCACTCATCCACGCACGCAACGTGATCGAGAAATGGGACGGGACGCCTCCTTCTATGCAGATCGCCTCGAACGTGGGAACGCCCATCATGTTGCCGATGCCACTTTCCCAGCTGACACCGCAAACGCCACCTACTCCACCTAAACCTTCACAAACGGCCACTGTGTCACCTCAATCCCGATAGGTTGCTGTATGGCTCTCATGGTCTGGCGATTATAGTCGCGATCCTGCGTCGTGCGGTGGTCTGACGCACACTTTGTTGGTTCGCTCCGCCGTGATCCACGGATCACGGACGCTTAAGCGTATCGTAAGCGTGCGTCGTGTTCTATTTCCTCCGTGTCGTGACCATTGCTCACACGGGTGAAAGTGGAACCATCTCTTCGTTATTGTTGGGAAACCTGGTATATTTCACCGGTAATTGATATTTGGGGCGGTTTGCGGAGAAACGGCGATTGTCCAAAAATTACTTATAGCCCATATATTTGCGTTTTCGGCCGGCGTTTTTGTACCTCTTTACGTCCTTCGGAGCTGATCGGACAGTCGCCTATTTTTTAATATTTTCAATTTTTTCAAAGGGCATAGAAGACGTATTCCACGGTCTGTCACCAACGTCGCATCAAGACTGAGCGTTTCCAAATTCGTTAGCTTTGCGAGCGTCTTACACGTTTCATCTGTCGTGTAAGTGTTCCAAAGGTGCAGCCCACGCAGGTTCGGAATCGTTAGCAATACCTGTAAGCCCTCGTTCGAAAAACGTAGTTTGTTCGGATATAATTCGACAAGTGTAGGATGATCTTTCAGATACCGCAGTCCTTTATCCGTCACACGTGTTTGCGTGAGATCCAATGAATATAATCCCAGTAAACTCGCCAAAAACTCCATATCCGCGTCGCAAACAGTGGTATGCGCCACGTTCAACGCAGGCACCTCTGGCAATTCTTTCAGAAGAGCCAGCTCGTCTGTCCCAAAACGCAGGCCAATCGCGCAAATATCGTGCGTTTCTCCACTTTGAAATCGTTTTATCGCCTGTTTGAACTCCACCATGTTCGTGCCAGTCGGCTTCTTCATTGCCTGATATCTCGCACGTTCCGTAAAAAATTATGCAAAATCAAAATCGTAACACATGTCAGAAATACGATACAAATAATCATCAGTATGTTTTTTTCATACCATCATCCTCGATATCTGTTTTTCGTCGCTTTCATTATTTCGATAAGTCAAAAATTTCACCATCGTTACGTGAACCGAGATACTCGTGTGTTTTTTTGGCGATTTCATATGAAATGGATCGGACGGAACCATCTCCCATCGCAAAAAGCACTATGTCTGTATGGGCACTGCCAAACTGGTCCCAGTGCTCTTCCTCATCGTCCGCCACTGGTGGAAGATGGGTCCAGCGTGTGTTATCTTTATCAAACCCGCAGTACAAAGAAGTGTCGTCCCCTAGGTCACGAAGCGCCGAGATTCGAACCCATTTTTCGCCGAAAAAATACGTATTGCTCAGACCATCAGTCACCTGGGCTGGAGCGACCTCACTCCGAAAATAACAGACCCCGTTGGCTTGTGACACGTTTTGCCATGGAAACAGTGGATCGTCGCCCTGAGCCAATGTCAACGGAATATTGCCCGTCGACGGATCCACGGATCCTCCGTTCACCGCATAGTCTGCTTTCGCCGCATACTCCGGGTAATCGTCTAAATTCAATGGAAAACTTGAGATATCATGGACTTGCCATAAGTATACATCCGCGCCGCTGCATGATGGACAATAGAATAGTTCAAGCGGTGTGGTCAGTAGCGTGACCAAAGATTTTTGCTTTTCGTCACCATATTTGTGACATCGTAGACCATATAGAGGTTTTTGATCAATATATGGTAACAACGCGAATGGCCAACCGCCAGGCTGTTTTTTTGTCGCTCCACGATCACCCTCTGTATACCATTGAAACCCCCAGCCTCCAGTCGGATATTTCTTGAACGCGGACTCGTGTTGAGTCATGGCAAGCGCAAGCTGACGAAGATGGTTCGTACACTCCGCTCGACGTGCCGCTTCTCGTGCCGCTTGGACGGCCGGCAACAACAACGCCACAAGCGTGCCAATGATCGAAATCACCACCAGAAGCTCGATCAGGGTAAATCCTCGAAAGTGAAGTCGTTGTTTCATGAGACAATCCTTTCCTATGACGATTCAGTGGGGAGTCCAATTTCGCCATCTCCATAGTGTATAAAATGCCTCTATCGCATCGCGAATCCCGATTTTTTTGCCTTCATTGCACTTACGTGGCGAATAATGGATTGGTATTTCGACCAGTCGCAGTCCCATTCGAAACGTTTTGGCGGTAACTTCAGGACAAAACTCAAATCGACGACATTGAAGCTGCATTTTCAGAAGTGTTTTTGCCCGAAAAAGTTTATAACACGTTGCCTCGTCGGTGACTCTCCGACGATATAGTATCTGTACTGTCCGATCAAGCATCGCCACACAAACTCGGAATGGATTCCAAAATATGCGGTCGACGTTTCCTTGTATCCTCCCGAGACTTCGTGAACCATAAACGACATCCGCCGTTTCATGGACCATTGGCTCTAGTAAACGCATATAATCATCCGGATTGTATTCCAGATCAACATCCTGAATGAGAGTATATTTTCCCACCGCATGGGGTAACGCGGTCCGGATAGAGGAGCCTTTTCCCTGATTATTTTCATGAAAAAGCACGAGGACATTAGGACGCTTCTCCCACGATTTCAAAATCTTACGAGAGCAATCGGTTGAACAATCGTCTACGATAATGATTTGTTTATGATGCGGCTCCGCGACAACCACTCTGGCCAAAATTCTCTGTAGCGTTTTTTCTTCGTTATATATCGGAATAATGACTGTGAGCAGCGGCTGTGAAATTTGCCGGTTCATGGTGTGGACTCCCCATTTCCGATTTTCTCAGGCATCCAGTCTGGTGCGTTCATCCGTCTTCGCGGTCGATTCGCGTCATCTACAGTCATGTGATATACGTTTATCGAGTAGCCAATCCGGTCTGTCGGCTCCATTTCAAGAAAGTATTCATATTTGCCATCACGTTCATGAATGCGATTAACGCTGATCATATGCCAACCAGGTTCTGGGAGTGGCGGTGGTTCTGAAACTTCTATTCCAATCAGTGTTGGACTTACAAGCGGTAAATCGAAACCGAATGAGTTCAGTTTGACCTCCGGATGCTTGGCGAGCCACCGCTGTGAATATAGTAAATCTTGTCCCCAGTCGATATTGCTGTTTGCCAAATGGTAGTGACCGTTTGTCGGACCACCTACAAGTTCATTAAAATATGACATTGAATAGGGATAATAATATAGGCTGCTGCCAACAGACCACATCAACGCCAACGTGACAAGTGTCCCGGCAACCGGTCGACGCCATTCAAATGACTTTGCGACCTTGCTTAGCCAGATGAATGTGGACGGAAATATAGGCAAAAGATAACGCATATGGTGACTGAATCCGTTCTGCAAACTGATAAAAATAAGGATTCCCAGCATTGGAACCAGTAACACCATCTCATCCCGTCGAGATGAGGCGTACCCTTTGGAAAACAACCCACAAATGGTTGCCATGCCGATCAAGAACCATGTTCCCAATGGCTCTTTAATAAACAAACCATAAATGTAGTATTCATACCAACCGCCTTTACGCCATTCGCCGCAAAAATAGGAATACAGTTTTTGCTCGAAATTGACTTTTTGAGTATCCATTCCATAAACATATTCACGAGGAAGTGGTATCGGAATGGCTCCCATCCAAGTCCCCCTAAAACGGTTATCGGAAACCGTTTTACCGTCGTGATCGGTAACTGTAAGCGATTTGCCGACAAACTGATAGGAATCCAGACGTCCAAAACTCCCTAAAAAGGTGTAGCCCGTGTTAATAACCCAAACACTGATGACAAAGATCACGATCAGCTGACAAAACTGTTTTCGAATAGAAATAACAGAAGGTCCTTTCCTAGACAACAATCTCCACAGCCCCCAGATCAGCGGTCAAAATCCATAAAACACGAGCAGTGTATACTTCGTCAACTCGGCAAGACCAAGCAGGATGCCGGTAAATATGGCCTGATTCCACGAACTTCTCTTCAGCCAGTGCCAAAACGCATACGACGCGAGGATTCCCGGTGCGGTACACCCCATATCCGGTGAGATCAGCGTACCGAATCCTAGGACAAGTGGTGAAAAACACCACACAGTTATCGCACATATTCCAGCTGCTTTGCCATACAATTCACAAGCCCATCGGAAACAAATATACGCGGCAAGCAGTGCAAACGGGATACACGCCCAACGTGCGATGGTATACAGAAAGAACGAATGCACACCGTTTGCTTTCACAAAATCAGAGCCTACGCCAAATTCCGCGCGTCGCGATACGGTTCCCTTCGCAGATGCAAGTTGTGCCCAATTTTCTTGATGTGGGATGACGAGAACCGGTAATGCGGCGATGGAACGTATGAGTGGTGGGTTGACGGCATAAAGCGTAAAATCGCAGAATTTCCAGTGACTGATTCCGGATGGCAAATGCGTGACTTCATCCCATGTCGGACCGTACCGATACGCAATCCATCCAAGCAGTATCGCATGGATTAAAAGTACCCCGGTTAAAAAAAGATACAGGCGTTTCATGATATATCTACTTTGTTACCAAACCCGATATCGTAAACGGTATACTCGGTATTTCACCATTAAATTTCAATGTCACGGTTTTTTCAAACCGCCCCGTGTTTTCAGGTGCTTTCAATGAAATATGAAGATTTTCTCCATCATCCTGTAGACAGGCTGTGACATTTTCCTAGCTTTCTATCGTGGGTTTCGGCACATTTGTCATATCCAAGGAAAGAACCTTAACAGAGATATCTCCCGTTTCCATGGCCTTTAGGTTTCCCAGGTAAACATGATCAACAGCCAACTGAAACGGATGCATTATTTGTATTTGAATGGGAATCTCCGTAATTGGCTGGCGATCTCCTTCCTTCCACGCGAGTCGTATTTTCTTTTCATGCACACCAATGGGAAACCGTTCCGTTGTCGCCAATATTAGACAAATATGATCCAGCACGGCATTGCTCATACCCCTTTTCTTTTCTGAACTGGACTGCAAATCAACCAATGTGAATATGCCAAAATCACAATTTTCCGCATCCAGTACGTATCCTGGTACCGATACATCCCTCAAATGGTTTATAAAAATAGATTCTGGTTCCATCGGTTTGTCGTATTTTCCTTGAAATTTCACCGGTAAAGGATTGATATCCATCTCTCGCACAACAAAGACACTCATGCGGAGTAAAACGGGAGAGGATGGTGCCACATCCGTGAAAACGAGTGCATCCGTTGTAAAAAAACCAGCACGTCCGTGAACATCCATGGTTAAAACCAAAGAGTGTTTGGATGATGGCGACAGTTTTTTATTCAATATATTTTCATCAGGAATTGTACATCCGCAGGAGGCCTCGACTTTTTGAATCACAATATCTCGATCATCATTGACAGCAAAAGGAAATTCGAAAGATATCATTTCCCCACGACCTCTGCAATCAAAAACCCCATAATCAATCCGGTTCATTTCGAAATGTAACGGCTCATGTTCCCCCAAACGCTGGCATCCCGAAAACAAACATAGTAGAAACAAGAATACACTTTTCACCAAAAGATGTTGAGCGGCCCCCCCTTTTGTAGCGCGACAGAATAAGAAATACCAACACCGCTAAAAGGGTCGTTGCGACAGCTAGGTACGAATATTTCACACCATCAAATGGATACAAAATCGGTTGTGATGATACCAATATGACTTCACCATCAGATATTCTTTTTAACGTATCACCATTGATCTTGATATTTATCCCTCTATTTTGATAATCGGATATTATAAAATCTGCCGGTTCCTTTTTTTGAAGCAGAACAGCATGTCCTATACTTTAGCTTATTTCCGCCAAAATCTTTCGTTAGGCATAAAATGCAAGGCAACTGCGCATTCGAAAGAAGATCAAAATCGACTCTGGCAATGAGCGTCTGCAAATCATACGAGTGAATTAGCCCGCACAACTCTTGTAATGTCATACTGGAAGCGTCCGCCCTAGGATACAACCGTTGAAAACGTTCAGTAATCTCGATGATGGAACATTCTTTTTCAAAGGCTGTTAATATACCAAAGGCTGAAGTAATACCACATGGTACAATTTCCGTCTTAGTACGGTCTTCCGCACAGTCGCTTTGTACCCTTGCGAACAAGACCAAAAACAATGCGAGATAATATTTCATCATCCGACATCCTGATTTCGTTTTCTGAATCGATACGCACCATACCCAACCGCCAACACCATGAGCAACACGTTAACCGCGAGAATCCACAAACGTTTGCGATTCGCCGGAAATGATTCGGATGTATCAAGCTCTTTGCCGGAATCCAATTTGTGAAGATACGCCTCATACTCTTCATCGGTGTAGCCCGCTAAATGCCCCTTTTGATCCTGTAAATCGTAAACGGACGTCCCTCGCGGATAGGGAATTTTTAATGTCGCTTCCGATATCTTAACATGCGGCTTCACGTGCAATATCTCCCAATGATCCTCGGAATATACCACACTTTTCACTCCTGGCGGTACCACCTGATCCACAAAATCCTCTATGGTCTTCGGTAAGTAAAGCTTCTGAGGATGATATGTGTATTTTTGGTAGATCGTATATGCGGGATAAAATGCTCCTTGGGAATCTTGCTTGATCTCCTTCACTTCGAGCAGGGACGCACAGTCCTTCTTTTTGAGTAGTGTTTGAATATCATCGCGTTTGATTGTTCCATCAATGATCCAATAAACACGTTCCTGAATATGAATGGGAATGCAACCTCGCTGGACATCCACACACGCGATATAAGAATAAAACGCTTGCAATTCACAATTTTCATATTTGGTACCAATCAGTTTTTCTTTGGATAAGTTCCAATGATTCTTGGGATACATACTGCGATTTTCTAGGATCACACATTCGATGTTATCCACTATTGCCGTTCCCAGTATGTACATATCTTCCTCCGGTAAAGAGAAAAAAATATCCGATGGATAGAGACGCCACTTGTTGTTGGAAAAAGGAACCATGGGCGGAAAGGTAGGACTGTTTGAATCGTTAAAGGAGCTTCTCCTTTCAAATGTTCCCTTAGCTCCATTTTCCATGCTTTTTATCGTTTCCACACCTGGAATAGTTTTTTTTCGAGAGTAACCTTGCCAGTAAAACGCCGCTTTCTCACTTGCGCAAAAGGATTGCACTGAGGTATTGCGATATCGCTTTTCTAAATCCTCCGAGGTAATTTCATCAGGTGGAATGGACAACAAGAATGACTCGTCGACTTCGGAGTACCTGGGCGATAAATCACCGCCACGGAAAAGGACATTGGATTTATCTGTCCAGTAATCATACAGATAGACGGACGGTATTTTTTGATCAATATGCTTCATTTGCGTCTTATATAAAATTCTCGACCCAAGGAATTGCGACGCATTTTGCTTATAGCCAGCAATAATATCTGCCGCGGTCTCCCCCTGAGCCAACGCCATCTGATTTGTCGCACATATGGCTAAATACAACGAACAAAATAAAACGCAATAGAAACGTGACGTTACCAACATTTTTTATTCCAATACATGATAGTCATTCTTTAATGAATGGAATCGAACGAAATAAGAGTAGAGTACTCTTTTCCACGAAAACCATGGACTCAAATAAACAAGCGGGCAAATAACGCCCAAAACTAATCGCATGTATGCGCACAGTCCCCTACGCTATAACAATTCCCCCCCTGCACAACACCATCTTTATATTCCAATATACTTGGTATTTGTCTTTTTCCACACGCTGAATTCTCATTGGAACAAGAGCTCCAATTCAAGAGAATCCTTTTAGGACCACAAGTCTTATAAGTACCATGGGCTGTACACCCAGCAACACCAATTTGAGTAGCCACAATCCCCAACTGCGGATCATAATATCCCTCAGTTGGGATACAATCATTCGGACAGCTATTTTCCACTTCACATTTTGACCAATATCCCCCACTGACATTGATTGCACAGACGCTTTCATCATTGGTACAATCGACCACCGCGTCCTGTGAAGTATAGAAACCTAAAACTCCCCACGCAATACCCATGACACAAACAAACGAACCTGTGAAACGTGAATATTTCATACCCGTTCTCCTTTCACGACATAACGTGTAATCTATGACATGTGATAAATATCTACCTGATGACGCCTGAATGGATCGGAAAAACACACGGCGTCTCTACGAACCAGTCGTACCCACCATTTCCAGTCGCTAATGTTGCGACGGCAATCCCTTGCGGAAGTATCGCGTCACCATACGGCGGCATCTCTATACACACAACATTTGGCGTTCCTTTGGATACCAGTTCGGAGATCGTTTCTTTGCATTTTGGACAATCGTGGTGATATAATACAACGGTCCATTCGCCGGTTTTCAGCTGTTCCCTCACTTCTGGAGGCTCTATGTACGGAAGGAGCGGAAATTCTTTGCCCGTCCAAGTTTCCGGTTCGAGCAGAGTCGTCTTCCGGCCATCTGAGCCGATAAATTCCGTTCCCAGTTCCGCAAGCGAATGTTCCGAAACCGAAGTCATCATCATAGTGACTGGCACTGCCACTGACAACCAGCTGATTACCATCACAACGGTGCGACGAAAACGTCGCTCTGACATAAGTTCACTCACAAGTACATGGACCCGAAAAATCCTGTTTTCCGGTTTACATGCAAACAACAGACCAACCATACAGACGTCCATAGTGAACGTCAGCCACGGGCTGACTTTCACTTCGCCGAAACAACCGCAAGAATCGGCACCAATCGCTCCCTTATAGAGCGATACACTCGCAAAAATGGAAAAACACGCTACCGACAAAAGCTACGTCAGCTTCGGTAGCATTCCGAAAATCAGCCAGACGCCAGAAAATAGCTCAAACTCGACCACGAAGATATTAAACCATCTCACGTTCGGGAATCCTGCCCCCAGCGACGGCATCGTGGCGAGCTGATGCGCCTTGGGCCCAGCCGCAGTAAACAGGATTGCCGCAAGAATCCACCTCAACACTACCCGCGTCAAGTTTCTCCCAACGCCATAGCCAAATGGCTCGTTGATTCTGTAGCCACCAATCCCGACGTCTCTTGACACTCCATACGACATTGGCAGAATACCACCAGAGAAATGGGCATGACAAGCCTGCCCACGGGTGGGTGCCTGAATCCAACTGGCGAGATGAAAACAATAACCCGTGTTCTCAATCGTATCAATCACTCATCGAAAGTTAAGTACCCCCCAACTCAAAATCTTTTTACTTGCCTTTTTCTGCCGGAAAGAACAGATATCCCCTCCAGGTGGCTATTCAATATCTTGGAGTGACTTTTCCTCACTGCCGTATCATGGAGGATGTCGCAGCAGGATGGATTCGGTTTCCACCATACTTTCATTTTATTCACCTTCCAATTCCATAGAAAGTGTAATATCATCATCTTTCTCGTTTGTCCTTTCATCGCATGATTCCGAATTTTTCAGAAAACAGTCGATATCCGACTGCGTCAGATAATACACATAAATTGAATATCCTATGTAATCAACCGGAGTTAAACCACGGAACATTTTGTGTGATCCAGATGAACTGTACAGATTATTCATGCTCATTGCATACCAGCCGGGTTCCGGCGGATTGGTGATTCGGTGACAATCTTGGATACCGAGCCGTTCTGGCGTCTTCGTACAGGAATATACGATCCGAATCGGTCTCGCCTCTGGATGATCATCACACCAATCTTTCAGGAAATACGCACTCTGCCCCCAGTCTACGTTACTCCCGAGCAGATATTTCGGACCACCGGCTAATTCATTAAAATACGACATCGAATGTGGATAAATCCACAGACTGCTGCCGACCACCCAGACAAGAAAAAGGGCCGCAAGCATTTGCGGATATTGATGTCTTAACGTGAACACAACTCCGATTCTGCTGATCCACAGATATGCCAGCGGAAGCTGCGGTATCAGATAACGCGGATGCATCGAAAAACCTGTCTGACTAGGGCTTGTTCACATCATCATGATAGAAAAATAGCCAACTAGCCGATGATATCGGTATGAAAATGACAAAACAACCATTTGAAAAAATCAAACACGTTTTTCCTAGGGCGTGTTCACACAAGCTACTACCTTCATCGGAGCGACCGGCTGTACCAGCGTCCGGTAAAAAGTTCAAAAAAGTTTGCGCACTTTCTACGAAAATGCTTTTTAGTCAAACTTTTTTGAGGTAAAGAACCAGTGAGAGGAAACTTTTTGCAAAAAGTTTCCCCTCAAACACCCCTTCCAAAACTTTTTACTGGACACACAAACTTCCATATCAACCGACATAAACCACCCCAATTGCTGTTATTTCATTCATGGCCATCGGTTTTACCATGCGACTATACGTGAACACGCCCTAAGTCTCGGGGAAGTGTACAGATTGATCGTTTTACGATGAAATGTTCACCAACGTCGGCAATGGTCGGATCGGGGCCTAAGAGTAGAGCGATTTTGCAACGAAAAATCGCGAGCGTAAACGAATGTTGACTGGGATAGGCAAAAAATCCTGCTCTACGTGGTGGAAAACGGCTGCAAATGGCGTGCGTTGCCGAAAGAATTTGGCAACTGGCACATAGTGTACATGCGTATGCGTCGATGGGCTGAAAACTGTGTCTTATTCCATCTTTTTTGAGGCTCTCCAAAATGAACTGAAGCTCCATGTGGACACCTCCGCGTTGTCACTCGACAGCAGTTGTATTAAAGTCCACCCTGATGGTCGGCGGCTCAAAAACGGAAAACAATCCATCGGCAAAACACGCGGCGGCCTGGAACGCCCGGCTGCGAATTCGCACTACCGTGCGGTCGATCATGGTCCGCAAAAGCAGTCGCTGCATTCCTGGCTTTTAATTCATA
>JAQVKF010000254.1 GCA_028694795.1 Thermoguttaceae bacterium | reverse complement strand
AGACCGCGTCACCGACAAGCGGGACGCCCTGTGCTGCACGTGAGGGAGAAAGTATACCCCGCCCTCCGCAAATTACTAGGGGCAAAATCCATTTTTCTACTTTTTTCCCATTCTTCCAAATCAAAACTCCCTTTTCTCAACCTTTTGCCATTTCCAAAGTCCGCATCCCGCGACCAAAACGCCCGTTCCGCTCTGACTTGACAACCATTTCACTACACCATCACCGCTGTACCATCGTGCACGCCTTCGTGTACAGCTCCACGTATTTCTGCGCACTTTGCGTCCACGACCAATCCTGTCCCATGCCATAGCGTCGGAGCTGACGAATCGTTTCGGGAACCGCGTAAGCACTCAAAACGCGTTCCATCACACCCGCAAATGCTTCAGGAGTTTCTTCGTAGAATCGGAAGCCGTTCGCTGTGCCATTTCGCAGCGTCATCGCGGTGGTATCCGTGATCGTATCCGCCAGGCCGCCCGTTTCCCGTACCACTGGAATCGTCCCATAACGTAAACTATACATCTGCGTCAAACCACACGGTTCAAAACGACTCGGCATCAGAAAAAAGTCCGAGCCGGCAATCACCTGCTTGGCCAACGACTCCGAATAGATGAATTTCGCTCGAAAACATTCCGGATGTCGATCCATCAGCGACTGGAACCATTCATGGTAATTCGGCTTCCCCGTGCCCACAAGCACGCACTGGAAATTTCCTCGCCAAGCGTTCGTCTCGATCCATTTGGCAATAAAATTGAATCCCTTCTGATCGTCCAAACGCCCCACTGCGCCGCATAACGGCACGTCCGGACGAATCGGCAGTCCGAGAGCCGACTGGATCGCCGACTTACACGCCGCCTTTCCTGCAACCACCGATTTCGCATCGTAATTCTGATACGGCGCTGCCAGACAAACATCGGTCCGCGGATCCCAATCCACCTCATCGATACCGTTCAATACGCCAAACAGCGAACTCGCTCGCGATTGCAGCACCCCTTCCATGCCACGACCATACCACGAGGTCTGAATCTCCTTCGCATAACGAGGACTGACCGTATTCAACAGCGTCGAAAAAACCAATCCGCACTTCAGCAAACTGAGCATCCCATAAAATTCCATCTCATTTGGCTGGAAATGCCGCCAATCAATGCCCGTTAGCATCATTGATTCTCGCGGAAATGTCCCCTGATACGCAATATTATGGATCGTCATCAGTGTCGCGATTTTCGCACACTCGGGAACTTCATAGTATAACAGCTTCAAAAAAGTCGGTATCAGCCCCGTCTGCCAATCGTTGCAATGGATTACATCGGGATGCCAACCAATCTTGCGGATCGTCTCCAAAACGGCTCGCGAAAAAAAGATAAATCGCGAATCATTATCGGCATAATCGGAGCCTTTTTCGCCGTAAAGTTGCGGACGATCGAAATATTCATCCTGCTCAATGAACCAGACAGGCACGTCCGAATCTGGAATCTTCCCCTGGAGCAGGCGGCCTTGTACCAGCTGATTCCCCACCACGACGTCCAACCGATGCTCGGTCGGTTCCATCACGATACCTCGCTCACGCACCGTTCGATAGGCGGGCAGGATCAAAACTGCCTCGTGACCGAGTTTCCGAAGAGCTTTGGGAATCGAACCAGCCACATCCGCAAGCCCTCCTGTTTTCGCAAAGGGGGTCGCTTCACTCGCCGCTATCAGAATCTTCATGGTTTGCTCCCTTAATTTTTTATATACCGTTCCACGCCCATTTTATCCGATTCCACGCCGTACTAAAAGCGAGAAAACCATAATCGATGAATTGTGATATGTGTGAATCGTCTCATTGTCTTTTTGGATTTTTTCCGGAATATTTTGTAATACAAGCGTTCTGCGAACATCATGTAGGTAGAAGTAGATATTTGAATTTCACCGTGTCATCTCATGTTTTATATACCGATTCAAGAGCGAAAGCGAGAACACCATATCATCCGGAAAAATTTTACGTTGCATGCTGGTGATACTCATGGGCGTCTTGCTCAGTGCGAGTAGAGGCAACGCAGCAACACAAAATAACGACGCGACCAGCCGCCAGTCGCGAACAGACGCGAAATCTTCGGACGAACCGACGGTGGATAATATCCTTGCGGAGACGATAGACGACGGCAACAAGGCAACAGAATCGCCAACATTGCCAAAATCAACCGAATCGTCGGAATCGACAGAGTGTACAACAGTGGGATCGGTGGTCATTGAGAACGATTCTCCAGCGGCGAATCCGGAGGATGATATTTTCGCGTATGAGAAGGGAGTTACGATTACGAGACTAGGGTGTGCTCAACATATAACCACATGGTAAAAAAACGTGGCCAAGGATGAAATAACCGCCATCGGGGCGGTTTAGGTTGGTTGATATTGAAGTTCGTGCGTCTAGTAAAAAGTTTTGGAAGGGGAGTTTGAGGGGAAACTTTTCGCAAAAAATAGCCTCTTATTGGTTCTTCGCCCCAAAAAAGTTTTACGAAAAAAGCATTTTCGTGGAAAATGCGCAACCTTTTTTCAACTTTTTAACCGACGCTGGCACAGCCAGTTGCTCCGATTGAGGTGGCAACTTGTGTGAACACGCCCCAAACAATAAGGAAAGATTTCGAGTGTAACGGTTGACGCGATGGTGGTCTTCGGGATACATTGGAGGGAACACTCCGGACCGTTTCGACGAGAGGTTACGGCAAAAGATTCGATTAGGAAGAATAGGAAAATTTACGGATGGTTCCCGCTCGTTTTGAAAAGATCACCTACACCATTTCCTCTTTGCGTTATGTTCGGTGGCTGCATGCCTGTCAAACGACCAAGCAAGCGGAATTGTTCGCTGCGCTCGAATCGCTTGATCGCTTGGTTCAGAGCCAACAGCTCGACATCGTTGAACTTAATCTTTTCGCCTCGGATCTTGCGCAAATCGGCACACTCAAGCGGGAAATCATCGAATTTTACCAAAAAGTTGGAAAACTCACGCCCGCCATCACTCTCATTCCACAGCCACCAATCTCGAACTCGAATACCGGTAAGTGCGATACCGAACACCCCAATAAAACCGACCCCACGTCGCGGGATTCTACGTCACTCATCGCGTGGGAAGCGATCGGTGTGGGGGCCATGGATTCGGAACAAGACGGGGTATCAGGACAAACCGGTCTATTATCTGAGCAAACCGGCCAGCGTGAGGCAGCGGAACGATGCCATGTGGAACTGTCAGTTCGTTCGACCCCTCGGATCGCGGAGGTTGAATACGCGGGCATTCGTTGGTTGCATTTGGCGGGGTGTGGCACGCCAGCGATCACACCTCAGTCAGGCGCGAATGTCTATCAACGGAGTCTCGCCCTGTTTGACGAGATGCGTCAAAATCTGAAAACGCTTTTGCCGCCCACGGTAACATTTGGTGAAATCGTGCGCACGTGGTTGTATTTGGGCGATATTGTCGGTTCTCTGTGGACACACCAAGCGGATCAAACGGTCGTCGAAACGAACGTGCAGCGGTATCAGGAGTTGAATCGAGCGCGTACCGATTTTTTCGACACGGTCACGTTCCAGACCGCTCGTATCGCGCAACCGAACATGCCATTTTATCCGGCCAGCACGGGTATCGGTACCGATGGCTATGGCGTTTTGTTTGCGGCGCGCGCATTGCAAAGTGATCGAAACGATCTGCGTGTGGTCGCTTTAGAAAATCCAAGACAGGTCAGCGCGTTTGATTACGGTCAACATTACAGTCCGTCGAGTCCGAAGTTTTCACGTGCGGCGGCAGTCATCGCGGACGATTCGGCGGTCATTTTTATCTCAGGCACGGCCAGCATTACCGACTCTGAAAGCCGGCATTTGAACGATGCGGCAAAGCAAACGGAAGAGACGCTCCGTAACGTTGCCACGCTCATATCGGAGACAAATTTTGCGGCGCATGCTTATCCGGGCTATGGCGTAACGCTCGAACAGCTGGCCGGTATTCGCGTTTACGTCAAAAATGGAGGCGATTACGCCCAAATACGCCAGGTGTGCGAGCGGGAGATTCCGCGGATTCCAACGATTTACATCATAGGCGACGTTTGTCGGTCTGAACTACTCGTGGAAATAGAAGGAATCGCCTACAGCGTTCGATCCGCGTAAGTTGGAAATTTTCCAGTGTTCCGCCGCCAGCCATTTTCAGCCGAGAGCTTACCACGTAAAACTTGCCGTACAAGGATGATGCGAGCGGCATTTCTGGGTAATGGATCGCGATGTAACGTCGTCATCGGATAGAAACAACTCACCAGCGGCAAGTCGTTGCTTCCAACTGCGTAATCCCTCCATTTTTCAATTGGCGTTGACGTATTTGATTTTGTGTTCTTTTGCGTATTTTTCCGCGGCGGAATTTTTGGGCGTCCGAATCGTCAGATTGGGGCAATCCGAAAATGCACACCCTCCAATGCTCGTCACACTGTTCGGAATCGTCACCGACGTCAGACCGCTAC
>JAQVKF010000253.1 GCA_028694795.1 Thermoguttaceae bacterium | reverse complement strand
CACACTGGACGGTTTTTCCGCCAAGAGTGCGGCGTCTTCCCGGCGGAATACGCGATTTCCATCGTCATCGACACACGAGGCGATGGCGATGCGCGTGCGGAACCCGATTTTATCCCGCTTGCCTTTGCCGGTATTCGCTCGCACGTTTTCAATTTCCAGTTGGTCGCGTTCCGCCGCGGAAAGCTCTTGCACCCAAAGGTAGCTTTCCTCACCCGGCGTCCAGGCGGAGGTGTCCACCTTTTCGCGTTTACGGTCCACGACTTGCTGCAACGATTCTCGTGTAAACGGTTTCATTCGTTTTTCCTTCTTTCGTGATGGGTGAAACGGTATTAGGCGGCGGATAATTGCGTCCAAGTGGGCGCGCCGACCAGCTGGAATTTGGTCTTACTGACGAGCGGTTTGGCGAATTCGCCTTCCCATGACGCGGTTTCCGCGATATTAGCCAGCGATTCGAAAAAGACTTCGACCGTGGCGCTGCCTCCCGTTGTGGTCGCTGGGTAGTATCGCGCGACGTAGAGAGTCCCCTGTCCGGCAGTCGCGTAACTGCGCACGACACTCGGGGCGGAAACGGGGGTATCACGCGGGTCTAAATAGTACGAAATGTCGATACTTCCGGGGTTGGCCATCAAGGTGACGAAAGATTTGTAGTTATCTTCCTGCAACAGGTGTTTGATTTCCTCTTGGTCCCATGTTTCCGCCCCCTTGGTCAGTGAAAAAATCCGGCGGCCATCTAGGATATTGACCGCGGGGGTGCCTGTGAGTTGATATGCTACATAGATTCCCTTATTCGTCATGTATTCGGCGCGGAATGTCGCGGTAGGATTCACGATAGTCATGGCTTTTACCCTTCTTTCGATTCTAAAATGGTCCACTCGGCTACGCCGATAAAGCTGTTGACGGGCACGTTGTCACGCAACAGATTATCCAGCTTTTCCGAGGTGGATTCACAGGTGATTTGGTTGGTTCGTTCGTTGATGATGGATTCCACCCTCGGAAACAGTTGGTCGCATCGCAAGGAAATGGTATCGTAGTCTTCCGCGGAGACGTAGCAGACTTGTAAACGATATTCCCGCATCGCTCGTGCGTTCAGTTCGTATCCGAGGATTCTCCGATTGGGGGCGTTGACGATCACGAGCGGCTGTTCGTCCCACGTTCCGATGCGGTCGTTCGAGACGCGGATGCGGTCCGCGGGCAAAAAGGCTTCTTCCCGCAGCCGTCTCACGACGAATGAAACGAGTGTTTCCGGGGGGGTATCAGGCATGGATGGTCTCCTTGATCGCGTTGGCTACCGCGTTGAAAAAAGCGGCCGCGTTGTTTTCGAGGGGTTCGGATAAAAAGTGTCGGGCGGGATTGCCCGATTTTTCGTTACCGATTTCATGATGAATGGCATATTTACGCGGCGTCTGTGGTTTGGTCCGTTTCAATCGTGGTTTTTTCGTCTCAAACATTCCCTGCTTTCGTGGTCGGAACCCACCTAAAAACGACACGGAGGCGACGACCGCACGTCGACGTAAAAACGCACGCGGAGCGAGGTCCTCATGGAGAAGCCAATGTCCGGGAAGGAGTGATTTCGCGTCCGACGTCATTCGCTCGCTAGATTGTTCCGCGAGGACGAATAGCGTCCGTTGCAAAGTCTCGGGGATCTTTTTCAACGCCGTATTGACTTTGTTGACGTCATGTTCGAATACGAGAATCGCCATCTTTATCTCGCTTTGGTGGTGTGGATTAAAAAGACCTTCCGACCGTGATCGTCTTTCAAAAACAGGTAAGGCGGTCCGTTTCCGTTCGGATTGACGGTCCACGTTTTTTCATGGATCGTCATCGTGTCTCCGCTCACGGGCGGAACGAACGTCCCGCCGGTGGTAAACTCTCTGGTGAATGCGACAAATACAACGGAATCATCGTAGAGCGAAAAACCTTCCACATCAATGCGTCCGGTGGCGGTATCCCATGGGGACAGGTGAATGACGCGGCGTTCGGTTTCATGTTGGAAAACGGCCGGTTCGGATAGGTTTTCCGCCCGAAACTGCTCCATCCATTCGGAGAGCGTCGGCAATACCGTGCCGAATGTAAACGGCGTTTCCGATTCCCGGATGGGGTTTCCAAATCTGAACCACATGTTTTATTTCCCAGTCTGGGCGTGTTGAATCGCGGTTTCCGTGGAAACCAATCCGCACGCGTAGGCGTACATCGTTTGGCGGTCTTCGTTTTTTGTGTGGCAACCTGTGACGATCACCCAAAGAATCACCAGCAAAAACCATTTCATAAGCACCTCACAGATAGGTATCCGTTCCAAAATCCGATAGGTATCGTGGTTTGAGATTTCCGATTCCGTAGTAAGCGAACGAATCGCCGCACGCCAGCATCTGGTGGACCACCTCATACGTGGCGAAAAAGGAACCCCACGGCATATCCTGCCAGTACGGCCCCTCACACCAGTCGTTTCCCCACGAATTTTGGATGAGGAATAGTTTTTGTTCGCTTGGCGTCGTTCGGCGTCCGATAATCGCCATGGAATGACTCCACCGTCCGGACGCTCGGCAAACGCCTTCGGCGTCGCGTCGCATTTCAAACCCGGTCGTGGAACAGACGTTGATCGGGTATCCGCTCCCCACGAGTCCCCACGCGGATTCCGCGGTTTTACAATTGACGACGTTGGAAATGAGGTGTGTTTTCGCTTCCGTTTTGAGTGTTTCGCCGACGCCTTTATCGCCGAATTGTCGGCAGCGTGTCACGGAATACTCGCGTAAATCCGCGGCGGGATATTCGACACGGTAAAGCGTTCCCATTTCGAGCAGCGATTTCGCGGCCGCGGCCCCATAGCATCCATCGCCGCGTTCGTGGAGCATTCCCCCCGCTTCGCGTGCTAATCCATAGGCGGCGTCCGCGGCGAATGGGGCGTGCATCTCGCATTCCCCCAAATACGCCTGGACGGCGTAGAGGGCGTTTAACGCTTGAGCCGTGCCGTGTCCGACACAAGAGCCGATATTGCCCTGATTGTACGATGTGACACAGGCGACGCCGTCGCGTGGTTGGGTGAGTGCTGGGCAGTATTTCGCCAGCGCTTTGTAGAGTAAAACGTCGTTATCCGCCGACGCTAAAATCAATTCGCGGATTTCCGCATCCAACGCCGGAATCTCTTGGCAAAACGAACGCGTCGCGTCGGGATTGGGAATCCATCCGCAATGTTCATTCGTCGGAATCTCCATGTTCGTTTCGGCGTTTCCCCGTTTCCATCCGGTCAAACCGAAACCAGCAGCGGCCGCGGTTTTCAACCATTCGCGTCGTCTCATTCACTATCTCCGAGTATTGCCCATGCGACCGCACGAAACGCCTCACTCAGCCGCTGTCGGTCGCGTTCGGTCAGCTCGCGTTCTTCCCAACCTTCCGGCGACTGTTTCAAATTCAACGACTCACCGATGATCGAATCAATCTCCGTGGGTAACTGGGCGTATTGGTCATCGAGCGATTTTTCAAAGAAAATTCCACCCGCATGGGTGTTCACGGTACGCACGGTGGACGAGCGAGTCAACGCCTCGCCGTGGTGTTCGAGCGTATCGGCAAACGCGACGAAAAAGCAAGCGATTTTTTCCCGGTCTTCGGCATTGATCTTGATATCTCTGATCGGTTCGACCATGCGGCGTAAATCGCTGGTAGGACGTTCGATTTGTAAAAATGCGTCGGTCACGTTCGTTTCCTCCTCGTCAGGAATTGGAGGGGGGGACACCTCGTGCACGATCCACACGATCGCCAGTAGGATCATGGCATATCGGCACCATTTCAACCCATTCACGATCAGGACGGCTCCTTTGGGAAAGGCGGCTTTGGGTTTCGTTCCCGTCGCCATTTGATACCACGCGAATAGGTATTTTCCCCACACGCTTTTGGGATCCATGGGGCGCGGAAAGCATAGCAATAGGACGCAAATCGCCAACGGTATCGCCAAGTTCATATTACCATCCCGTGTTGGAACACGTTCCAGACTTGCATCGGGAACTTGAATAGGTTCGTTGGGTGATTGGTGTCACGGCTTGGGTGACTTTTTCCACCGGTTGCGTGGTCGTTGGGATTTCGATCGGTTTTTCCACTTTTTCGGTTTCGACGGAAGGCAAAACGGTTTGCGCTTCTGGGTTTAGTGTTTGATAAAGTCCATTCAGATATTCACGATACGCCAGCAGTTTTGCTCGAAACGCGTCAAGTTGTTCCTGCATTTTTTGGAGTTCTTGTTCACGTTCGAGCAGCGACTCTTCGCGCTCTTTGAGAGCGGTTTCCCTTCGTGTCGTTTCCGCGATTCTCGCGTCCTCTTCCGTGGTCCCCGCGAGGACGTGAGAGGTTAGCAGCGGAAGTTCACGGACAGGGAACGGGGGACTCTGGGCGTGAACGGAACATTCCAGAATCATCGCCATCAGTAGGCCACTCCACACCGATTTCGCGTTCATTTCGTGGTTCTCCGTTTTTTCGTGGGTTTAGTTTCTTCCGGTTC
>JAQVKF010000252.1 GCA_028694795.1 Thermoguttaceae bacterium | reverse complement strand
GTGGAACCCGCTCCGGCAGTGGAACCCGCTCCGGCGGTGGAACCCGCTCCGGCAGTGGAACCCGCTCCGGCAGTGGAACCCGCTCCGGCAGTGGAACCCGCTCCGGCAGTGGAAGCAGCTCCGGCGGCTGAAACGAATGTAACCGTTGAGATCCCTGCGTCACAACCGGAGGTGACTGCGGAAATTACGCAAGAATTGCCGGCTATGAATGTGGATGTGCCGTCGCAACCGTCGGTTCCAGTGGTTTCCGTGGCTCCAGCGGAAAGTGGGAATGTTGCTTCGTCACCAGAGTTGGGCGATTACCAACCGAGTTTGGTGATTACTGGGCGAGACGAGGATGGTAATGTGATTCTCGGAATCGAGTGGATTCACAAAGATGGTTCGCCATTGAGCGATGCGGAAAAGGCCGCGGCTCATGTGGATATTCCGACAGCGGGTTGGAAACCGACGATTGTCGGGGCGGAAAACGCGGGAAAGGTGGATGCTGCGGCTCCATCCGAAAATGCATCCTCCTCCGCTCCGTTGGATGACCCATTGGCGCAATTTTTGGAATATGCCGCTTCTGCGAAAGATAACCAGAAGACGGGGACGTTGCCACCAGTGGCTCCAGCGAACGATCCACAACTTTTGCCACCGATTCCGATGACTCCGGAACAAGAAGCGATGCGTCAGGAATCAATTCAATCGGCACAATCCGTACAGGAGGCCGCAGACGCCGCGGAAGATGCGGAGGTCGCGGCGGCGATTCAAAAATACCAACGGAAAGAAAAAACGGATCCAAATGCTCCGCTCAAAATTCGCGTGTTGGATGGCGAGTTGATCGTCGAATGTGAAGATCCAGAAGCGATTCTTCAGTTCGAGGATATTTTTTCGGCGGTCGCCGGCTTTTCCGGTGGACGTATCGATAGTCGTTTGTACACGATTTATATGTTGAAAAATGGGCAAGCTTCGAACGTGGCCAATACATTGCGAACTCTATTCCAAGCGTTGCAACAATCACGCCAGCGAAGTTATTATTCGACTCAACAACAGCAGTCGCTCACGATTACGACGGATGACACGCTCAATGCGTTGATCGTATTCGGTTCACGTAGCGATCGTGCGATGATCGAGGAATTACTCAAATTCCTTGATGCCGGCGAAGTGGCTCAAACGACGTCCTCTGATCGGCTCAACATTATTCCGGTTGAACGGGCTGATTTGGTGGCGACTTACCAGCAAGTTTCGAGTATGTTTAGTAATTCGGTCAATAGTATCATGTTGGACACTCGTTCACGCGCCCTGATGGTCATGTGTTCACCACAAGTTGCGGAACGCATTCAGGCGATGGTGCGGAAATTGGATGAAGTAGCGTCGGTTCCGTCCGCGAACGTGGTGGAGATTTACCGTCCCAAAGTTTTGAGTGCGACTAAGTTGTTGGACAGTTACAATACGCTCAAAACAATGGCCAATTCCTCAAGTAGCGGTAGTGGCACGGCGTCCGGCCAGATCGGAACGTTGGGGACTGGCGCAAATCGTTCCGCCAATACCTCGACCGTTACCATTGGTGGCGGTAGTGGTACCCGTCAAAGTTCTGAAAGTAGCTACAGTGGGAATCGTCAATATGGTGGTACACGCCAAGGTATGGGTGGATACGGTGGTGGTACACGCCAGGGTATGGGTGGGTATGGTGGCTCTGGCACGCGGTCAGGCACCTCAGGCACTCGGGGCTACAGCGGTCAACGTGGTGGGTGATTCTCCCCTGACATCGTGATTTTCCTGGTAAATGTACGTTTGGGTATCCGGACGTACATTTTCCGATAGAATTCCATTTACAGAAGTTTTTTCGGCGAATGGGATTCTTTGAATACGAACCACGGTAAAAAGCCGGGCCACCTCCCGAGGATTGAGATCATGCAGCCCTATACAACGGCGGATTTTTCGCGTAATCCGATGATGTTTTACTACGAAACCACTCAAGCTTGTGATTTGGAGTGTCGTCATTGTCGAGCGTCGGCTCAAAAGGAAGCGGCGGAGGGCGAACTGGTTACAGAGCAATCGCTGGCGTTGTTGAAGCAGATTGCGTCGTTCGATCGTAAGCCGCATCTTGTTTTGACGGGTGGCGATCCGCTCAAGCGGAAAGATCTTTTTACGCTCATTCGTTTTGCGGTGGATCAGGGGTTGGAGGTGGCATTAACGCCCTCGGCAACGCCGTTGGCTACTCGCGAGGCCTTGGCCCAAGCGAAAGCCGCAGGCGTTCGAGCCTTTGGTTTTAGTCTGGACGCTTCGAATGCCGAGACCCACGACGCGTTTCGTGGGTTGGAAGGGAGTTTTGCCAAAACGTGGGAATTGCTGCGTTGGGCACGGGAACTCGAAGTGCCTGTTCAGGTGAACACGACGATTTCACGGAGAAATGTTGATCAGATTGATGAGATGGCTCAAGAATTGGCCGATTTTGGCATCGCAATGTGGTCGCTGTTTTTTCTAATTCCCGTGGGACGTGGTGTGGAAGAACATCGCATCTCACCTGTGGAATATGAATCGGTTTTCGCCAAAATTTACGCGCACGCTCGAAAACAACCGTATGCGATCAAAACCTGCGAGGCTCCACACTACCGTCGTTGGGTGCTTCAACATGGCGACCATCCGCTTCACGTTCGTCGCAACGTTTCTGATGCCGCGACCGTCCGTCGTCCGATGCATCGCGCTCCGCTCGGAGTGGGCGATGGTAAGGGGATTATGTTCGTTAGCCATCGGGGAGAAATTTGTCCAGCGGGTTTCCTGCCGATTGTTTGTGGGCGTTTTCCTGCCGATTCCGTGGTCGATATCTATCGAAATCATCCTGTGTTTCAGGCCATCCGCAGTCCGGATCAATTTCACGGCAACTGTGGTCGATGCGAATATCGGTACGTTTGCGGCGGGAGTCGTTCACGAGCGTTTGCCGTCACAGGGGATTATATGGCCAGCGAACCGGACTGTATTTATGTACCCAACGAGAAAGCCGTGTTGGTTTTGCCTTAGTATTTACCAAATATTTTTGAATCTGTTCTCTGGCCTGTGTTGCGTTAGCGAGGAATTTCATGTTGCGTTATCAAAACCGCGCGATCGACTCCCTGCGTCCGATTCGTGTCACTCGGCATTTTACCAAAGCGGCTCCTGGTTCCGTTCTGCTCGAAGCGGGATACGATGACGGTTCGCCGCGGACGGTGGTTTTATGTACGGCGAGCGTAGACACGCAACTGCCGTCATGGTTACGAGGCCAAGGTCGAGGATGGGTCACGGCTGAGTACGCGATGTTGCCAGGTTCCACTTCGCCGCGTAAATCTCGTGAACGTGTGAAAGTGGATGGGCGTTCTCAGGAAATTCAGCGTTTAATCGGTCGATCGTTGCGTACCGCAGTGGCGTTGGAACGGATTGGTGAGCGTTTAATCACGGTTGATTGCGATGTTCTTGAGGCGAATGGCGGTACACGCACGCTTGCCATTAGTGGTGGTATGATGGCATTGACCGACGCGATCCAATCAATCTTGCCGGAGTTGGAGACGGAGGCCGCCGCTCGCGTCGAGTTGGAGGAGTGCCGACCTCATGCGTTTGTTTCGCCGCTGGTTGAGCGTGTGGCCGCGATTAGTGTCGGAATAGTGGGTGGCCAGCCCATTTTGGATTTGGACTATTCGGAAGATAGTCAGGCGGAAGTCGATATGAATGTTGTGATGACGCAGTCGGGCCGGTTTGTCGAAATTCAGGCGACAGGTGAAAAAGCGACGTTCGATCCAGAACAACTTACGGCGATGCTCGCTCTTGCACGGAAGGGAATTTTTGAAATTTTTGGGCGAATGGAAAATATCTGATTTTGATTGATTCGATTTTTGAAAAGAATGATGTGGTTGAATGTTCCATGGAGGGTATGATGTCCATTGATATACGGATGATCACTCATCGAGTGGTTGATCAACTTCGCTATCGCGTTTATACGGATCGAGCTACGATGGGGGTTGCCGCGGCCTCCTATATTGAAGGTCTTATTGTCGCCACGCTGGCCCGCCAAACCGCCGTTCGGATGATTTTTAGTGCGGCTCCATCTCAGGATGAAGTTTTGGCGAGCCTCGCCGCTTCCGATTTGATCGAATGGCCACGTGTACATGCGTTTCATATGGATGAATATATCGGTTTATCTTCCGATGCGCCGCAGGGATTTGGACAATTTTTGCGGACTCGGCTTTTTGGAAAGGTGCCGTTGGCTTCGGTGAATTATTTGGATATATCCGCGAGTAATCCGCGGAAAGAGTGCGAACGCTATGGTCAACTACTTGCGGAAGATCCTATCGATATTTGCTGTTTGGGCGTTGGTGAGAACGGTCATATTGCGTTTAACGATCCTCCGGTGGCTGATTTTGCCGATACGCAGGCTGTGAAAATCGTGTCACTGGACGAGGTTTGTCGTCAGCAACAGGTCAACGACGGCTGTTTTGCATCGCTCTGTGAAGTTCCCACGCAAGCGATGACGCTTACGATACCG
>JAQVKF010000053.1 GCA_028694795.1 Thermoguttaceae bacterium | reverse complement strand
GTTTTCTCGATGATCCGAAAAATCATGTGACTGTAATTTTTTGCACCGTATGTACGATTTTGATCATCGTCGGTGTCCGGATGATCATACGTCGTCGTGCGATGAAACGAAAAAGCGGGGACGATGCAATCTCAAAATAATAAACAGCTATTGGATAAAAGCCCCCTAGTAACAGTGGACAACTAAGATTTATTGCATAAACTTAACACGATTAAAATATCCTAACACCGAGTAATCGGTGTTTTTTTTTGCAAAAAATTTAAAACACTACGGAAAATTTACCAGCGTGTGGCGTTAATTACAAAGTGAGAGAGGCTGGTAGACGTTCGCGGAGGGCACTGTGGGCGCATCGCACGACATCACAAGCACCGGATGTTCACACATTGATATGGTTCTAGTATATAGCACCGTACGGATGTATGCGTCACTTTGGTGCCGCGGAACCGAGTTGGATGCCGATGATCTCGTGCAAGAAGTATTTGTCGCCTACTTTCGTCAGTATTCTGACGGCACCGCGGTGTGTGGTAATCTCACTGGGTGGCTGTGTCGCGCGGTGCGTAATCGGGCAATTTCTCTTCTGCGCAGTGCAAAGCGGCGACGAAAGCGTGAGCGAGTTTATGTGTACGAAATGTCACCGTGGTTTGAAATGCCGACTTTAGATACAGACCCGACACAGCAGATGACCGCGATGCTTCAATCACTCAAAGCGGAATGGCGGGTGGTGGTGGTCCTACGTTTATGGGGTGGACAAACCTTTGACGAGATCGCTGAATCGCTCCATCAATCCCGTACGACGGTCTATCGCCAGTATCAAGCTGCCCTTCGATCGTTACGGGAACAATACGATGAGTTTATCTCATAAGAGAGGACTCTGGATGGTTGTTGGAAAACAGTTTCGTCGTTTTCGTTCGTATGTGGGTCAACGATTTAATAAAAACAAACTCTAGGGGACAGCCGACGCCGTCCTCTGGGGTGGGATGTCAATCACACAGGGAATGTAGAGGAGGATCGAGTGCGTTTAGAAAAATTGGGGTCTATCCTAACAGCAATAGCGTTAGCTCTTGCCTGCAACGTGGCAAGAGGAAGTTTAGAGACTACGGCTGGCGTAACAGTAGATGGAAAGGTCGTAACGGATCTGGATTTAACTCTCGGAGCGGATCCGTGGACATATCAAATCGAGGTCTACGGCAAGTTAGCGTCCAACAGCGGCGGTAAAACAGGATTCAACTTTACGGAATCGGATGGAATCCAAAGTTGGGATACGTCCTTCAAACTCTGTCCAACAACGGGTGGAACGGCTCTCACAAATGATGTAATCTCGGTCAGTTGGGTTGACACAGGTATCAGCAGTGCGTTCACCACTTTCTACCAAACTAATCTGACGGGAACTACAACGGCTAAGCTTGCGACAGCGTATACGGAGAACGACGACGCCGGAAATAGCTGGACTGGTAAGATCGGGGTTTGGAACCAAAAAACCAAACAGAGTGATGTCACTCATGTCGCTAACCTCACTGGCAATGTCACCTATCGGATCGGCACGATAGAAATTTCTTATGATCCAGCCCAATACCACAACATTGTGGAGGGTGATCTTGGCACTTATGCCCTGATATTGAGCGATGACGTAACAAGCGTGATATACGCCGCCAAGATTGACGGGACGGATAAATGGCGTATAAGCAGTGAGGGAAGCGTGGATGCCCCAATGGTGACAATGACGTTGAACACTCTAACCCCAGAACCTGGACCTGTTCCCGATCCAGAACCAGGGCCCGTTCCTAGTCCAGAGCCGGGAACGTGGGCGATGATCGCCGGAATTGCGATAGTCGGGACGTGTTGCATTAGACGTCGTCACGCAAAGTACCGGCTGAATTGTACAAAATAACCACTAAATTATGAAAAATTTCTAAAGTTTTTTGGGGGGCCTTGTGCTCTCCACGCGAAGTGTTAAAATATCCCAACACATTTGCGGTTGACCGTGGTTGGTGTGTGCTAATCCGGTGGTTTTGGGGTGTGAGTACTGTTAACGGTTCTTTTCCTAAATAGGTGAATGAGAACCACAGGTTGCGTGTAGCCCCAACGATTTAAAGTGGACTCTGGGAGACGGCCGACGCCGCCTCCAGGGTGGGATGTCAATCACACAGGGAATGTAGAGGAGGATTGAGTGCGTTTAGAAAAATTGGGGTCTATCCTAACAGCAATAGCGTTAGCTCTTGCCTGCAATGTGGCAAGAGGGAGTTTGGAGACTACGGCTGGCATAACCATAGACGGAAAGATCGTAACGGATCTGGAGTTGACACTCGGAGCAGATCCGTGGACACACCAGATCGCAGTCTGGGCCGAAATGAAGCCCAGCAGCTATGGAACAGAATTGGGTTTCTTGAAGACGGATGGAGTTCAAAATTGGTATACGTCCTTCAAACTCTGCTCGACAACGGGAGGGACAGCCATCGCAAATGATATAATCTCAGTCAGTTGGGTTGACACAGGTATCAGCAACGCGTTCACCAGCTTTTACCAATCTGACCTGTCAGGATCCCAAGCGGATAAGTTTGACGCGACGTATACAAGTAGCAACAATGGGAGTGACTGGGTTGGTGAAATCGGGGTTTTGAATCTAAACAAACGTGCCGTAGATCTCCGAGGCGATTATTCTCAAGGCGGGGTACTTTACCAAAACATCTACCAGATCGGCACAATAGAAGTTTCTTACGATCCGACTCGACTCGCCGATGTTACGGAAAGTGATCTTGGCACGTACGCTCTGATATTAAACGATGAGGTAGCAAGTGAGGTCTATGCCCTCAATCGCAAGGGATCCTATAGATGGGACGCCGTCGGTTTTGGAAGCGTAAACGACCCCAAAATGACAATGACGTTGAACACTCTAACCCCAGAGCCAGGACCTGTTCCCGATCCAGAACCAGGGCCCGTTCCCGATCCAGAGCCAGGACCCGTTCCCAATCCAGAACCGGGAACGTGGGCGATGATCGCCGGAATAGCGATAGTTGGCGCATGCTGTATTAAGCGCCGTCGTGCTGTGCAAAACAAACGCAGTATCTCTATATGAAGCCTTGTTTGGAGTAGATCCAAATAGAAGGCCATGCTCCCTGTAAGAAGTGTTGCAATACCGCGACGTGGCTGTTGGTGTGCGCCAATCCGATGGGTTTGGGGGACGAGTGCGCAGTTAGCAACTCTTCCGCATAGGATAAACGGGAATCGTGGTTTGCGTGTGCCCCCAACACCGCGACCTGTTCCCACTTTAGCCGGACTCCATCGGTGATTTCCAGCCACCAGGGACAAAACAGCAAGAGGTCGTCATTTTGCGATTGCGGTTCGGCAAGACCACCGTACCACAAAAGACCACCTTACCACAATGGGTGTCGTTTAGCTGTTGCGGCATCCAAAAAGTTTTTAGTGTTCGAGAACGTTACGATCCATTTAAATTACAGTCAGTTGTCCGTTTCATATGTTTGTACGGTTATGTCCTTATGTGATTTCCTCGTCTGGAACAAGCCCAAGTTAGCAGGAGTCTATTCGGAGGGCGCGGGGGTTAGAAGCGGCGTTATAACTTTGGAGAGTAGAATTTTACCATTCCCCAACATATTGGAGGAGAAAAATGAAAAGTTTGTGTAGGTTCAGTGTGTGCTTGATGATGTTCGTGGTTTTGCCTGTAGTCTGTAATACAGCAAAGGGTGGATTGATTACCACTGCGAATACGACCGTCAATGGACAAAAGGTAACCGATCTAAGTTTAGCCCTTGGCGGTGAGTCATGGACGCTTCAGATTGCGGTCTTGGCTGAACTCACGCCACTGGACAGTGGTGTCGAACAGAGCTTCCGAGCTGATGACAGCTACCAATACTGGGATACGCGTTTTCAGATCACAGGGGGAGCCGTCCCTATAAATCAGAGCGACGTAATTTCTCTAAAGTGGATTGATAAAGGTATCGACGAAGCGTTTCAGACGTTCTCCCAACCAATGGCGTTCGATAAGGCGTATACAGGTTATAAGACGACCAGTGGTGAAAATTCGGCGTGGATGGGAAGTATTCAGATTTCCAGGGACACATCGGCTGCACTCCGTGGTGACTACACAGAAGGTGGAGAACTTCATCGGAACATCTACCAAATTGGTACCATCGAAGTTTCCTATGACTCTAGCAAGCTTTCGGAGATGCGGGAAAGTGACTATGGTGCTTACACGCTAGCGGTGGACCAATTTAATTCCCAAATTCAGGCCAGCATTGGATACTCCCCTTGGTGGTGGAGAACGACCCCAACCGCTGAAACACCCATGTTTACGTTCACGTTGTTGAAAGCAGATGGGCCAGAACCGGGACCCGTTCCCAGTCCAGAACCGGGAACGTGGGCGATGATCGGCGGTATGGCGATGGTCGGTTGCGCGTTTCTGCGTCGTCGTGCAAAACAAGGGAAATGATCCACCTGTAGTAAGCCCGTACAACATGCGATAGCGAAAGGCCCATCAGGTCTTTCGTTTTTTATTTCGTCTTTATTTTATTCCGTCGATTAAATTGAACGACAAATCTCATCTCGTCTGTGTTTCCCTCGACGTTTCCGCAACATACACAAAACACGAAAGCCATGGCGTCAACACTCCAGCACCGTTTGAGCTGTTTTGATCTCATCAGCTATCTTCACGGCAAGAAGCCATCATGGCATGGCTATGCGGATAAACAATACTATTCCCAACGGCCGTTTGCATGTTCCAAAATTCCATGGACATAGCTTACGCTGCTCTGCCACTGCATTTGGAACTTATGGGAGTTGTTACCCAATATCCATCGAAGTGATGTTCCGAAAAAATTTTTCGCTGGTGATGGCCTTGCGAATGGCTGTCCCACAATCGTGATGTGTCCCCAGGATTCCGTGAGGCGAAGAGCCGTTTCCAATTGGTCCACGTCGGCTCGCACTAGGGTCTGTTCACATATAATCACATGGTAAAAACCGATGGCCAAGAATGAAATAATTGCAACCGAGGTGATTTATGTTGGTTAATATTGAAGTTTGTGCGTCTAGTAAAAAGTTTTGGAAGGGGAGTTTGAGGGGAAACTTTTTGCAAAAAGTTTCCTCTCATTGATTCTTCGCCTCAAAAAAGTTTGGTTAAAAAAGCATTTTCGCAGAAAATGCGAGAATTTTTTACCTGACGCTGGTACAGCTGTTGCTCCGATTGGGGTGGCAACTTGTGTAAACACACCCTAGAACGATATCGACTTGCGTAGGAGAATGAACGCAAATCCGCAGCAATTGCCTCAATCGGTAACGCAAGGCTTTTACCAGAAAATCCGCGCGTTCCGGTCACCCGACAGCGTTACGGCTACGACCTAGCTCCATCACCTCCCAAATTGGCAACTGAGCCGAGTCTGTTGTCGGGACAATGAATGGGTAAGAGACGAACCCGTTCGTTGGTGCTTCCGCCATCTACTTGTTATACAGCTTCGGTCCTAATGGTTCCGATATTCTGTAATAGCGAATCGACGAAATCGACACATTGCAACTCGATGATCTGCTTCAGAACAATGACCTGCGATTTTGAGAACAGGTCTATGATTGCCAAAGTACATCAACCGCGTGGATGGAATTTTTGGTGCACTTTTTTCAATCGAGACAAATCGACATGCGTGTACTTTTGTGTCGTTGCGATACTCGCGTGCCCGAGAATCTCCTGTACCTGCCGAAGATCGGCACCCCCAGCCAACATATGCGTGGCGAAACTGTGGCGTAACGTGTGCGGTCCGATGTCGCCAGGCGTACCGACACGACACGCATACCGTTGTATTAATTCCCAAACACGTTCCCGTCGCATAGCCAATCCATGCGGTGAAAGAAATAACCAAGGAGGATCGACCATCGGAGAATGTTTGACGGCATACGCACGTTCTTCGAGAAAATAAAATTTAATCGCCGTGATTGCCGCACGTCCAATCGGCACGACGCGGTCTTTATCGCCCTTGCCGTGAACCTGACACCAACGCTCACGCGGATGAAAATCGACCACCTTTAACCCACATAACTCCGACACACGACACCCCGTTGCGTACAGCAATTCGAGCATCGCACGATCACGTCGCCAGTGCCGAGCATCGTCCGCCGCGTTCGGCGCGATCAATAACCGATCGACCATTTCCGGTGTCAAAACCGCCGGAATCCGTTGCCATAATTTCTGCGAACCGAGCAATTCCGCCGGATTATCTTTCAAAAAACCTTCAAGTTGCAAATATCGCAGAAAAATTTTGAGCGAAACGATATGCCGTGATAACGTCGCTGGTTGAAAATGAAGCGTATGTAGCCACGCCGCATAATCCGCAAGATCCTGTACAGATATCTCTCTGATCGTTAATCCGGATTCATCAAACCAGGTCAAAAACCGCCGTAAATCGCGGCCATACGCCGCCACGCTATTGACCGCAAGATGACATTCACCCGCCACATAAGTAAGAAAAGCCTGAATCCACTGCCGAGGTGACGAATCGGACGGAATCGGCGCACGTAACGTCACCGTCTTCAATGAAGGCCGCACCTTCACAGGTTTCCGACGATTCGCTCCGTTTCCATGCTCCAAATCCATCCGTTTCACCTTATTTCCCGCTTCTTTTATTTGCGACTCATTCGACCATTGACTATTCAACCGTTACGAAGACCCCTTCACCAGTCGGCAAATCAATTGTATACATACCATCATGCATACCTAAAACAACAGGCTCACCACGTAAATACGCCGTGACGGTTTTCCCCGCATTTTCAGCCAGCTTCAACTGTACCGTAACCGTTTTGGCATCTTGCAATTCGCTCATATTCACTAAAGTGAACGCATATCCATTTCCATCGCGTTTTGCAAAACAGCCTATCAGCAGCGGATCGCCGCAATCGATTTTCTCAATCACGTGGCCAAACTCAGTGTACGGATCGCTCATTCGCAGATAGGGCGTTTTTTCTGTACACTGATGATTAAACGTCCCTAAATATTGATACTGAACATAGATATCCGATATTTTTTTAATTTCGTGAAAAACGGTTTTAGCATCGTAATATGCTTGGGTTTTCCGACTTTCCGTGTCGACAAGTGACGGAAATTCCGGTTCATATCCACCCCAAGTCCAGCAGATAATCCCCGTACATCCGAATGAAAGCATGGAATAGGACTGCCAACGAAATTCCGCTTCATTCGGCGTTCGCTTTCCTTTCATCCATCCAAACGTTTGGATATAACACCAAAACTCACGATTGTAACGTCTCGCCACATCAGCGATCACATGGATTGATTCCACATAATCTCCATATGTCGTCTTTTTGTCACCGTTCCAATTAAGTGGATAGATATCTGTACAAATGTACGAAGTATTCAGTTTTTCGCAAAAAGCCTCGCAGTATTTACGGAAAAGATCGGGATCGGCATCGTAATATTCAATCGCCGCCGCACCTGCACCATATTTTAGCTGTGCGGCATTCGCGTACATCGGCAGTAGATTCACATACGGAACCTTCCCCGTCTTGGCGGTATACGCATTACACACTTCAGCCAACTTATCGAAATCGGCACTTCCCGGTTCATCAATCACGTAATGTCCGGTAAAACAGGGCTGATCAAAATATTCGGCAACGCCCTCCGGAATCTGACTAAACGTACCATCATTCAGGTACACCTCTACACCATACTTATTGCACAGCGAGAAAAGACGGCTGCGGCACGGTTCAGAAGAAATGCCTGGCATGGCGATAATCCAATCGAAACCGGCATCCGCATAATCCCGAATATACGCTTCATCCACTTTTTCGGGATCAAAATTGGCCCAAGAACCGATTTTAATGCGTTTCCTTGTGAAATAGTCGGAACGGTAGGGCGATTCCACACTGAAAAATAGTGAGCATTCACTCGCCATCAAAATCCCCGCCACTTCCGCTCGTGTGTAACTTTTCGCGGAATCAAACGCCTGAGCCGCATTTTTTACGCCGCGTTCGTCCAGCTTTGCACAAGCAGCTTGAATTTCGGTATGGTCACAAACGGCATCCGGAGAAAATTCCGTCGCACTCGTACCCTCCATCAAATCGTGACTGGTCACATAATCAATTGCTTTTTGTAATGGGTGATTTTGTACATCGGCGTACTTTTTACCGTAATATTCAAGTGTATACTTTCCTGGCCGGTTCGCAATATAGGTCACAAACCCGATACTATTAACATGACACGCGGCGACTCCTTTCGAACCAGTCTTATCCGTACAAAAAACCACCGGTTCCCCTTCGTTTTCATCACCTGTCGGAGTGGTACTTTCCAATAAGAATTCACTTTTCTGATAGCCGGGCGAAAGAACATTCGCGGGAATGATCACCTTTTGCATCGGCGCGGTAAAAATGGCAGGGGAACCGTAGGCCGGAGTATCTACCGCCTGTCGTAAAAACTGTTCCGCATCTGTTTGCTCAGTAAAAAAGCCAAGACGCGAAATACAAATTTCCGATTCGGTATCACTGGGATTCGTCGGATCTAATCGAAAAAAATTGACCATTCCATGCCATTGATCGTGTGGAAAATTCCGCATATCGACGATTAAATCATGATATTCACCCGTTTCCAAATCCTCGCAATTTTCGATCGCAAACTGCGAATAACTCTCGTCCGATAATGTTGGAATTTTATCTGTAGTGAAAAAAAGTCCACCCTGTTTTAACGTTGTTTTCGCCTTATATCGCATCGCGAAAAACGGATAATCCTCCGCCTTAAACCGCTCCTCCTCTTTCAAAGGAAAAGACAACGTCATATCGGTTCCCGTCGGTTTGAATACCACCAGACCAAGTTCGTCCTGCATCATACACTGACCAAGATTGCACCGATTCGCATCAGAACCATTATTAAAGACCCACGTTCTTTCCCCACCTAAAACGCTACCTGAAAAAATTGCCATCCATATACAAATGAATATCGATATATATCGGTTCATGATCTCCTCCCATCCTCTGAAACAGAAAATTCACTTTAACACCTAATTGGCCGAAAACGCGGCGGATGAAAACTTAGCCAAACACGATTTTGAACAAAAATCGTGTTCGAAAACACCCTGTCAAATGGAACAAAGAACCTATTCCAACAAGAGCGATGGAGCGTTCGACTTGCCGCGTTCCCCAAACCCGTCTTGGATTTCCGAAAATACGGCAAATCGAACTCCGTTCCAACTACCACTCAATGGTGTACGGTTTACGTTGTTCACGGCTCATCATCGCGACCGCTTCCGAATCACCCACAATGGTCTCATTTACCGGGTCCCAAGTAATCTTTCGTCCACCTAACCGAATGGAAATATTGGTCAAATGACATGGGGTCAGACTACGATGGCCAATTTCCGCCGTAGCCACGGGTTCCTCACGCGATTTCACACAATCGAAGAAATTCTTCATATGAATCTCACTCGGACGCACCCGCCACGCATCCGCGGGAAGCGGATGCTCTTTCAATTCTTCCGCCGCTTTACCATAAACATTAGCGCGATTCACAAAAATTTTGCTTTGATCACCAATGAACATCACGCCATTCCGGGTGTATGAACGTATTTCTTCCGGCACATCCTCACCGATGCCGAACATCCAATCGAGCTGTTCTTTCGACGTTTCGACATGCGGATCCACCGGAAAACCGTATGTCTCACGCACATTGAGCGACGCGAAGAACAACACCTCGACACCGTTTTCGTATTGGAGTCGCGAGAAAAATCGATCTGGCACGTTAAAACAATCCGGTCGTCCCTCATTCGGGAAAATACCACGCGCCTCAATCGTTGTCGGTCCGGTACTCTCGGTATCCATTCCCCACTGCGCGACGTCAAAATGGTGGTTTCCCCAGTCCGCAACCATACTTCCACAGTATTCATACCAACCACGAAATGGATGATAACGATGAGATGTGTATGGATGTTCAGGGGCTTGGCCTTGATACATATCCCAATTGAGCGTCTCTGATACCGGTTCCGGAGCAAACGGGCCACCCTTCATACTCACATACGGAATCGCCACCCACACCTGTTTCAATTTGCCGATTCGACCATTCCGAACCAATTCGACCGCTTCTTGGAATGGACGCGGATGCGGACCACCATCATAATACTGAAACGCCGAACGCTGTTGGGTTCCCAATTGGAAAACGCGACCGCTCTCCTTCACGGCTCGACGCATGATTTTACCTTCGTCGATCGTGAGCGAAAATGGTTTTTCACCATACACATCGCGTCCCGATTGCAACGCATCAATGTTAATCCGCACATGCCAATGGTCGGTCGCGGCCTGCACGATCACGTCGATATCTTTCCGATCGAGCAACTGGCGATAATCTTGATATTTTCCGAGATCCGCCTTGACACGTTCGCCGAGATTTTTCGCAATAGCGTCCGTTTTCAGCGTATTCACATCGGCCACCGCAACAATATCGCCGTAATCCGCGGCGAATCTCGCATCCGTGTTCCCCTGTCCCCCGCAGCCGATAATACCGACATTCGGTCGATCATTTTTCATTTCCGAAGCACGTACATACGTCGGAATCAGTGGATTGGTACGTAACGCAGCAAGCGCGGCCGCCGAAAACACGGCTCCCGATTGTAAAAAACCCCGTCGTTTCATCTTGGTACCACCTTCCAGATAACGTATACAAAAATATTCAACACTCATGAATAACGTATCTTCATCTTAGAACAATGGTTCCGCCAATGCAAGCATTTTGGGCATTTTCATCCACAGGCAAAACGTATCGCCAGGCTCATGCCATGATGGAACGATAATAGGCAATAGAATTTTGGAGGCCTTCCTCAAAACCAACAAGCGGTTCATAGCCGAGGAACTTTTGCGCGGCATGGATATCGGCCATACTTTCACGCGCATCGCCATGACGCGGTGGAGCAAAAATTGGTTCCACCGATCGACCGACCAGCCGACTTAAAATCGCAAGCAATTCCAACAGCGTTCGCCCACGACCTTCGGCGATATTGAACACACGTCCAGATACGAGTTGAGCGTCCGCCTCCGCCGCGAGCAAATTCGCTCGCACCACATTCCCCACATAGACAAAATCTCGCGACTGAAGCCCGTCGCCAAAAATGGTCGGCGGCTGATTATTCAAAATCGCGGTCAAAAAGAGCGGAATCACAGCAGAGTAAGGCGATTTCGGGTCTTGCCGAGGACCAAACACGTTAAAATATCGCAGTGCCACCGTTTCTAAACCGTAACACGAGGCGAAGGTGTGAAGGTACATTTCACAGGCGAGTTTGGCGGCGGCATAAGGCGAAAGGGGATCTGGCGGATCGGTTTCACGGTTGGCTGTGGTGGGCGAATCGCCATACGCGGCACTCGAAGCGGCAAAGACGAGCCGACGCACCCCGGCATGTCGCGCGGCATCAAGAAGTTGGACCGTCGCTGTCACACAGTACCGATGCGATTCAAGCGGCGCGGCGACACTCGCTGGCACGGAAACCAACGCCGCGTGATGGAAAATCGTATCGATTCCGTCCACCACTTGAGGTGCAACCGACGGCTGAGAAAGATCCGCTTCGATCCATTCAATGCGATCACGTACCGCCGCCAAATTCGACAATTTGCCCGTACTTAGATTATCGACCACTCGCACGGAATCGCCGCGAGCGATCAACGCCTCGACGATATTCGATCCGATAAATCCCGCGCCACCCGTCACTAAACACCGTCTCATCATGAGCCTTCCTTACTATGCTCTCCGCGACATTCCGCCAACACCTGCCCGATGGTATCACTTTTTGGAAATGATTGCAAAACACTTATTTCTCCTAAAATGACTAGGGCGTGTTCACATATAATCACATCGTAAAAACCGATGGCCAGGAATGAAATGAACGCAATCGGGGCGGTTTATGTCGGTTGATATTGAAGTTTGTGCGTCTAGTAAAAAGTTTTGGAAGGGGAGTTTGAGGGGAATTTTTTGCAAAAGGTTTCCTCTCATTGGTTCTTCGCCCCAAAAAAGTTTTACGAAAAAGCATTTCTGCGGAAAATGCGCAAACTTTTTTGAACTTTTTACCTGACACAGGTACAACCGATCGCTCCGATTGAAGTGGCCACTTGTGTGAACACGCCCTAATGAAAACAGGATCGTCTACATCATTACACGTTCAGCTCGACAATATCTTTATCATGGAGCACGTAATCGCCTTTCATCGGCGTTCCATCATGGACCGCTTCACCCCAAACACGTCCAAATTTCAAACTCGCCGCGATATCTTTATGGATTTCGTTCGCCAAGTCAACCATCGTACTGCCCACACGTAACGTAAACGGTTTATCCATATCGGCTTGTTTCGCCTTAGGCATTTTTGAGTAAACACGCACCACATCCAGCGAATGGTAAATCGCGTCACGCAGTGGTTCGATGCCCGTTCCATCCGCCGCGGAAATCACGAACTCACGCCAATCGAGCGGCATCAATTCGTGAAACAATTCCAATCGGTCCGCCGCTCCATCCGCATCTATTTTATTTGGCACCACAAACGTTCGCGTATAGGAAAGTCCCACGTCATCTTCGTCTAAATACGATTCGGAGGCCAAGCGTGTTTTCGTCGTTTGCAGTCGTTCGAGCAACTCCTGACACTGTTCCACACCCGCGTCATCACCCAGATCGATCATCAGCAACGCCAAATCGGCACTTCGAATAATCCCCTGAACATACGATTCGAAGAAATCTTTCGTAATCGGCGGCATGTCGATCAGCTGCACGAAAACATCTTGCCACGGCATCATTCCTGGCATCGGCGTAGTTGTCGTGAAGGGATACGCCGCGACCTCCGGCGTCGCGCGGGTCATCGTTTTGAGAAACTGGCTCTTTCCAGCGTTCGGACCACCGAGAATCACAACCGTACCCGCCCCCTGACGCGGAATACGAACCCCAGGTCGTCCTCCTTTTTTGGACGACTTTTCGACAGCCATATCTTTTTTTGCCTGGGCAATCTTCGTTTTGAGATCGGCTTGGAGATGGTCCGTTCCCTTATGTTTCGGCATCTCGGCAAGCATGAGCTGCAGACAACGCAACTCTTCCTCCGCCGTCTGAGCACGTCGATACTCTTCTTCCGCCTTATGATAACTCGGGGTAAGATTCGCTGGCATAAATTCGCTGTCCTCTGATCCTGTTCAGATTCCATCATCCACACGTCGGATGAACGGGAATCCATTGAAAAAAATTCTCGCCTCTACGCTTCTGAACGTACCATCGTTATACTATCGATATACTATAGAATAACCCATTCAACCCTTCAATCCCCCCCGCAGAACTAAGCCCGCGGATTAGGTAAACGATGCGCGAAATTCAGACCTATCTTCGTGTTTTAATCACCTTCGCACGAAACAGTTTGGTGCGTGATATGACGTTTCGCGCGAATTTCCTAATCGAACTAGTCGCATCGGTAAGTTGGATGTTCATGCACCTCGCTTTTTGGCTCTTAGTGTTCCATTATACCCCGTCCATTGGCGTGGGAACGGGCTGGGGACGCTATGAATTTTTCCTATTCATCGCCACCACCCTGCTCATTCAGAGCTTGACCCAAACTTTTTTCCTGTCCAACGCCGACACGTTCACCGAACTCGTTCGAAGCGGCGACCTCGACATGTTACTCGTCAAACCACTCGACACACAGTTTTTGATCTCGTTTCGTCAGGTCAAGTGGGCGTCCTTGGGCAACTTCTTTCTCGGTCTACTTTTATTGTGGGTCTCATTCACTCATATCGCAATCCATCCAACGATTGCATCTTTTGTGCTTTACCCATTTTACATTCTGTGTGGGGTCGCCATTTTTTATGGAATGATGATTTCACTGGCGGCAACGAGCGTATGGATGGGGCGTAATGCGACGCTGCTCGATTTTTGGTTTTATTTGACGAATTTTTCACGCTATCCGTCGGAAATTTTTAGCGGCGGCGCATTTGGTAAGGGGGTTCGTTTTGTGCTGACGTTTCTTTTTCCGGTCCTATTGGTGGCCAACGTTCCCGCACGGCTGATCGTTAAACCGCTTGCGCCGGAAACGCCGTTGGAAGCCGCAATGCCGCTTATCGGTCTGGCGGTCGCCATCCTCGCCGTCGCGATTAGCCGTCGTTTCTTCCAATACGCCCTCCGATTTTACCGCAGTGCAAGCTGCTAAAGCGTTTTTCCCTGTTTTTCCTGTTCGATAGTCCCGGTCATCTTTTCTGATTCTACGGATGATGCTTCCGATTGTGCCGCGAAAAGATCGGCGAGCAGCGATTCCAACGGCGGATCTTCCACGCTAATATCTTCAAGCGTATATCGATCCAGCAGCGTCGCGAGTACCTGCGTTACCTCGTCGCGAGGCACTCGAATTTGAAAACGTGGTGGCGACACGGGCGGTGAAACACCTAATCGTCGCAGCATTTCGTCGTCCGGAATCGCTGTCTCGGAAGCACAACAAAACGACAAAATTTTGTGATCGCCAAAACGTTCGATCATCCCATGGAGCGAACCGTCATAGACGATACGCCCATGACAAATCACCACGACACGTTCGGCCAGTGCTTTCACATCTTTCATGTAGTGGCTGGTCAGAAGAATCGTGGTATGGCGTCGCGACTGATAATCGCGCAAAAATTTTTGAACGGTTTCCTGTGCGACGACGTCCAAACCGATCGTCGGTTCATCAAGAAACAACACTTCGGGATCGTGGAGTAAGGCGGCAATCAGCTCCATTTTCATCCGTTCGCCGAGCGATAATTCACGTACCGGGCGTTCGAGCAACCGTCGAACATCAAGCATTTCAGCTAATTGATCGCGATTCCGTTCGAATCGTTCCAGCTCAATCCGATACAAATGCTGATACAAACGGAACGATTCCGTGGCGGGCAGATCCCACCAAAGCTGATTCTTTTGCCCCATCACGAGCGCGAAACGACGTCGATATTCATTGTGACGTTCCCACGGCGTATATCCTAGCACCGTGGCCGAGCCGCTCGTCGGTGTAATAATTCCAGAAAGCAGTTTGAGCGTGGTTGTTTTTCCCGCGCCATTCGGCCCTAAAAACGCGACAAATTCGCCTCGGTGGATCGATAAATGGAGCCCGCAAACCGCTTCCACGCGATCGTACTCACGATGGAAAAGACCACGAAGCGATGCCATCATCCCCTCTGGTTTGCGATACACCCGATACGATTTCGTCAAATTCGATATTTCAATCACATCCGGCATGAAAATCTCATCGCATTTTTGCTATCCATACGGTAAAATAACACTCAATAGTGACCGATGTTTGCACCATCGTGTCTGTGCCATCGGCGGCGTTTAGCGACCACGTTTCGTCCCTACGACGATATTTTACGGGGATATTTCGCCGCAAAATCGTTTGTGCCAAAGCCCGTCGTCGCTTTTCCCATAGGCTTTAGCACGATTTTTCATAGACTCTAGCATATACGTCATGTAACCTGAATCCGAAACACTTATGACCATGAAACAAGACCTTACGAATCTTCCCGCGGCCCCCCAAACCGTTCCACGGACCACACCGACGGTATTTTTGCCGCCATTCCGTATTGGGCTTGGCGACGACACGCATCGAATTGATCACGCCGCCGATTATATCACACTTGGCGGTCTCCGGATACCGTGCGGTTTTGGTTTGGTAGGCCATAGCGATGCCGACGTTTTGCTGCACGCGATCACCGATGCGTTGCTCGGTGCGGCGGCGTTGGGCGATGGATTTCGCGATATTGGCGAGATTTTTCCAGACACCGACCCCGCGAATCAAGACCGAGATTCGGCGGAAATGTTGCGTATCGTTTCCGAACAGGTGCGTCGTGCGAGCTGGCAAATAGGGAATCTGGACTGCATTGTTCACGCACAACAACCGAAATTACAACCGCATCGTACTCAAATTCAGGAACGTGTCGCCGCAATTTTGAATATTCAGCGTGAACAGGTTTCGATCAAAGCAAAAACCGGCGAACACGTTGGCCCCGTTGGTCGTCTTGAAGCAATCACCGCCACGGCTGTGGTCTTGTTGGTACGCGGAATTTATTAATACACGTGCCTATTTTGAGATGCGAGTCCATTTGATACACGGAAGTTTTTTGATATACGCGAATTAATATTCGAATAAAAATGTACCACCATGTACAGTAACATATTCACCTAAAATTCGAGTCCACCGCTCAGCATCAAGCCTTCGATACGAATAGCGTTGGTACGCAAATTCTGTAAGCTTTCGATATAACTACGTGTTGCCTGGAAGCAACTTCGCTGAGCCGTTAGCAATTGCAGATACGTAAACTCACCCTGATGGTATCCCAACATGGTAATTCGCAGAGTTTCCTGTGCATCGGGCAAAATTTCCGTACTATATCGATCACACTGCTGCCGAGCGGCTTCGTATTCACGAAACGCGCCCGCAAGCCGATTTTGCAACGCGAGTTCCACTCGTCGCACATTCGCCCGCGCCGACGCGATTTCCGCCTGTGCCGACGCGATATTTCCCTGATTTCGGTTGAACAGTGGAACCGACGCTCCCAGTTGCGCCGTACCAATCGTGTCTCCATTAGCATCGTTGTACAAAACGCCACCCATTACTTCAAGATCAGGAATCGGTTCGACTTTTTGCCGAGCGAGATTATTCTGAGCACGTTGGACGCCGGCTTTCGCTTCCGCCAATTCAGGACTCTCCTCCAGCAATTTTGCCAGAACCGAATCCCATTGAAGTGGCTGGAAATCAACCTGCAGCGAGTCGGTAATTTTCGTAGGCGGCAGTTCCGGATCGCCAATCATTGCGGCCAATTTTCGCCACGCACCGAGATACTGCGCACGCACCGTATCCAGCTGTAATTGGGCGGAATTTTTTTCAACACGCGCCTGCAGCATATCGGCACGACTCACCTCTTGCGACTTAAAAAGCTGTTCCGCCGCTTTGAGACCATCTTGACTAATTTCAAGCAATTTCTGATCGAGCGCGATCTGTTGCTGCATCGCCAGCACTTCCATCGCTTGGGCTCGCACATCGTTTTGAACACGTAATCGTTGCTGTTCGACCACGTAAAACGCCTGACTCACTTCGCTTCCGGCGACCTGTCGATTCAAACCGAGCTTTCCCGCGGTCACAATACGCTGCTGTACAAAACCACCCTGTTTGCCCGCCGATCCTTCGTCACCAAGTTCACCCGCGGTGTAACCGACCACGGGATTCGGGTACAGCCCCACTTGAAGACGATTCCCACGAACACGATCGAGCATGCGTGACGCTTGTTCCATGGTCGGGTTCTGAGCTTCGGCAATTTGAGCCAAGTGTTCAATCGTTGTCGTACCGGCAATCGTTTCAGAATCGCCACTGCCGAAACGCAACGGTACAGACGAGTTTTGCAACGCATGGAGCAACGTGGCTATATCCTGATCAGGCCCTGAATCACCCGCCCGCGTCGCCGTCTCTTCAAGCCGCTTCTCGCTGAGCATCTCCATCGTATGATACGGAATTTGCGCGGTCCCCTCACCCGAAGTGTCCTGCATATTCTGTCCATCCGATTTGTTCTGTTCAACCGGATGATTCTGTTCACCCGATGGATTTTTCCCTTGCAAACCATCGGATTCACCCGCGAGATTCATCAAATCTTGTGGATTTTCATCCGCGACACGTTCAAAACATGTATCGTCTGAAATTTCCGGAAGAAATGCCCCTTCCCCCATCGCAGAATTTTCCGTAGACACACCAGACGCAATCGCGGGCGCCGGCGGCTGCATTTCTGGGAATTTCTCCGCCTCGGGCATCGACATTTCCGGCAGTTCATCGTCTTTGGCAACTGGATCGGTCGTGTTCACCTCAATCGCAACCGGTTCGGCAGCGATTGGATTCGTCGTGACCGACGGCAAATCCGCCATCGGCGGCAGATCAGACGGTTTCGCATTGAACGTGACATTTTGTACGGCAAGAGGTTTCGACGCAACCCGAAATCCGATACGTCGCGGCGCACGCAGCGGCATTTCAGATGGAGTTACCACAGATGCAACACGTGTCGGCATGACACGGGTTGGCATCGCACTCACCGGTACCACCCGAATCGGCGTCGCGGTGGGTACAATGCGAGTTGGTATCGTGGTTTGTTGCACGAGTTGCGGTGGTGCATCCGGAATATCCTCTGCAAACACCGCATTCTCCAAACACAAACACAGGATACCGCCTAAGACGACGCCAAACGCGATTCCCTGCAAAATTTTCTCATAAGGAGTTTGAACTTGCCTCATTTTGACAATCCCCTATCTATAAATCCGTGAAATCATCCCTGAAACACGGTTATGCTTGTAATATCTGACATTGTGTTTCCATTCGCGATTCTTCGCTGCGAATCGCTTTTGGCGAGGTTTTTGCCATTTTTTAACCGAAATGGGTCTAGACAAAATATCCCTCTTCTTACGGTATCGGTTGCGTAAGCTGGCTAAATTAAATCAACTTTATCATTTTCAATGATTTTATCGACAGACCGGCGACTCAAAGTCCAAAAGAGAGCCGGACGCACGAAAAACTCAAGAACCGTACTACTGATTAAGCCGCCAATAATCACGGTAGCCACGGGGTACAAAATTTCTTTTCCGGGCTGCCCAGCAGCCATCGCAAGCGGAATCAGCCCGAATCCCGCAGTGATTGCGGTCATCAGAGCCGGGGCAAGGCGTTCTTTTCCCGCGCGAACGATCATCTCCACATTAAATGTTTCGTCTTCGAATCGCATCAAATGGAGATAATGGTCAATTAGCAAAATCCCATTTCGAGTGGCAATTCCACACAGCGAGATAAAACCAACCATGCTAGCGATGGAAAACGTTTGATGCGTGATGAACAGCGAGGCAACCGAGCCAATCAAAGCCATAGGAATCGCCGTCATCACTTGGAAAGCGAGGTTCGCTGAACGAAACATTGTGTACAAAATTAGAAACATGCCTAAAAGTGATAGTATGAACAGTATACTGATCATGTGAGACGCACTTTGTTGGCTTTCAAACTGCCCACCATATTCGACAAAATAACCGGTTGGCATTTTCTGTTGAATCGGTTCAATCCGTGCTTGAATTTCCCGGACGACATCGACTAATCCACGGCCCGCGACGTTGCACTGGACGACAATTCGTCGTCGCACTTGCTCACGATTGATCGTATTAGGCCCCGTGGCGGGGAAAATGTCCGCGACACTTCCCAGCGTAGTGGAACCACCATCCGGCAGCTCGATGGAGAGCCGTCGTACGGCATCTAAATCGTCACGATAGTCCTCATTCAAGCGTACGAACAGATCGAACGTTCGCTGACCGAGTAGTATCTTTTTGACCACGCGTCCATTCATCGCGGTTTCGATAAACTGATTCACCGCGTCGGGAGCCAAGCCATAACGCGCGAGTTGATCACGATCAAGCTGAATCCGAATTTGTGGAATTTGCGTTTGAGGTTCGACCATTAAATCGGTCACACCAGGAACCGAAGTGATGGCCGCACGAATGTTTTCCGCCTGATTTCGCAGCACGTCCAGATCGTCTCCAAAAATTTTAATCGCGACCTGGGACTGAACCCCTGAAAGCATGGCAGAAATCAGGTGTGCGAGCGGTTGTTCAACGGCGGTCACAATACCGGGAATCTCAGCCGGTGAGGCCGCTTCACGAATATCCGCCAGAACCTCTTCACGCGAACGAGAATTTGCTTTACTTGTATCAAATGTAATCACAAATTCGGTCATATTTGCCCCGATCACATGTTCATCCATCTCCGCGCGTCCCGTTCGAGCGAGGATCGTTCGTACACCATCAATCTCTTGCAATCTCGCCTCAGCCAATTCGGCAACTTCCTTCGAGCGAGCCAGAGATGTTCCAGGCGGCAACATAACG
>JAQVKF010000052.1 GCA_028694795.1 Thermoguttaceae bacterium | reverse complement strand
CGCCGTTCAGCTTTGTAAAAATCGTTTGCGCATCAAAATCGCCCCAAATCGCGGTACCGTCGTGGTACGGGGCGTCGGCATGTTTACGACCGATAATGAGATCGGTAAATCCAAAATTCTGCCGATTGATCGCGTGCATCACCGCCTCTTTCGGCCCGCCGTAGAACATTTTGATATCGAGTCCGAGCAAAATAACGCGATCGGGCACCGATTCACCGCGTGATTGCCACAACGCCGCGTCAGAATCACCCTCCCCAAGCACACGATTTTCGATCAATTTTTCATAGGTTTGCATCCGAGTGGCGGCGGGCACATCGTCTCCTTTCGTTTCGCCAATGAGCGGATTCAAACAGGCACCGGCGTTGTATCCCGCTCGAATCAGTGTTTCTAAACCGTGGACCAACGCATATTCATGCGCACGGTGAAGCGGATTCCGCGTCTGGAACGCGACCACACGCTCCCAACCTTTAGCGGCGATCAACGAGCGGACCTCGCGTGGTGTCAGCACATATCGGCCAAACAGCGGATTCTTCGGTTGGGGCAACACACGCAATGTTCCGCCCAACAGATAATCGCGGCCTTCATCATTCTTGTAGACCATGTCGGCGCCAGGATGATCAATCCGCTCGGTGAGATAAACGCACTGTACGTACTTTTTCTTATCCCATGGATAAAGATCAGTCACATCGAGAATCGCCACCACCGTATCGCGTGAGTTAACGAGAGCGACCTTTTGTCCCGGTGTGATCCGCCGAGCGTCATCTTGCGTGATCGGCAGAGCCAACGGAATCGTCCACGCATATTTCTTGCCGTCACGTTCGATGACCGATTCCTCAAGAACGCGATCCCAAACCGCACGGTCCATAGGCCCGTTGAGCGGCGTCAACGCCCCGTCACCGAAACGATAAATCGTCGAAAGATCCGCGTCCGAAACGTAAATCCTCAACAGAAGTTCCGCTTCCACGAGAAAATCCGAACGTTGTTCTTCCGCCACCGTTACATTGACCAATTCTGACACGCCTCCATGCGGAGCTATCAATCCAAGCATCGAATCCATCCTTATTTATCTTGATCTTGAGAAACCATTTCGAGATATTTCGCTCTTTATTCCACCGCCCGAATTCCCACCGTCCGCACGATTCCCGAGCCAAGAATCATCCGTGTTCCGTCATCCTTTTTTCGGCATAAACTCGGCATAAACACTGTGCATGAACGTTTGTCGGCGTTATCGTTCGTCGTCGTCGCGCAACCAGACCTCAAGGTGGGTGTATTCCGGAAAAATTTCCTCATCGCGGAAAAAAATCGCCATCTCGCGAGCCGCTGATTCGGGCGAATCGGAGGCGTGAACGAGATTTTTATGACCACTCGCGCTTAAATCGCCACGAATCGTCCCTGGAGCCGAATCCAATCCGCTCCGCACGCCGACCATCCGGCGGACCACCTGAATCGCACCCGGCCCCTCGATAATCATCGCCACAATAGGACCAGAGGTGATGAAATCTTCCAACTCGTGATACCAGGCTTTGGCCAAATGTTCCGCATAATGCAGCTTCGCCAGTTCTGGTGTCACACGCATCATTTTCATACCGAGAATATTCAGACCTTTGTCCTCAAAACGCGAGATAACACGACCGGTCAAACGACGTTGAAAACAATCCGGCTTAAGCAGTACGAGGGTTCGTTCCATCATGATTAAAAATCCATTCTCTTGGGTCAGTCATGCTGTGCGCAGTATTCAACCAGACGCATCTTACAATATCGCAATATTAACAGAATATCTGAAAATCTTCCAGATGCCAAGTCGAGCTGAAAAACTGGAGCACATAAAGAAGGAAAAAGATAGGGAAGTCGAATCGGGCGGCTTGTGATTTCTCGAAATTCTGGTATACTGTGCAGTTCACGGTGAGGTGGGAGGTTTCCTTGGTCGGTTCTTTCTCAAGTGCCTCCGTGACAGGATAGCTTTTTCATAGCGAACTGATGCCCACACCGTTTGGATGATTGCAATTTATCGGAAGCGATCAGAATATTCTGAAAAAGTGAGGTTTATCATGAGTACCCGTCCACGCACTCGGTTTACGAAGAGTCTCAAAAAACGTCGCTGCCCGAAGTGTGGTAGCGCGATCAATTCGCAGCGTGTTCGCTGCAAACGTTGTCACGCTGTTCAAAGCCGTCCGGTTAAAACATCCAACAGCTGAGCCGCTGTTATTTGGCCGGTGTTGCCGTCGTTTTTCTAAGCTGGTGCCGTGGTTATTTGAGCCGGACCGATTGGGCGGTTGGATGACAGTTTGAGCTGGATCACGGTGGTATCTTGGGCTGGATCACTGTGGGGGGGCGAGTATTCATGATGGCTGAGCCATCGTGGTCGCCTGGCAAGAACCGCGGTCATTGGAGCGAGACTGTTTGTAGTAGAAAATTGTTGCCGTTTGTGATAGCAGAATTTGAGTGCAAAGACAATGCGGCAGCAACCTAAACCACAGTAGCGAGATTTCGGCTACGGTGGCAAAATAGTGGTGACCGTGTTGGGCATCCCGAATGAAGAATGCTTGGCATCGTGGGGTTATGGCCCGGAATTTGTTGGCATCCGTTCCACAGACATGAAATGTTCTTGCGCTGTGAGAGCCGTTTTGGGCGATCTTTTGCCGAGATGATTTGCTAAACAGATGGAAGGCGATTGGAGTACCCTGCACGGTCTGTTCCACGTGATGGAATGTATTTTGACGTTGCGAAGACACCTCGAGCGAGTGGGTTTCCATGGATTTGAGGCGATGTCTTCGTTTGTCTTTTTCGAACGGAGTTTGCCATGAGTAGCGAAACGATATCGATACGTGTCGGTCACAGTCCGGATGCGGACGACGCTTTTATGTTTTATTCGTTGGCGAAGGGAAAAATTGATACCGGTCGTTATCGTTTTACGCACGAGCTTGTCGATATTGAGACGCTCAATCGGCGCGCGCAGGGAGCGGATCTGGAGCTAACGGCGGTGAGTATCCACAGTTACGCCTACCTGACGGATCAGTACATGTTGTGCGAATCGGGTGCGAGTATGGGCGACAATTATGGTCCACGTGTGGTCGCGCAGCATCCGATGACGCTGGACGAGCTGAAACGAAGTCGGATCGCGATTCCGGGAATTGGAACCAGTGCGTACCTTGCGTTGCGTCTCTGTTTGGAATGCGATTTTGCATTCGAGATTGTGCCGTTCGACGAAATTCCAGACGCCGTGATTTGTGGCGAATATCGCGGTAAGCCCGTGGACGCGGGGCTAGTCATCCATGAGGGACAGTTGACTTTTGCAGACCAAGGTTTAACACTGGTATTGGAAACGGGTGAATGGTGGATGCGTGAAACGGGTTTGCCATTACCGCTGGGGGCCAATGTGGTGCGGCGAGATTTAGGACCGCAAGTTCGTGCCGATGTCCAGCGATATTTGCGTGAAAGTATCCAATACGCGCTCGACCACCGTCAGGAGGCGTTGGATTACGCCCTAAGTTTCGGACGTGGATTAGAACGTTCGAAGGCCGATACATTCGTCGGGATGTATGTCAACGATTGGACGCTCGGCTTTGGAGCGCGTGGTCGGGAGTCGGTCCGGTTGTTCCTCGAACGTGGTTTCCAGGCGGGAATTCTGCCGAAACTGATCGTTCCGGAGTTTGTTGATTAAATGTATTTCGGCCCGATAGCAATATTCGCGACGATTTTTTGGCGGTAAGTACTGGCGGGTAGCCGTTATCGGGCGTTTTTTGTAACGGCATTTTTGGGTCGTCGCGGTCATGCTCGCCAACATGTCCGCTGAAAAACGTGGGACGGCATCTGCTTCCCTACAGATCCACTGCAGGGACCGGTTTCGCCGCGTCGGTAAAGTAGATTAAAAATATTCGTTCATCATGGATTCTATCCGATTTCCGTTGACGTCTGATATACAGGTATCCTATGGATAAAAAGCAGGTCCGAACTGATTTTCGCAAAAATCGATCCTCTCGAACACGTAAAAAAGATTGGATCGACGAGATCGTAGCCGACGACGATCAGGAAATGGATTTGGACATATCCTCTTCGGATGGTGCAGTAGATGGTGAAGATAGCCGGGATAGTGGGACTACAACAGCATTTTCTCAAAAAGCTCATGGAACCGATCAGGTTCGGAATCGAGGCATTCGTAGTCGTGACGAGGCATCGCGGCGGACAGAACGGATCAGCGGCAAGGGGGAGATATCGCGGCGACGAACGGTAACGGTCTCGGAAATCATCGAAGAAGATGGTGAAACGCGAGTCGTGCCGGAGATCGACCAAGCTTGTACCATGGCTGGCCGAGTACTTTCGGTCCATGGAATCTATGCGTATCTGCTTTTAGAACAAGGGGTTACGAAGAACCTGAACAAACCGATGGAAGAGAGTAACGCGACATTTGCGAACGGTACGGTCTGGCGATGTACGACACGACGCTTGCTCTGGACGCTTTCATCCGATCAGCGACACGCGGTGGTGGTGGGTGATCGTGTGCGGTTTACGCCGATGGCGACGCAAATGGACGAATCGCAAGAGCCGGAGGGAATTATCGAACGGGTCGAGCCACGTTATGGATGCCTTGCGCGGGAGAGCCGCAAACAGAAGCATATTGTGGTGGCAAATGTCGATCAGGTGTTGATTGTGTCGAGTGCGGCCAGTCCGGAGATCAAACCGGAACTGATTGATCGTATGATTCTTGCGGCGGAAAAAGGTGGGATTCGACCAATTATTTGCATCAATAAGGCGGATCTGGTAGAGATTGCGTCGCTCATGCCGCTCGTGGGTCAATACTCGCGGATGGGATACCCAGTACTTGTGGTGAGTGCGGCGACGGGGCTGAATATTGGGCAGCTTCGACGATGGATGGCGGGGCGAGAGACCGCGGTGGTCGGTCAATCGGGTGTGGGTAAATCATCCCTTTTGAACGCGATGGACCCCACATTGGAGTTGTCCGTAGGGACGGTCAGCGAGGAAAACGAAAAGGGGCGTCACACAACGACGGCGTCGCGATTGATTCCTCTTTCATTGGGTGGTTATATGGTCGATACGCCGGGTATTCGTCAATTCCAGCTGTGGAATGTCATTCCGGAAGAGGTGATTAACTACTATCGTGATCTGCGAGCGTATGTGAACTTGTGCCGATATCCCGACTGCACGCATACGGTGGAAGAAGGATGTGCAATGAAAGATGCCGTGGCTGATGGTCGGCTTGACGAGCGGCGATATGAAAGCTACTGCCACCTACGTGAAGACCATTAGTGTGTCACGGCTACAAATTCGACTCATTGGAACGAAAATAACGGGAGGTGCTCTTCTCTGAAGCATCTCCCAATGAGTGAAGTTCAGGGCGGAATTTTCGAGGTATAGATCCGAATTTTCAGGAGAAAACGCTATGAAACGCATGCTTTTACCAAACACCGTGTTCCATTCCCTAATGATCGTAGGTCTCGTGGGTGGAGTCTGGCTTGGGGGCATGGTCGCGTCACTTCCCGCCGCCGACACGGTCATTCCAACCGGTACCGGCAAACGGATCGAAGGCAATGTGACGACAGCAAATTCGCAAGCTGTCGTCATTAAAGATTCCAACGCGACGGAACCTATCACGCTCAAACCGAGCGCAGTCTCTGAGATTGTGTGGAATCGCGAACCCACCCAGCTGGGTACCGTTCGAACAGCGATGCGAAAACAAGATTGGAGCACGGCTTTTACGACGATTGATCGCTTGGACCTTCAGGGGACAGAACGAAAGGAACTCGTCGCGGAATTCGAATATTTGGAAGCGTTTATCACGTCTAAACTCGTGCTGACCACGGGAGAGTTCACGATGATCCCACGTGGCGAAAAGACCGAAGTGACTTTAGCGGGCAGTGCCGCGCTCGAGGAGGCGGGCAAGCGTTTGTTGAATTTTCTCAAACAATATCCCGACAACTGGCACGCGTTTACGGCGACGATGACGCTCGCAGAAGTACTCACGGCGGTTGGCAAATATCCAGCTGCCCAAACTTATTATCAAAAAGCGGATGCTGTAGCCACCAGTGAAGCGGAAAAAATTCGCGCGGCGTTCCAAATCGCGCGTGTCCAAGCGGTGAGCGGTAAAAATGACGAGGCGATTCAACAATTCGACAAAGTACTCAATTTGCCGGATTCCAAAAATCCGGAACTGCGTTCGATGAAACTCCAATCGCGGCTCGGCAAGACGCGATTGCTTGCGGCAACAGATCCGCAGACCGCACTAAAAACGACTGATGAGCTACTCGCGGAGGTCACCAAATCGGCCAGTGAAATTCCCGAAGCGGAACAGCCGTCGGTGCTGGCTCAATGTTGGCTCATTCGTGGATTGGTATTGGAATCGCAGAAAAAACCGGAGGAGGCAATGTACGCATTTCTTCGCGTCGATACGCTCTATTCGGGTGATCGCTTGGCCCATGCGGAGGCTCTCTCCCATCTCGTGGTTCTGCTTGAAAACGCGAAACGACCGGAACGCGCGGCGGAAATGCGGCGAACGCTCGTATCTCGTTATTCCGATACGCCGTTTAAGTAACCCAATATTTGAATAATCGACGGCCTCCGAGGCCCTCTCGTCACCGCCCGCATCACGTCCATTCCGAAACGGTTCTCTTAACAAGGAAGAAAGAGATGACGTCGTCTGAATCGAAGGATGAATTACCCGCAATCACCACAAATGCCGCTGTGTCAGGAATGGTCAAAACGCTGAAATCGCTGCTCGATGCCGCGATTCGGGAACGGCTACGTCTAGAAACACTGCTCGAACAGGTGCAAGAGACAACCACACGACTCGAAACGCTGATGGATCAATCGGAAAATCGACTCGAACAGTGGCGTTCTGAACGCGAACGCCTCGCCGCGCTTTCCACTTCTACGGCGACATTCACTGCCGCGACGCCAGTCCCATCCACCGCTCCGAAGTCGCCTTGGGTACCCACGGAACAGGCGAAACTCGAACCGTCACCCTGCGAACGGACAACACCGGTGCGAGATGCAACGGTCGATGCCGCCGCGGCTCCTTCGACCGTTTTCGAATCGCGGTCACAAACCGGTCAAGCGGCGGTGCTGCCCGGTCAGGTGGCAGCATTACGCGAACGGGTACGATCATGGGAACAGGAACGGGGGACACCGCGTCGGGAACCCACGTCGCAAATCGCCACCATGCTGCGTGATGGAGCAACCGCGGCCCAAATCGCCGAGAAATTGCAAATTCCAATCGGCGAAGTGGAACTAATGGCAAGACTTTCCAACCTGACCTGACCCACCCATCGTGGACACCGAACCTGGTAACGGTGGACCGGGATTCGTTGGATCAGGATTCGTTTTTCGCCACCATGGTCTCTTGGCGGTGCTGCTGCATCACGTTGACGAACATCATACGCAAGCCATGGAGCAGATCATCCAATTCTTTCGTTTCTTCTGGTGTGCGATTTCCTTGTGTTTTTTCAAAAAGCATTTCAATCAGATCAATCAGATGTTTCGCCTCATTCGGACGCGGTTCCGATTTTTCCTTGCCCGGTATTGCGACCATACCGATCACACTCATCGCCTGCATACCGAGCATCGTGGCAAGCGTCGTAAGCGTCGGTTCCGGCAAACGAGGTCCTTCTTGCGGGTTAGAGGTGTTTTGTGTATTCTCCTGGGCTGAATCCGCCATTTTATAAAACTCCCTTCTTTCGTGGATATGTCATCTCATATAGGATTTCGTATGGAATAAGACCGCTCACACGAGTGGTTCCATGGATGAGGTGTAGATGCGTTTCACGACTTCTTCGGTCGCTTCGATCGGTGCGGCGCCCAAAAGAGCTGGCAGCGACGGCGTCGCAAATGTGAGTTTTACCAGCCGCGTAACGTCCTCCGCGGTGTACCCTTCATCGGCCAATTTATGGTCGGCCCCCATCTCAAATAGCCACTTTTCGATCTGAATCGCGACCATTTTGGCCTCATCGGGCGTACCCTTTAAGCCAGGAACGATGGACGCGAAAATATCGGCCAACACGGCTCCGCAATTCGGGTAAATCTCACACACGACCGCAGGCAGCAAAATCGCAAGCCCAAGACCGTGCGTCAATTCCGGTTTGACCGCGCTGAGCGGATGTTCCAGCGCATGGGTGAAATGCAGGAATCCGTTGTCAAACGAAACACCGGCCAACAGTGCCGCATAGGCCAAATGATACCGCGCCACGAGGTCCTTCGGATCGGCCATCGCCACGGGCAGATATTGATGAACCAACGCAATCACTTCACGGGCAAGGGAAATCGCGAAAGGATTCGTCACCTTCGAGGTCACTGCTTCGACCACGTGGTTTACCGCGTCAATACTTGTATAACGAATCTGTTTGACTGGCAGCGAAAGCATTAGTTCTGGATCGTCGATCGACCATGTCGGATAGATCGCATCACTCGCGATGGCCGGTTTGAAATTTTTGTGCAAAACCGAGGCGACCGCAAAACGATTCCCCTCCGTTCCCGTACCGTGCGTCAGATTGATCGCCACAATCGGTACCGCCTTTTCCGCCGTGAATTTCCATTCGTACAGCGATTCGCCCGTTTCGTTCGGATATTTGAGCAGAATCGCCACACTTTTGGCCGTATCAATCGGACTTCCACCACCGATGCCGATGACCGCCTTCGCTCCGAATTGTTTACCTATCGCCGTCGCTTCATCAATGGACGTAGTGGTCGGGTTCGGCGTCACTTTATCGTAATGCACATAATCCAAACCCTCGGCATCCAAAGCGGCAAGCGTCGGTTCCCACGCACCGCTCGTCCGGTACGCTCGACGAGAGGTCACCAGCAACACACGTTCAATGCCGCGGGATTTGAGCGATTTAGCAATGTCACGCATTTTGGATATCGCACCACAACCAAAATAAACCAGCGAACGCATCCGAAGTTCCATCACCGCGTGAATGTCGAGATATTTTTCAAACATACAGCCAAACTCCTTTTACCTCTCGTACTTCGTTCCCAATACTTCATACGGACCAACATTCCGCACCAACAAATACGAAAACGTCATTATTTCCACATCGCCAGCGACTTCCCCACTACTGCGGAAAACGTAACAAAGCGTATGCTTTTTTGCCGCTGCGCAGGACGAGCGTCGTCTCACTTACCAGATCGTCCGGCGTCAACCGTTTACCAATATCGGTCACCCGTCGATTATTTACATAGGCACCACCCTGTTCGATCCGGCGTCGCGCATCACCTTTGCTCTTGCACAAGCCGGTCATCACCAAAGCGTCAATCAACGCCACACCACGCTCGCCATTCGAATCGGCCAATTCTAATTCACTACGTGAACGTTCGCAACCGGGAACTTCGGCAAAAATTTCCGTCAGTTCACGGTCCGTCGAATGGCCAATTTCCGCTCCGAAAAAGATTTCCGTCGCTCGCTTCGCCGATTCCACCCCCGCGTCACCATGCACAAGCCGCGTCAGTACGGTCGCCACCTGCTTCTGCGCTTCACGTCTGCCAGGATCCGCCGCATGCGTCGCCTCAATCTCCGCCACTTCCGATTCGGTGAAATCGGTGAAAAATCGCAACGGTTTGCCGATGTCGTCGTCCGAAACGTTAATCCAGTATTGATAGAACGAATATGGACTGCACTTCGAAGGATCGAGCCACAACGCCCCCTTCTCTGTTTTGCCCATTTTCTTACCGTCCGATTTCGTGAGCAGTGGACAAGTAATTCCGTGTAATTGCACGCCGAGCATCCGTCGCGCCAGCTCGCCACCCGCCGTGATATTCCCCCACTGATCGCTACCGCCAATTTGTAATTCACAGCCATACGTCTTGTTCAAATATACGAAGTCGTACGATTGGAGCAGCATATAACTGAATTCCGTGTACGAAAGCGTACTATCCGGATTCGACAGTCGTGATTTGATTGAATCTTTCGTTAACATCACATTCACGGAAAAGTATTTTCCCACGTTTCGCAGAAAATCGAGAAAAGAAATCGAACCATTCCAATCGTAATTATCGACCAGCAACGCGGAATTCGCTCCGCAATCGAAGTCGAGAAATTTCTCCATTTGCGGACGAATCAACTCGACATTATGGATAATCTGCTCACGTGACAATTGATTCCGTTCCGCCGATTTGCCACTGGGATCGCCAATCGAACCGGTTGCTCCACCAACCACGGCAATCGGACGATGGCCCGCCTTCTGGAATCGACGAAGCTGCATCAACGCCATCAAATGCCCTACATGCAGACTATCAGCCGTCGGATCGAAACCGCAATACAAGGTCCGCGGCTTTTCCATCAGCCATTCACGAGGTGACTCCAGTGTCGTTTGATTGATCAAACCACGCCAATTCAGTTCCGCAAAAAGATCTTGCATCGCTCTTCCGTATCCTTTATGATGAGTCTAAAGACTCTGTTAAATGTAACGAATGATATTCCATTCCTGTTAAAAATAGGGGAGGATTGGACCTCACCTTAGCGTTTTTCAATGAAAAATCATGAATCGCGACCTGAAAAATCCCATGGAACAGGCATCAACGGCCCATCGTTCATCTCGACGATCACGTGATATCACCCCAACGCAGTCTGCTAGCCCAGTAAATCAATTTGACGCTTAGCCTCAAAAACGGAAATGCCGACCGAAACGGATAAATTGAGACTGCGCACCTCGGGTCGAATCGGAATACGCAGCGCGCGAGCGGCGGCACGCTCCAAAAAAGTCGGCGGTAATCCATTGCTCTCACAGCCGAATACCAGAACCGCACCCGGTGTAAACGTAGCTTCCGTATAACATCGACTCGCCTTTTTCGATAGATAATACCCGGCCGTCTCCACCGTCGGAAGCCGTTCGCACAACGCCTGCCAATGGTCCACAATTTCCAAATCAAGATATTGCCAATAGTCCAGCCCCGCTCGACGCAACTGTTTGTCCGTGATCGTAAAACCGAGCGGACGTACCAGCCACAGCTTCGCCCCCACACCCACACACGTACGGCCCACAGCCCCGACGTTCGGGGCTATTTCCGGCTGATATAACACGACATGCAATAATGGCGATTCCATGGCCCCTGCTTTAACTGCTTTGCTCTGACTGTATGGACAAAATACGGACGTGAGTGTTTGCCCGATTGCTCACAATTTCACTTAACAACCCAAACACTTCCAATGAACCACAACACCCTGCCGCAACGTTCCACCTTAACGTTCTACACATGTCGGACGGTTTCTTGGCTCACGATAGACGGCTCACAGGGAATCATACGGCTTCCACGACGGGGTACTTTTTTGAACGAATTCGACTCCATCACAAGGGCCACCACGATCACCAACAACAACAAAAGCCACAACACGACGTTACGAACGGTGACCCAATGAATTGCTCCCTCGGCTCGTTTCTTCTCTACGACCGGCAAGCGATCACGCTCCCACAACATACCTAACACACGGCGATGGCTCATCGTATCCACTTGTGACATCACCGCCTTGGGATCGACCAAAATATCGGCCACGCGACTCTTTTGGAATCGACATTCAAAAAGCTCCGTCTGCGAACCGGCGTCCAAAACCAACGAGGGCTGTTTACGATTGGGCTGATCCGGAGCTGTAAAAGTACAGCCGCGGAAACTCGCACTCGCCGTACTGTCCGGTTCAGACACAATCACACGTCCGTACAAATCACAATCCGAACACTCCAAAACACCCTTTTCGATTACCCCGATACTGAACGGAACATGTTGCTGGATCGTCGTCTTTTCACACGTCAACTTCGCACTGTCACGGATAATAACGCCCCCTTTGCGACCGTCCAAAATCCGCATCTGTTGGAATTTGACTTTCGCCTCACTCGAAACGAAAATACTCTCCTCACCACTGCCGCGGACCGTACACGATTCAAACGACGCTCGACCAAACTCGATCACATGGATTCCCAGCTTTTCACCATCGGCAATCGTACAACCGACAAACTTCGGACCACCTTCCTGCAGTACGCGAATATTACTCGTGTGGTTCCGTTCGAATCGACAGTTTTCAAACGTGCCAAAACCACACTCCGCAATGTACACCCCCTCGTCACGACCATCGGACATCGAACAATTGCGGAACACAGGCTTCGATTCATGGACCACACCCACGTTCGACGAACGATTCTGCCGAATTTCGCAGGTGTCGAAAGTACCACTTGATTCGTGATCGCACAACACGCCCATCTTCCAATTGTCCGTAAATCGACAGCGAGAAAACGACGGATCGCTCCGTTCGTCAATCGTGACCCCAAAGGAACGATTGCCGGAAATCTCACAATCTTCGAACGTTCCCTTCGCTTCCTTCGCAATCAAAAGACCGTTCTCACGCGCGTTGAGAAAACGACAATTGCCAAATGTCGGATCCGCGTGATCCACCAACACGGTATTGATCAGCCGATTATCACGGATCACACAATTCAGAAAGACGCCCTTCGCACCACCAGCGATAATCACGCCCTCTTTACGACATTCCGCGATTTCACAATCTCGAAACGTGGGATCAGCCTGCTCCACAAGCAAAATACCACGCACATCCAAGCCGACAAAAGTACATTTGTCGAACGTTCCCTGTGATTGCTGAGAAAATTGCAACGCCCCAGCACTATGCGAGAAACGACAACGTCGCAAAATCGGCGACGCCTCGCCAATCAACACCATGCCGCAACCCGTTTGAGATGAAATCACACAATCCTCGAAAATCGCGGAACCTTCCGTCACCACCACCGCAGGCGTCAAATTCACCAACGCATCGTTCAACTCGCTATTATCGCTTGACACTTCGATTCCAAGCGTATCGTCCGCGTCATCCCCCCCATCTTCCATACCATCTTCATTCGAATCGTAGAATTTACTCGACGGACGTTCTTCCTGTTTGCAGTTTCGGAATGTAATGCCGCGAAATAACGCCTGTTCCGCCGAAAAACGGATGGCTCCCACCCCCCGTGTCTCGATAATCACGGCATTCGCGTCCGGCTTCCACTCCGACGAAATTGGTTCAGAAGCCTCGTCTTCTTCCTGACGTTCAGCGGAACCGTCCACCGTTTTCTCTAACGTTGATTTCGCAAAAGCGGAAAGCACCGACTCGACCGTTTCTTCCTGAGTTTTTTTCTCAGAGTCCACGTCGTTCGCACGTTCCACAGGAATATCTGCCGAAACACCCTCCGAAACACACGGCTCGAATGCCGGATCACGCAACACTTCAATCGGTTGTTCGACCTGAAACGATTCCGCATAGACCCCTGGCGCGAGCAAAATACGTGCCCACGGATCAACCGAGCGGATCGCCTCGCTAAGCGTCGCAAAATCTCCTGGCACTCGATATTCCTGGCGATCGGGCTTTTGATTATCCATAAATCCTACCTGATTCTGACTTCGTACACGTGAATTTTGCTTCTATCGACACTATTGATCGGGCCAACACCACAGCCGACAACCGATCGACACGCCCATGATCAATACCATACCGACGCACGGCCCTCTTCGGAACACTCGATCCCATCCAACGCACCGTATTTCATTCGACGCCAGCTGCATTCAACGCCGTTCGAACGGAACCGATACCACAGAGAATGACCCGGAATTGATTGTAGACCACTTGGCGACAAAATGGAATACCCTACCCCGTTTTATATGGCCATTTGCAAGAAAAACGTCCTGTACAGATGATCTATGGCTCCTTTTTTCTTCCCAAAAATGAGATATACTTATTCCCCTCAGACGCGGTCGTAAACGGGACCATTCACACCGAGCTCCATATCGAACCGTGTTTCGCAGCCAAATAATCTTTCCCCACCATTCGAAATTGGTACACGAACCACTCGTGAACAAGCCACTTGCGGGCGTTTGCGCCGCGCATTGCCATAACACGTGTTGTATGTAACTGTATATAACGTATAACGGAAAAAACGATGACTTTGCCATTGGATGTTCCCTCGTTCATTTTACTGATCACCGCCGCAATGCTCATCGGTTTGTCCAAAACGGGTATTCCAGGTATTGGAATTTTGCCCATCGTGATGGTCGCGTTCATTTGGGAAAGCCCGAAGGAATCGGTTGGCATCATTCTACCGATCCTTATTTTTTGTGATCTTTTCGCTGTCACTAAATACTATCGAAACGTCGAGTGGAAGATGCTCCTGCGGTTGTTTCCATCCGTCGCCATCGGAATGCTGCCCGCGTGGTGGTTGCTCGGTGCTCTTCCGGATCGTCCATTCAAAATCGGACTCGGCATTTTAATCCTTATTTTGCTCGGATTGGAATGGTTACGACGTCATTTTGCGATGGATCAGGTTCCTCAACAACTCTGGTTCACCACACTCATGGGGTTCCTCGCCGGTTTTTCCAGCACGATTGCCAACGCTGGCGGCCCTGTCATGACCATTTATCTCCTCAGTTTTCGGATGCCGAAAGAACGATTCGTCGGTACCTGCGCATGGTTTTTCTTCTTGTTGAATGTGTCAAAACTACTACCCACCTGCAACCAAGGCATCATCACGCTCTCGACGCTTTCGGTCAATCTGTGGATGATCCCCACCGCGTTAGTCGGCGTTTTCGTAGGCATTTGGCTTTTACCGTGGATTCCACAACGACGTTTTGAACAGATCGCTTCCGCACTCACGGCTGTCGCCGCTGCCATGCTTCTCGTTCGTTAGCCGCGGCTGTTTCCACATAGATCGTTTCGAAAACAATCGCCTTCGCTAAAACCATATCCAATCCAAAAGATCCGCCATCCCAAGTTTGGGAATGGTATCAAAAAATATCTACCGATCTTTCTACGCTCCATAACGTCTCTACTTGTTTAGATGCTTGCGCATACTAGCAAACACAGGCAAAATAAACCGTTTTTTACACTTCTTACGATTTTACGTTTTTTTTGGATTATTCCGAAGTTATCGATTATTCTTGCCGATATAAGAACTGTCCGGTATCCGAGACATGACTGTGAGGAGCCATTTCCCCAGGGTGTTTTCGGTAGGTTCAGCAAAAAAAGGTGATCCGGAACCGTTTCAAATCGAACGGTCCGCAGATTCCGATCCTCTGCACGAGTCGGGGTAATATTCATGCGTAACATATTGCAGATGCGTTTACTTGGGATACTTCTTCTCATAGGAAGCGTCCTTGTATTGAGTGGTTGTTCAGGTTTCAAGAAAGAACAACAGGAAGTCGTGGTACCCTATCCGACCAATGCGCCGCGGGAATCGCACAAGACCACGCTTCCGGCATATGACATTGCTCCCCCCGACATTTTGGTGGTGGAAGTACTCAACGCGATTCCGAAAGCCCCGTATCGTTTGCGCGAAATGGATGTCCTGAACGTTCAAATCCAACCGGATATGTTCGGTGAGGGAGGCCTCAATCAGCAGGTGATGGTCGAATCGGGTGGTTTCATCAATCTCGGTGCACCATATGGCCAAGTGAATGTGGCGATGCGAACGATCCAGGAAGTGGAACAGTTGGTCCGAGAGGCCACAAAGCAAGAGACCGCGACCGTCACGTTAGCCATGTTTACCGGACGTCAGCAGATTGCGGGCGAACATATGGTGAATCCAGACGGAACGATCACGCTTGGTTCTTATGGAAGTGTTTATGTGACAGGGATGACGGTCGATGAAGCGAAAAATACGATTACGGCGTTTTTGGAGAAAGAGTTGGAATCACCGGAGGTTTCGGTTTCCGTCTTTGCCTACAACAGTAAATACTATTACGTCGTCATTCAGGGTACGGGTAGTGGAGACCGTTGCGTCAAGATGCCCGTGACCGGCAATGAGACCGTGTTGGATGCGATTTCGCAACTAGAGGGCCTGTCGCCAACTTCCTCGAAACGCATCTGGATTGCACGTCCCGCTCCGGATGGGACCTGTCCGCAAATGTTACCGGTCGATTGGGACGCGGTCTGCCAACGGGCGGACCCACGAACGAATTACCAGTTGATGCCGAATGATCGGCTGTTCGTCGCAGAAGATAAATGGTACTCGGTCGGTACTCAGATCGACAAAATGTTATCGCCCGTGGAGCGTGTGTTAGGCTTTACGATGGTGGGGACCTCTGCAGGCCGAAGTATCACCTACTTCAAACGCAACAACGGTAACTATAGCTACTAAAAATTCACTAGACTCATGGTCCGGATAAGCCGGCGAACGAGAGCCGACACCGGACCGAGCGTCCGAACGATATTTGAACGGCGTCCATGGACGTTTGCTCTCCCAAAATCTTCCATTTAACGAGATTCGCTCACACGGTGTTCCGGTCTGCTGAATCGCACCAAGCTCAAAGAAATTCAGTCAAAACGGAGCCGGTTTTCCGGCGGACTGCTAAGGATACGACCATGAAAAAACTACTGTTTTCCGGCAATTTTCCGACCAAGATGGTGTCCGGCCTTCTACTGTTGGCCGTTTGCGGCGGTTGTCGCTTTGTAGATCCTTACTGGCGAGTTCATCCAGAGTCGGTGGTGGACGGATCCTCCGTCTTCCCGACCAACGAATGGGGCGGATACTATCCCACCCAATGGCGTAAATGGTCGGATGAAGCACCGAAATCGAAATCGCCGGAACCGGTCGTCATTCCGCTTTCGACGCAGAAGCCGCTTCCACCGCCATTGCTGATCAAGCCGCGTCCGGAACCAGAGCCTTCCGCTGTGGATGCACAGGGGGTGGGGACAAGTGGTCAGACCGCTGCCCAGGCGAATCCTTTGACAACGCAAACGCCGAGTACTACGGATTCATCACGGCCAGGAGCGATGTCAAATCCGGAACCCGCCCCGACGAATACGGCGGTTCCTCCAGTTGAAACCACGCCAGCGTCACAGGCCGCCACGTCCGATGCACCGCTCACGACGAACAAGAACCCTATAGTCTTCTCACCAACGACGACTCCAGGGACTGCTTCATCGAGCACACAAGAGCCGCAGAAGACTACAACAGGTGTCCAACGAGATCCGAAAGCCTCTGTCGAGGTGATTGAGGACTGGCGCAATGACCCAAATGCGTCATCCACGGACAGCCATGCTGGGACAGCGACAGAAAATGGTTCTGCGGGCGAAACGCAGGGCGATCCGAATGATCCGACAGCAATGTCGAGCGACCTGAGTGAAATCCTCAAAAAACAAACCTTGCAAGAGATCGAGAACGAAAGAATCATTCGTGAACGCGAATCACAGAGTCAAGCGGCTCCATTGCCTCCATCGGAAACCACACCGCAGACCGTGGAACCCGGAGAAGAACCGGCTGATCTTCCTGAAGTGGAAATCACACCGACCGCTCCGACCACGGGGGCTGAACCTGAGCTGCCCGTGCTTGCTGATCCGACCGTGAGTGATATCCGACAGCCAGCCGAACAGTTCTCGATGGCTCCTGCAATGGACAGCCGTTCAGAACAAACGGTTTGGGTACCACTCGAAAGTCCCAATATGGAAGACACCTCCATTTTGTCCGTGCAATTTTCGCAGCGGATTGAAAATAACAATACGAACGACGAATTGCCCACGATGAACGAGGCCGTACTGACCCCGAAAACCGCCGCGATGAACGTCTTGGTCGGTCCAATGCGACCGATCACCGGTCCGATTCCGCAAAATTGGGACCGTGCGTCGTGGAATCCGTATGCCGAAGTTTGTAACAGCCAAATGTTCGAAGATTGCCGCTAAACGCCTATTGTAAAACATCATCGAATGAACCGAATCGCCAACCGCAGGCTCCTAACGAGTCTGTGGTTTTTTCTTTTCATCCGTACGATACTTGACGTGAGAAGTATCTTCGTTTACACTTGTTTCCGATGGGAAGTGGAGAGGATTGGAACTTATCAGATGCGGTTTTCACGGAGAAATTGAGTTCGTCACTATTGGAGAAAAACCTGAATCGACGTTGCGTATCGTCGGTACTGGGAATATCTATTTTTTCACTGAACAGACTGGCTGGTAAGCGAATCAACCGAAACATGTCCCAACAGCTGTTCGTCAAGCAAGCGCAGCAAACGAAACACGACACTGTATTCACCTCAAACGTTCACCGTTCATCCTAAACGTTCACCGAGTGATCGTTTCGAACGGCTATCCATTCATCATTTGAAACAGAAATATGACACCGATTCCCTCCCGTCCCCAATTATATCTCCATCGTCTTTCACCGATCACCGATCCTCAGTCTCTACGTGGACAGCTCGTGGTCGTCATAGACCTGCTGCGTGCGACGACGACGATGAACTATGCTCTCGCCGCTGGCGTCAAGCAGATTGTACCCGTGATTGAAGTCGAGGAAGCACGACATATGGCGGAGAACTTTTTGCGGTCGAGTGTCATTTTGTGTGGAGAACGACGCTGTATTCCGATTCCTGGGTTCGATTGCGGCAATTCACCCTCCGATTATACGCCGAAAAAAGTTGCGGGCAAAACGATGCTCTTTTCGACGACGAACGGAACTCGAGCGATCTATCGGGCGGCGAAAGCCCGGCGAATTCTATGTGGTGCATTGGTCAACCTCCACGCCGTGGTAGAAACGATTCAACAGGACACCACCCGTCAACACGTGGCCCCATGCGTCACTCGTGTGCCGGAAGTCCATCTTCTTTGCGCGGGATCCGCCGATCAATTTAGTTTAGACGATTGGTGGTGTGCGGGAGCGATTGCCGATACGCTCCAACAAACAACTGGCGAGGCGTTCGAAGAATCAACTGAAACGACCGCGGCGAGACAAGCGTGGCGGCAAATCTGGAAAGACGCCCACCGTTCGACCACTGACGATTCGACCACCGACCCACCCCCCGATGCGACCGTGGTGACCGAGCGGCTGATTGCGCAATTCCAAACGACTTTAGCCGGACAGAAATTGACCGCCGCCGGACTTCAGAACGATCTACGCGACGTCGTGGCGATGGATCGCTTCCGTTCCGTACCGGAAGTCGATCGAAGTAGCACTCCTTGGACCATCCGTTAAAATACAGACTATCCATTAGAACACGGGATTACGTTCGAAAAACGATTCCAAAATTGGTTCGATCTGTTCGAATGCGTCTTCAACGACGTAATGTCCCGCGTCCAACCGATGCGATTCCGCTTCTGGGTAAAACTGCTCAAATCGTTCCAAAAACGTGGGCGTAAAACACCAGTCACGCATTCCCCAGACCAAGCAAATGGGGTATCGAGCAAACTGCGGCAACCCCTGCTCCACCCCCAAAAGCGTGCGATAGCTTGGATCTTTCGCGGAACGTGGAATATCGTGAACAAACCGCCAAATGGCCTCACGATGATGCCACGTATCGTACGGCTCCAGATAGGCACTGCGCACATTCGGGGTCATTCGTTCCTGATGAACCATGGTCATTCGCGTCGCCGCCCGCGCAAAAGCGTTAAACCGTTGGATGGCGATACGACCGAACAGCGAGCGACCGACCGCAATCCGTTTGGGACAAAAATCCATCCGAAACGCCGCCGTATTCATGAGGACAAATCGAGCGAATCGTTCGGGAATGCGAGCCGCCGTTCCCATACCGATCGCCCCCCCCCAATCGTGCGCGATGAGCGTTACCTGGTGTAAATCGAGCCGTTCGACCAGCTCCGTCAGATTCCGAATCCGATCTTCCAATCGATATCCATATTTCTTCGGCGAAACACGATCCGATAAACCACAGCCCAAATGGTCCACCGCAATCGTGCGATATTTGCCGCGAAATGCCTGAATGAGTTCACGCCAATAGAACGACCACGTGGGATTCCCGTGCGAAAAAAGCAGCACCGGCCCCTCGCCTTCGTCCACATAGTGCATTCGACCTTCCGGAAATGACAGCCAATGTGACTTAAATGGATAGAGCGACGACCAACTCGGCGCTCGTTCCGCATAGTCTGGCGTGCCACGCGGACGGGATTGTTTTCGTCTAATTCTCATAAACCCAACACATCCTGCATATTGTACAAACCAATCGGTTTATCGGCGAGAAATTTCGCCGCCGCAAACGCTCCTGTCGCGTAACAATCACGATTGCTCGCCTTCACCGTCAACTCAATCGTTTCGCCAAGCATACCGAATAAAATCGTATGTTCCCCAGGATTATCTCCCATACGAACGGCATGATAGCCGATCTCATTGTGAGGACGCTGACCAGGACAACCGCTTCGACCATGCACCTCCGTGATTTGCCCCATCGCTTCCGCCACGATCTGTCCAAATTTTAACGCCGTACCGCTCGGAGCGTCTTTTTTGAAACGATGATGACGTTCCAAAATCTCCACATCGGCATCCTGATCCGCCAGCG
>JAQVKF010000051.1 GCA_028694795.1 Thermoguttaceae bacterium | reverse complement strand
TCTCAAGGACGCCGTGGTCACAGGTTGCGGTATGATCCGAGGTCGTCGAGTAGTCTGCGGCATCACCGATTCCGGTTTCATGATGGGTAGTATGGGCTCCGTGGTCGGTGAAAAGTTATGTCGCGCCATCGAACGCGCAGGTCAGGAGCATTTACCGCTGGTGATTGTTTGTGGTAGCGGTGGTGGAGCTCGTATGCAGGAAGGACTCATTTCACTCATGCAGATGGCCAAAACTTCCGCGGCATTGGCAAAATACAGTGAACAGGGCGGGCTGTATATCTCGGTTTTAACGAATCCAACGATGGGCGGGACGGCGGCGAGTTTTGCGTCTTTAGGGGATTTGATTTTTGCGGAGCCACGCGCGTTGATCGGTTTCGCAGGTCCACGTACCATCCAAGCAACGATTCGGATGGAATTGCCCAAGGGTTTCCAAACGAGTGAATTTTTGTTGGAGCATGGATATTTAGACCGTATTGTGCGTCGTCCGGACCTCAAAAGCGAAATTGCTCGTGCGATCGACTATTGTGGCATGTAACAGTTGAAAAAATGGTTCGTCAAGCAGACAATCGTCATTATTCCGAAAAAGATGTATAACCGGCAGATTTCCTCCAGAAATGGCCGAAATTGTGGACGCTGTGCGGTTTCCCCTATCTTGAAAGGCCGTTTTATATCCGATATATTCAAGAAGGGAGTGTGTCCACAGCAGGATGCACTGTAGCAGGGTGGCACTGTTGCGAAGGTCGACCATCCTGGGTAGTGAGCAAAGGACCGAATAGACGTTCAAAAAAATTTTTGTCGCAAGTCAGATATATTTGGGCACGAGTTTTCAGACGGCCATGTGGAGGGTATCGCTATGAGTTCAGATCAAGATCCTTTTGCCAATGGAGCGGATCTTTTTGCGCAAAACGTGGGTGGCGCCGAGGCGGCGGATCCTTTTGCCCAGATTGCGGCACCCGCGGCCAATGGAAATGATCCTTTCTCGCAGATGAATGCGTCAGCCAGTCCAGTCGCGTCTGGCGTCAATACAGTGGAGGAGGTGGCACCCCTTGGTAAAAAAGGGAAAAAGGCCAACAAAGAGAAACCGGCCAAAGCCAAAAAAGAAAAAGTAGTCCGACCGAAGAAAGAAAAGTCACTTCACGCTCTCCCAGCGGGACCTTATACGTGGGCTTTATGGAGCGCACTGGGTTCGTGTGTCATTGCAATGACACTTAGCCTCCTCGTTTTCGGCGTTCGATATGGTTTTGCGATGAAACCGTAGTACGGCCGACCTGCCGGGAGATGTGGTCGTCATTATTTTTATGCGGCGTCTTGCTCAAAGGGATTGGCACAGGAAGAGATGTTTGATTTTTTTCGAGATCTTTCGGTCAATCCGCTTTTGTTGAGTGGGCTCCTTGCAGGACTTGTGGCAAGTGTGGCGTGTGGCATTGTCGGTCCCTATGTCGTAACACGTCGAATTGTTTTTTTGGGTGGTGCGATTTCGCATATGGCGGTTGGCGGATTGGGAGCGGCGATTTTTTTAGCGGCAACCTTTCCGACGGCGTTTGGTTGGCTGGAGCCGATGCACGGTTTGATGCTTGCGGCGATTGCTTCGGCGATTTTGCTGGCCGTAGTACGGCATTACAGTCACGAGCGGCTCGATACGCTCATCGGAGCGTTGTGGGCACTGGGGATGTCGGTCGGTATTTTGCTGATTAAATATACCCCCGGTTACCAAACGGAGCTGACAACTTACCTTTTTGGAAACATTGCGTGTGTTGGCCGGAGCGATTTAATTCGTAGTCTATGTCTTGATCTATTTTTGATTTTCGCGGCGGCCATGTGGCACAAGCGGCTTCTCGCGGCAACGTTGGATGAAGAGCATCTGTCCATGCAGGGCATTTCTTCACTGGGAACGGAAATTGTTTTGCTCTGTATGGTTGCGTTGACGGTAATTATGTTGACACAAATCGTGGGGATGATTCTCGTGATCGCGATGCTCTCGCTGCCTGCGGCGACCGTATCGCGATACGTCACCCGCATGGGCCCGTTTTTTTTCGGTACGACGTTGCTATGTATGGGGCTGATGACGATTCCGCGAATTTTGGTCTATGGAACCCGCATCAATCCGGAATCCGCCATCGTGATCGCCGCCACGCTTGTCTACCTTCTGTCTTCCGTATGGCAATGGCACAAAGCGGCATAAGATAGGCTGCGCGGCAGCAACCCGTTCTGAATGAAAAAGGTGCGGAAATTCGGCATATGCCGCGATATTTTTGGCAATCGCAGGGATTGGTATTGGGCAAAGGATGATGACAATAATCCACAGGGGAAAACCGATGAGAAGACGAGAGCTTTTTCGAGCAGGTATGGCGAGTGGATTGGCGGGAGTTTTTTCGGCAATGGTGTCCGATTCCGTGGTGAACGCGACGCCAGTATCGAAATCGACGCCTGAAAATGTCACAATTCCGGTCATCCATCAGACGGATCTTTTTCATCCACATGGTGATCCCGACGACCATTTTGATTTGGCGACGGTGTATGCGCTGCATGATCGTCACCGGGTTGATTTACGGGCGATAGCGTTAGATTATCCGCCAAAACATCGGACGGGCGATCCGGATTTAACGGCGGTCGGGCAACTGAATCGTCTGTGCAGCGAATCAATTCCCGCGGCCATCGGCTCCTCACAACCGTTCACTAATGCGTCTCACCCGACGTTACCCGAACGAGAAATGGCCGCTATTCGACGCATTTCATCCACTTTACGTACCGCAACACAACCGGTTGCCATTAGTTGTGTCGGCTCGGCCAACGATATCGCTTGGGCGGCGGCGTATGAACCGGAGCTATTCCGTGAAAAATGTGCCGGGGTGTATCTGAACGCCGGCTCGGCGAACGATGATCCGCAAAATCCAGACATGCTCGAATTTAATGTGCAACTGAATCCAGCGGCTTATGCGGCCATGTTCCAGTTGCCCTGCCCGCTCTATTGGTTTCCCTGTTGGCACCAGGTTGAACAACGGGAATCGGGCGAGTTTGGTACTTTTTACTGGATGCCGCACGCCGAGGTCTTCGAGGGATGCTCGAAAGAGATGCAAAGCTTTTTCGCATATATGTTCACCCAATCGAACGACCCACGCTGGCTGCTCGCTCTCAATTCGGAGCCAGATACGACACGTTGGGCGGCCATTCTCGCCGACCGACGGGGCATGTGGTCCACGGCTAGCTTACTCTGGCTCGCGGGTTTGACCGTACTGCAAGATGGGCAGATTGTGTCAATTACGGAGGCAAAAGAGCATAAAGACTTACTCTTCCGAATGGAACCGATCACCGTAACATGCGGCCCAGATGGCCGAACGCAATGGAAATGTGTGGACGCGAACACCTCGGCAGAACGCCCCACACAATGGATTTTCCATAATCTGGCGCCAGAACGTTACGCAAAAGCGATGACACTGGCCGTCCGAAACTTGCTTCAAACGTGGAACTAAATCCATTCGTTGGACGAGTCAAATATTCCGAGGCCCCTGCGGACACGGCAACTTGGTAAGCCAACACAACCCGATCATCCGACCATAGGACCTCAACTGACGGTGGCTGAAAGCTGTCGAAAACGCTCGTCGAGTGTTTTGGCTCCCGCACGGAACGATTCTACCGAGCCGTCAAATTTAAGCTCCCCCTCGTCAATAAAGAGTACGCGAGAACAAACCGCTTCGACTTCCTGCAAAATGTGTGTCGAAAGTAAAATCGTGCGGTCTTTTCCAAGTTCTCGCAACATGGACCGCACCTCTTCAATCTGATTTGGGTCCAATCCGGTGGTCGGTTCGTCAAGGATTAACACCTTAGGATTGTGCAACAACGCTTGGGCCATACCAACACGCTGCCGATATCCCTTCGACAATTTGCCAATCGGTTTGCCAACCACACTGCCCAACCGGCAACGTTCGATGATCTCGTCGATTCGTGTTTTCGCCGCCGAGCCGGTCAATCCGCGTGTGCCAGCAAAAAAATGTAAAATCGAACGTGGCGTTTCATCCGGATAGAGCGGACCATTTTCCGGAAGGTACCCCAGCTGCGCGGCACCAGCAAGTCGATCCGTATCCATCGCAAAACCCGCGATCCGTGCTGTGCCTCGCGACGGCGCGAGATAACCGGTCAACAACTTCATCGTGGTACTTTTACCCGCACCGTTCGGTCCAAGAAAAGCGACCACCTCGCCCTCACGGACTTGAAACGAAACGTTTTCGACCGCCGCAAAATTACCATAATACTTGGAAAGGCTCACCGCCTCGATCATTACCGATGTTTTATCACTCATTTTTTCGTCCGATGATTGATTTTTACCCACGAAAGCTGTGTTCAGCCCCGAATATTTCACCATCCAATTACCTCCGACTATGGATAGCGTCCACATTTTCCACGAGAAAGCCATCCATTTGCTCCGCTCATATTCGTTGAACATAGGCCCAGTTGCATACACAGAACCCGGTTACACGACACGGTCCCATCGCCACCTGTCAAAAAAGTAGGCTACCTACCATACCGCACTCATGTGCCACCGCCGCCAACGCACCGCAACCACACAGCGTCCCCACCCACACGTTACGTGAGCGAGAGATGTTCAACCGTATATCGTTCGAGAATGTCGGCATCTGGTTCGATTCCGATTCCCGGTTCCGTCCAAAGTTTTGCGCAAAGTGGGTGATCTTGTTTCGTTTCGTCACGGAAAAGTTCCGGAGCGTCGGCAATATCCGATTCCAACAGTTCCGCTCCGTCGAAGTAATCGGTCGGATAATCCCACGCGGTGTGTGCGGCTAGGGCGAGTCCGAAACGCGCACCGATCGCCGTTTGCAACAGACCACCCACCCAACATTGCACCTCTTCACGCTCCGCCTGCTGGATAATCTCCAACGCGGTCGAAAGCCCGCCGACTCGCTGAGGTTTGATATTAAAGCATTTTCCCGCATGCAGGTCGAGAGCAATCGTGGCGTCTTCCTTCGTCGAAATCGCTTCGTCGAGGCAGATTTTCGTACGAATATTCTCCTGAAGCATCGCGGAGGAGACCAGATCGTATGGCGAAAGCGGTTGTTCGAGCATTTTGAGGAAAAAGTCGTCAAATCGGCACAGAATCTCCGTATATCCTGGTGTCAACGCCCCTTCCACATCGCCGTGCATCAGCATTGAGCCGAATTCACGACGCACAAAATTCAGCATATTGATATCCCAACCCGGTCGAATTTTCAACCCAAGCCGCGAATATCCCGCCTCGACCACCCGCTGAATCTGCCGTAAATGCAACTCAACCGCCTTCGCGTGATCCGTTTCCGGCACCTGGTCAATCACCGCGCCCAACAGAACCAAATCGCGAACCGCACCGAGCAACTCCGGTAACGGCTTTCCTCTTTGACGTGCGGAAAGATCCCACCAAGCCAGGTCAAACAGCGATTTTGCGTACGAATTACCCCGCAATTTCGAACATTGCTCCCGAATCGTCGCGGCATCCGCCGACTGATGCAGTAATTTTGGGGCTAGGTATTGTTCTGCACACGCAAAAACGCCACCGCTCCACTCCGCCGTTGTAACTGGTGTGGCACCGGGTGCCGCCTCGCTCCAACCGCTCACTCCACCACTTTCCAAACGCAACAACACCGTATCCAACTGCGTTTGTGGACCTTCCACCCCCCAACGTGGGGATCGCAATGGAATATTTAGTCGAAAAAGTTCTATCGTATCGATGCGCATCGCGTTTTCCTTCGGAATGATGGATTTTGAATATCGTGATGTCCACTATTTGATTGACCATGGCCCGCGAGGTCCGTCAGTTAACCCGCACCAAATCCCATAGCTCTGGTCGTCTATAACCACCAGCCCAACAGGTTTCACCCCACAAGCAACTACCATTTTATACCGGTTCGACGCGAATTTGAATACACCAAACGCTTTTTTCACCGTAAAATCTGCAGTCTCTCTTCGGTGTCCCATCGCGACTCGGAACGGCCACGCAAAAATCGGGCTTGAAGCATTTCCAGCCTTTCCATATACTGCCACGCATCGCCGTCGAGTTACCGGTGGGTGTGCAGATTCCAATGGGAACACTTTCAAGATCAAGAGGTATCAAGTGAAGTGCCAGAAATGCGATCGTCCTGCAACTTTTCATATTACCGAACTGACGGGGTCCACTCCGGTCGAAGTCCATCTGTGCGAAGAACATACTCGTGAATACCTCAACGAAACCGCTCGTGATGATTCCAGCCCCGTAGCAGGAATGGCCGCCGCGCTCGCTCAACAACTCTCGCAGCAAATCGTCAGCCACACCGCAGAACAACTTAGCCGTTTAGACGACGCAACATGCCCAGTTTGTGGAATTTCCTTCCGGGATTTCCGGAATCAAGGCCGGCTCGGCTGTCCAAACGATTATGTGGTCTTTCGCGAACAGTTACAAGTACTGTTAGAAAGCATTCACGGAGCGATTCGATATCCTGGAACGATCCCCGCGGAACAGATTGGACGAAGCCAGCACTGTGTACAGCTCATCCGGTTAAGACGCGATCTCGACGATGCAATCCATACGGAAGAATACGAACATGCTTCTAAATTACGCGACCAAATTCGAAAAGCGGAAGCGGAATATCTATAAATCCGCATACCGGCCATGCGGTCCAGCCGCGTCAGGTCACACCCGCCACACGTGATTCGCCGCTATGGTCACGGAAATAAGACTGTGATCGTCATAAACCGTGATCGCTGAAATAAAATGGGCCGGCTCCATCCACGGGACCGGCGAATCCTTTAGCCAAAATCGAACACTCATGGCATCTCATACCGAATCCAACCGTTGCGGCATCCCCCCACACACGGTACCGCAACTGGGACGAATCGGAATCAAGAACAGCCCTGACTTGTTCCACAAACATGGCAAAGATAGCAGCTTCCCGCACGGGTCGTGATCGAACCACAGTTGTCACAGCATGGGGCATCCGACTGGAACGAAGAAAACTGTTTTTCGCGTGAATCTTGCGAACCATGGACGCCCGCCTGGCGACTCGCGTGGAGCTCGATCTTCGCACCGTGCAGATATTCCTGAATTCCATTGGCGGATGGCGCGGAAACGATCACCGGGACCAAACTCATCGGTTCCGTACCACTCGTCATCGACGTGCCCGTCGATTCATTCCCAACACCGCGTCCGAGATTGGCCGAGGCGGTGACCGTTTTGGCGTGGTTTTTCTTGAATTGCGAACTTTTATTCGTTTCCGGACCTTTCAGCGTCGTATCATCGGAGGAAGTTTTTCCACTCGCATTCCCTCGCGTCGGCGTTGTGTCTCGGTTCGAAGTGTTCGCGTCTTTCGAAGTGTCTTTCGGTTCGCCAGCGGGCGCGTTCGAAGGCGACGGTGGAGTCGCCAGCACCGGATTGCCCAATCCGTCATCACCTTCATCGCGATCCTCGTGTGCCAGCGGAGCGAAATCGCCGCATTGGAACGTAATGCCCATCCAGCGGAAAATGTAATCGACGATACTTTTAGCTTGGCGAATTTCCGGATGCGTCGTCCAACCCATCGGTTCAAATCGCGTCCAAGAGAATTTGCTCACGAAAACTTCGAGCGGAACGCCATATTGCAATCCCATCGAAATGGCCGTTCCGAAACAATCCATCAATCCACCAATCGTCGAACCCTCCTTCGCCATCGTGATGAACACTTCGCCAGGACGACCATCCTCAAACAGTCCGACCGTAATATATCCCTCATGATTCCCGATTTTGAATTTGTGCGTAATCGAACGACGTGTGTCCGGAAGACGTTCCCGTAGCGGACGGTAAATCACCTTCTCTTTCACCACCACTTTCGGTTCGGACGCTCCCGACTTTTTATCTTTCTCGTCCAATGTGGTCGAAAGCGGTTGAGCTTCCTTCGATCCATCACGGTAGACGGCGACCGCTTTCAAACCGAGTTTCCAACCTTCCATATACGCGCCGGCAATGTCTTCCGGGGTAGCTTCACGCGGCATATTGACCGTTTTGGAAATCGCCCCAGATAGGAACGGCTGTGCCGCCGCCATCATTTTAATGTGCGCCTTCCACGAAATGAATCGCTCGCCATCCGTTGGTTTGAATGCACAATCGAAAACAGCCGTATCCGCCTCGCGTAATCCCGGAGCTCCTTCCACCGTACCTTTCTCATTAACGTAACTGATAATCTTTTCAATCGCCGATTCGCTATAGCCCAACGTTTCCAAGGCCAGCGGTACCGCCTGATTGACGATCTTCATGATACCGCCACCTGCAAGCTGTTTGTATTTGACCAAAGCCAAATCCGGTTCAATCCCGGTCGTGTCGCAATCCATCATGAAACTGATCGTACCCGTGGGCGCGAGTACCGTCGCTTGTGCGTTGCGGAAACCATAACGCCGTCCCAAAATCAACACGTCATCCCAAATCGAACGCGCGGCCTCTTTCAGGTAGATCGGCGCCGCATTCACGCGATTCACCTGTTCCGAGTGCATGCTCATCACTCGCAACATCGCGTCACGATTCTCTTCATACGCCTCGAACGGACCGCGAGCCGCCGCCAGCTCCGCACTCGTTCGGAACGCCGCCCCGTGTAAAACCGCTGTAATCGCACCGGTGAGACCACGTGCCGCGTCGGAATCGTATGGCAAACCACTCGTCATAATCAACGAACCCAGATTCGAATAACCCAGGCCAATCGGACGGAATCGGTGCGAATTGGTCGTGATCTTCGGCGTCGGATAGCTACCGTGGTCCACAATGAGTTCCTGCGCGATGAAAATCACACGACACGCTTCGGCAAATCGTTCCACATCAAAACGACCATTTTCTTCACGGAATCGCATCAAATTGATGCTCGCCAAATTGCACGCCGAATCATCCAGGAACATATACTCGCTGCATGGATTCGAAGCGTTAATCCGCCCAGAATTCGGACAGGTGTGCCAACGATTGATCGTCGTGTCGTACTGCACGCCTGGATCACCGCACTTCCACGCCGCCGCCGCTAATTTGCCAAACAGCTCTTTCGCTCGGTACGTCGGCCCTTCCCGCGACGGTTCGGTCACCCAGTGCGTCGTCCAATCACCGTCCCGTTCCACCGCTTGCATAAAATCGTCCGAAAGACGTACCGAAAGATTCGCATTCTGGAATGGAACCGTACAATACGCGTCATCCGAAGAGACCCCACTCGCCGTCAAAATCCGAACTTTGGCCTCTTCTCGCAACTTGCACTCGATAAATTCGCAAATGTCGGGGTGCGACACCTTCAGCGACTGCATTTTGGCCGCGCGACGCGTCTTACCACCACTTTTGACCACGCCGGCAATCTGATCGTACACCCGCATAAAAGAGAGCGGACCACTCGGTTTACCACCACCAGACAACTTTTCGCGGCACGAACGAAGCGTTGAAAGATCGCTGCCGGAACCGCTTCCATACTTAAACAGAATCGCCTCGCTGCGTGCCAGCTCCATGATCGATTCCATATTGTCCTCGACCGATTGAATGAAACAGGCCGAACCCTGCGGAAATTCGTATGGATTATCCGGCTGCGTCACTTCATGTGTTTTGAGATCGTAATGCCAATTACACATCGCTCCCTTCAAACCGTACTGGTGGTACAACCCAACATTGAACCAGACCGGCGAATTGAACGCTACGTATTGGTGGATACAGAGCCAAGCCAGTTCGCGATAAAAACGCTCACCATCTTCCGGTGTCGCGAAATAACCATCCGCGATTCCCCAGTCGGCGATCGTTCGAGCTACACGATGCACCAGCTGTTTTACGCTCGATTCACGCTCCGAGGTCCCGACCTCACCATAAAAATATTTGCTCGCCACCACATTCGTCGCTAATTGACTCCATGATGCCGGAATCTCACAATTCTCTTGCTCAAAAATCACGCGACCGCTATCGCCCTTAATCGCTGCCGTGCGACGTTCCCACTCGATCGTGTCAAACGGTGACGCGGCCTCTTCCGGGCAAAATTTGGCCGAAATCGACAACTTTCGCGACGTTGCGTCCATCGCGCCTTCCACACTCCCCATGTCCGATAAGCGTTTCGAATTCTTGTTCGACGGGTCCATATTTTGGGATTCCACAACAGCCTCCTTGCCTTCCGGCTTATTTCACTCGAATAACTTGTATTTTATCCCAACCAGCGATGCAGAGCGGCAGTCACTTCAGTCAACCATGAAACGGCAACGCAAAGGACCTAAACCTTCCATCGCCAAACTTTTCATTACCACCACACCTATTAAAAAATACTAGGCTCGGCCACCCATGCCATAAGACGGGAAATATCGCACAAAACCCAGTACGCCATGCTCGTTGGATTGACAAAAATCGACACCACCCCCGCTCCCCATGGACTAGGTCCCCAATCGACCACTGATCTTCTAAGATCTGTCCAAATATCCCATGGATCCGATTTCGATAAGCCTGAAAAGGGCAGCCCTTCTGATTGGAATAGAACCACCATTGGAACCAGATCGACACCGCAACGCCTTTGGCGATCGCCAACGTATTACAATGTCCGACAGGATCAATCTTTCCAACAAACACTCTATCGCGGTTGATTTACTCTCAACGACAGTTCGATCATTTTACCAGAGAACGCCACCAAATATAGTACTGTACATTTAAATTATCCCACAATCTGTGATAGCACGCCCATCTATCAGGGGGTGGCATCTGAGCAAATTTGTCGTATCTCTTTCATTTTACAAGGCTTGAGAGGTCACCTCATCAGAGGGGAATAGCCGAAAAAAACTTTATCGAATCCCCCATGAGAGGCAACACTCAAGAGGGGATATCTCTTGTGCGCCGGTTTTTCATGTTGCGGCGATTTTGTCGACAGCACCGTTTGTTCCTTTTTCGTATTGTTTCCGCTATACTGTGTTTTGCCGCAAAGTTAGCAATAGCGCAACGATGAAAAACGTTTTACGTAGGCGAGCATCCATCCGATCCGCCGCTCAAAAAAAATTTTTGGCATTTCCAGTCGATTTTGTACTTCCATTCCCGATTTTTCGTCGCAAAATCGCATGGGCCAAGTTCCCATCCATCACATCTCGATCGAAATGAGGATCACATGTCGTACACGATACACATTCCGTTTCCAAAGATGTTTGTACCCGCGATTTTCCATAGCTCAATCCATGGGGCATCAGGGCGAATCCGTTCGATACCCACAGACAACAGTCCGATTTTCCCGATTCCCACCGAATGTCGCCCCATTTCTGCGGGGAATCGGCGACGATCTAGGACGAGGAACTCCGCGTCAACCCTCACGCCTTCAATCATGTCCATCGGGTGGACAATGGCCGTACTTTGGGTTGCGACATTCCACCCGGCCATCGCGGCGGCTTCGTCTCCAGCAACCACGGCAAATTTGCCAGAACGAGGCGTACTCCAAACGAGCGTCCTTTTTACGAGTGGTGGAGAGGAATACGCTTCATACCGGATTCCTTCAATTCTTGAAGCGGCAGATGGGCGGCTGATCGCGTTTGCCGAAGGACGTAAGGCAGACGCGAGCGATACGGGGAATATTGATCTGGTTTCACGAACGAGCCGCGATGGTGGACAAACGTGGGAACCGATACGGGTCGTGTGGGACGACGCCGAAAACACCTGCGGAAATCCATGTCCGGTCATTGACTCGGAAGGAACCATTCATTTACTTCTCACGTGGAATCGCGGGGACGACGCCGAAGCACAGATTATCGGTGGAACGAGTCACGACACACGCCGCGTTTTCGTGATGACCTCGCGAGACCATGGAGAAACGTGGTCCAAACCACGCGAAATTACCGAAACGACCAAACAGACCGATTGGACTTGGTATGCGACGGGGCCGGGAGCGGGAATTCGGCTCATGGCGGGACCATATACCGGACGTCTTGTCATTCCGTGCGATCACGTCGAGGTCGAATCGAAGAAAATGCGTTCCCATGTCATCTATTCGGACGATCACGGAGCCACATGGCAGCTCGGTGGTACGGCGCCGAGGCCCGATGTCAACGAATGCGAAGTGGCCGAGTTGCCCGCTGGTGTCGATTGGCCAATGGGGGAAACAGAAAAAACAGGCAAAGAAAATCTCCATACACCCGGTACAACAAACGTCACTAACGCAGAAGATAAACCGAATACGCAGAACACGGCAGATATCACAAATATAACAGGAAACACAAAAACTGTCGCAGGGACAATGGTACTCAATATGCGGAATTACCAACGTGCGACACCCACGCGGCAGACCTGTCGCAGCGATGACGGAGGAATGACCTGGAGCGATCAACAGCATGATGTCGCGTTGGTCGAACCGATTTGCCAAGCGAGCTTTCGACGTGTTGGTAATGGTGAATCGTCGGAATATTTGTTCTCGAATCCCGCTTCCGAGACACGACGTGAACGAATAACCATTCGGTTGAGTATGGATGCGGCCCGCACGTGGACGGCGAGCCGTGTACTTGATCCGCGACCGTCGGCCTACTCCTGCCTTGTGGTAATGCGAGACGGATCATTTGGCTGCCTTTACGAAGCGGGAGAGCATTCGCCCTACGAAACGATCGTGTTTGCGAAATTCGATCGCGATTGGCTCGTAGCGGCCCCCGAAAAACCGTAACATCGCCCGTACCCGAAACTTTCACGAGGTGAAAGCGGAGCAAGCCGTGACAGCCTCCTCCATTTTGGATACGACGACACGGCTATTTGCGCAGCAATCGCAAAGAGAAGTGAAGAGCAACGGTACCAGCGTGCAGCAAAAAGATCCGAAAAAAGGTGTGCAAATAGACCGATGTAGCGGAAAGTCATCCCACTACCCATGGCGACCTACGCAATTTAATCGACTTAGACGCGTTTTGGCCGTGCATCCCCTGCCCGCCCCATGTTTGGTCACCCACATTTCGATTATCGAGGATCTTCCACTTCGACACGTTCGGCGATGCGCAATTTGGCACTTCTTGCACGTGGATTAGCAGCCAACTCCGCATCATCGGCAACAATCGGCTTTTTCGTCAAATTTTTCAAGCGTGGATCATCTCGAAAGGCTTCTTTAACCCGCCGATCTTCGAGCGAGTGGAAACTCAAAATCGCTATTTTCGCCCCGATCTTCATATATTCCGGAATGCGTTGCAGGGCAATTTCCAACGACTTGAGTTCCTCGTTCACCGCGATGCGCAGCGCCTGGAACGTTTGCGTGGCGGGATCAATTTTTTTCGGACGCCGCGCAGCTGGAATCGCGTGACGAATCAGCTCGGCCAACGCACCTGCGGTCTCGATGGGAACCAACCGCCGCTGCGCACAGATCGCACGAGCAATGATGCGACTGTTCCGATCCTCGCCATACTGGTAAATCAGATCGGCCAAATGCTCCTCACTCAAACGATTCACCAACTGACTGGCCGATTTGCCCTCCGTCGGATCAAACCGCAAATCAAGCGGACCATCCATCGAAAAACTAAAACCACGCTCTCGATCGGCAAGCTGATCGCTCGAAAGCCCCAGATCAAGAAGCACGCCGTCAATTTGTGTCACCTGGAGCTGTTCAAGCACTTCCGGTATGTTGCAAAAATTGGCCTGGGCGTAACGCACGGGCAATCCCGCGAGCCGTTGTTGCGAACGGTCCAACGCTTTTGGATCGCGGTCTAGCCCAATCACCCATCCATTCGGCGCGACCCGCCGCGCGATCAATTCCGTATGCCCACCGCCTCCAAGCGTTCCATCGACAAAAATCTGACCCGGTTGTGGAACAAGAGCGGCTAAAATCGGTTCCGGCATAATCGGAATATGAACCGTCGGCTCCGCATGTGTCGCAGACACCGCAGATACCACAGCATCCCGATCCGACGCTTTCGTCGATTCCTCCTCTTCCGCTCCGGCCGCAACCGCGGTATCTGGAATAGCGGAAGCCGGATCAAAAAATGGAATAGAAACCCGTGCCGTCGAATCATCGGATCGTTTGGCGGAAGAAAATTCAGAATGGGTCATGATCATTCTTTCGTGTACCAGTTCGGTTAGATGGATGGACGGAAGCCACGTTCAACAGCGAAAGCAGGTAAATATTGTTCACATATTCAAAAGCATATGACTTCTAAAGCCGCAACATCGTCATGGCCGCCATCGCTTCCAAGCATTGCCATGATACCCATTGCAATCCGGTTCAAGTCATGCGGACGATGGCTTTTAGCTTAAAACAGAAATGATCATATCCGATTCAAACCGTTTTGGCTACCCTTTTTTCCGAGGATCAGCCGAGCCATCCTCCGTCCAACTCGAAATAAGGATAGAAAAAAACGCCCTCTATTTCGGTGGAAAACAATCGTATGATCCGAAAATTGGATTGGTACGGCGTGGACGGATAGGACATCAAACAGAAAAAACAAATGTCCACCACAAGACCAAACGTGAACCCAATTAAATTGATTTTCGATGGGAATTTACCTGTAAAAACCGATTCGACGAAAAACCACATATAAATTATGTTGCATTTATTTTGTTATTGTCGTACAATCAGCGCCATGTTACCTTTTTTCCGTTGCAGGGTAAGGGAAGTTTTTTTGTCTGCCCCATAATTGGGACAAGATGCTCTTTTGCGATTACCGTCCACCATCCCATCCCATTGGTTCACTTAGCGGCTATGGCTTGCCATAGATTCTCTGCCAGTTGTATTTTTTGGGGATTGCTTCGAGGCGCAAAATGTATTGTCCATTTTACACGAAACACCTAATTGGCTTCCTTTTTCTAACCCTTTTGCTCGTGCTCATACTGCAACTTATGTCGGGTCATTTTTTCAACCAATGGTCGAATAGATACACGATGCAAGCTTTGGCCAATTTGGCGAGTATGGTCCGAGTCACGATCATCGAGATGAAACCGTCCGCAGTATTGACGGCGGATAACAATACCAGAGTTCCTAGGAATTCGATCCCGATCATTGAAAAAAAAATCCGCATGTTGGGACAACATTTACAAGCACGCATTACACTGGTGGACGCCAATGGAAAAGTCGTGACCAATTCGGATTATGAGATCGACGAACTATCAAATCATATTGATCGTGAAGAAATTAAGCAGGCACTCCATGGTAAAACCGTTACGAATAAGCGTTGGAATCACGTGCAGCAACAGCATGTTTTTTATACCACCTTCCCACTCAACAATGTTCCCTCTCCTCCATCATCCGATTTATCCGTCGTCAATCATGCGATTTCTCCCAATGATCCAGATTTTTTAAATAAAGTACCCCTAGTACTTCGTATTTCCATACCAATGGACCAAATGGACGCTGAACTTCAAAGCGGTTATGTTGAAATTTTTCTCTGTATGTTTCCGGTCTGGGGATTTGCGGCTCTTATCGGATCGTGGTTCTTGTACACTCATTTTGTGCGTCCCATTCACATGTTATCCAAGTCGGTAGAGCCCTTTACTCAAGGCCCTTGGGACTCGCGCGTGCAACACGGTCGTGCATCGGAACTATCGCATTTGAAGGAAAATGTGAATACCTTGGCTCTGAATATTCAACATTCCTATATTGCCGTCAATCATCAATTTCGGTTACTCGAAGAAATCATTGAGGCGATGCCGGATCCGTTTCTCGTCATGGACGCGGGTGATCAAATTCAATTTACGAATCAGAAATTTCGCACGACGTTCCTAGACGATCCATCCTGCTTGCTGGTGGGTCAACATTATGAAAATGTGTTACGTGCACCGGAAATTCAACGCTCGCTCATCCACGCAGCCAAAGGAATGGAGGAAGAGGCTTTATTCGAATGGAAAGATCACCATTATTATCTGGCACGTATTCGGGTGCTTTCGAAGCAATATTGGAAAGTATGCGTGTTTTCGGACGTGACCCAGCTTGTCGAACTTTCAGAGACAAAGCGGCTTTTTGTAAGTAATGTCTCTCATGAATTCCGCACGCCGCTCACCGCGATGCGTGGATTTGTCGAAACGCTACTGGAAGATGAAACGGACGAGTCACGGCGTTATTACCTCGAAATTTTGTCGAAAAACATTCAACGATTATCAAATCTCATTTATGATTTGGTGTCTCTTGGTAAAGTCGATTCGGGTAACTATTCACTTACCTATCAAGAGGTTCATTTGTTAGAGCTTGTCCAATCGGTCATGCCGCTGTTGACTCGGACTCTGCAAGAGAAAGGGCTTCAGTTTGAGAGCGAGATTCCAGAGGGACTCGTGTTCCAAGGCGATTCACTGCGTATCGAACAGATTGTCATCAATTTACTCAACAACGCGATCCGATACACCGAAAAAGGCAAATGCGGCATTCGGGCCAAAGCGGATGAGCAAAACATCATCATCGAGGTGTACGACACGGGGATTGGTATCCCGGAGAAGAAATGCGAACATATTTTTGAACCTTTTTACGTGGTAGATAAATCACGCTCGCGCGAATTGGGCGGCAATGGGCTTGGACTTTCGATTGTCCAAAAGATTGTCCAGTTACACCATGGCAAAATCGAGGTATCGAGCCAACTCCAAGTGGGTACCACATTCACAGTGATCATTCCGCTAGTACCGCCGCAACCGCTGGAAATACACAAGTCAGTCCCGCCCGAGTTCGATCACCGTGGCGTGTAGGTTGAGCAGACGTCGCAACAGCGATTCGAACTGATCCAACGGTACCATATTGGCACCATCGCAAGGCGAATGCTCCGGATGTGGGTGGGTTTCAAAAAAAAGAGCATCCGCACCAATCGCGACAGCCGCTCTGGCGAGAGGTTCGACCATGGCTCGATTCCCACCCGTTTGTCCACCGCCTTCGGTCATTCCCGGTTGTTGAACGCTATGAGTTGCGTCAAAACAGACGGGCACCCCGAGTGATTGCATCTGTGGAATGGCGCAGAAATCGTTGACCAATCGACCGTAGCCGAAAAACGTGCCGCGTTCGCAAAGCAGAATATTCTCACAACCGAAATCACGCAATTTTCCGACCACATACCGCATATCCGTCGGAGCGAGAAACTGTCCTTTTTTGACATGCACCGCGCGGCCGGTCTGTGCGGCGGCATGGAGCAGATCGGTTTGACGCGCCAAAAACGCGGGAATCTGCAACACATCGCAAACACGCCCAGCCGCTTCAGCTTGGTACGATTCATGAATATCAGTCGTGACGGGGAGTCCCGTTTCCGCAGCCACCTCCGCGAGCATTTCGAGTCCCGCTTCCAACCCTGGTCCACGATAAGACTGAACGCTAGTCCGATTTGCCTTGTCAAACGACCCTTTGAATACGAGCGGCAAATCCAAGGTAACGGCAATCTCGCTCAATCGCCAAGCGATTTCGAGCGTCTGTTTCCGTGTTTCCAGAACACAGGGGCCCGCGATAACGATCAAACGTTCACCCGTGCCGCAACGATACGGTCCCAACTGAATCGGCTGCAAAATCATACGCCTTCCATCCTAAGTGTCTAGGTATCAGGAAATAAGGAAGCACGGCGTTTTCTGACAGCCGTGCATCTCTATCGACTCTACGGATTCAACGTGGTATTTTCCGTCCGCTGAACTTCGACTTCCTCAGCGGCTTTATCCGCATTGGGGATACCTTCCTTGTCAGCGTCCTGTTTTGCCTCCGGCGAACTACTCGTCCCATCAATGAAGTTATCAATGCTCGAATTATTTCGATAGGCTTCGAGTATCGCGGCGGCCTGGATATTCCGTTTCTGATAGGCAATATCCTCATGAATTTGATCTTTCACGGTCTCAAAATCGACATCGACCGGCTCGGTCTGGCCCTCACATCGCAAAATCACGTAATACTCACCGCCACGTTGATTTTTCCCCAGCGAAATGACGGAGGAAATCTCGCCATCTTTCAGTTTGAACGCTTCGTCTTCGAGCAGCTGGCTACCGGTATATTTCTGAATTGGTGGAATTTGTCCACCAATATCACGCGACGAAGGATCAATAGAATACTGTTGGGCCAATTTGCCGAAATTCTCGGCACTCGGATCTTTTCGCGCGAGGTCCCACGCCTCCTGAGCGCGTCGCAAGTTGTCACAATAGATGGCACGCGCACGCACACGTGCTCCATACTGTGCTTCGAATCCCATCTTCAGCTCTTCGTCACCAATTTGGAAGGAGCCATCCACAAGTTTCTTGAGTGCGACCATCGGCCAAATGATATCGGAACGCAGCCGCGACTCCGGAATATCTTGACTCATAGCCAAACGGATGAATCCACTCACGTCCGGTTTACCATCGACCAGCGGCAGCGAAAGTTCCGCCTGATGAATCAACTCCGCGTCGATATCCTCCGGAGTGACCGTGACTTGCCGCGTTTTGAGCATTTGTTCGATCAATTTATGTTCGATCATCACCTGTAACACCGAACTACCGTAACGCTCCACACAACGATCAGCCAGGTCGTCTATACGCACTTGTGAACCGTTAATCAACGCCGCCACACCCGGCATTTGCTTCGATTTTTCCGGATCATTCAACACATTTTCGATTTTTGCGTCGGCTTGGAGCTTTTTAAACAGTTCGTTAGCCACTTTTTGAACCTTACGAGCTCGCAGATTTTCCTCGAGTGGCACACGTACTTCCTCAAATACGACTCCAGCTGCGGGCATTTTTTCCAATCGTTTGAGGAAAATAAAACTTCCACCAAACTCGAAAACGTCCGTGATTCCTCCATCCGGCAAAGCGAATAAAGCTTCCTCAATCTTCGGATCACTCGTATGACGTCGCACTGGTGGAACAACGCCCTTCGCACTGGCACTGACATAATCTTCGGAATTATTTTTAGCCAAATCGCCAAAGGAATCGGGCTCCGCAACCGCTTTCGCATGGAGATCTTCAGCTTTTTGCTTATCCGACACCAAGATCATCAACGCTTTAATGGATTCGCCATACTGCGTTTCAAATTCACGCATTAGCTCTTCATCAGTAAATTTAAGCTGATCGGCGGCCAATTTCTGGAGCGCGAGCATTGGCCAAACTACATCCGCCTCATATTGCAAACGGGTCACCCCACGCGATTCGAGAATCTGTCCGAGATACTGTTCAACCGTGATTCCAAAACGTTTGGCAATCCGTTCAATCTCCCGTTGTACCTCGGTTGGGTCAACTTTAATCTTATTGCGTTCGCATTCCATCGCGATGAGCTGTTTATTGACCAACGCTTCGAGTACTTCAGTCCCGTACCGCGCGAGTGCATCACGGCGTAGTTCACTCCGTAAGATTTTGTCACCATTCACGATGGCCACAATCGGATCATCTGTTTTGGTTTCAGCAGCCGGATCAGTTTCAGTAGCCGGATCAGAGGTCGCCGGCGCGGCAGCGGCAGGAGGCGTAACGGGAGTTGCCGCGGGGGCATCTTCTTTGACCACGGGAGCGGGAATTGCCCCACGATTGATTTTCGGAGGCGTGGTTTGTGAAAACGCGATACCGCTTGTCAATAAGCAGATTCCCAGCGTCAAGATTTTGAACATGCCAAATCGATCATGGAATCGCATGAAAATTCCTCTCGTTCCTGATATTTGTTCTATGAAATGTATTTCGTTTCGGATGATCCATCAAGCGAGCGTCCAGCGCGAACATTTTCAACCTCGCCATCTCGCTTAGACGCGGCTGGCTGATCGATACAACCCACGTATTCGCGCCACGCGTTATAATACTCCGCTTTTTCAGAATGGGTCAAGGTCAGTTTTGGAGGATGGCAGAAAATGGGAAGCGGTTGGCTCAACACCTTACGGCCCAACCACTCGCAACGCAAGCCTGAAGGGTTTCTTATCCAACGTTGGTAGCACCGACGCCAGACAAGCAGGTGGGTCCAAATAGGTTGGCAGCACCAACGTCAGGTAAAAAGTTTTTTGGAGGGGGCTTGTCGAAAAGTATTTTTTACCGTACACTATAGGCCAAGTTTGCGGGGTACCGTAGGCAGATGGCGCAATAACCCGGTGGTGTAATGGTAACACTAGGGATTTTGGTTCCCTCATTCCAGGTTCGAGTCCTGGCCGGGTTGCTTCAAAAAAGATGGAAAAACACTTGTAAAACACAAACTTCCGGGCGGTCCGGGATGGTGTTCAGAAAGCTAGAAAAGTGGTAGGCTACCACGATTTTTACCCTTAATGTGGTAGGAACGTGGTAGGCTACCTGCTAGCATTTTGGAGCCGCCCAATGCCACGATTGCCAAAACTTCTTACTCATTCTCAAGGTTTCTTTTTCGTTCGTGTGACTGGTCCTGACGGAAAGCGGCACGATTACAATTTTGGCCGTGACCGGCAAAAGGCTGAATACCAG
>JAQVKF010000251.1 GCA_028694795.1 Thermoguttaceae bacterium | reverse complement strand
GACGCAGAAGCCGCAGATAGCATTTTTGGAAAAATACGCAAAGTGTGTGAATCAGTCAACTCGCCATGTCCCGTGAGTAGCGTCACGCCTCGCTGTTTGGCGAGTAATTGGATGCCACCACGTAACGCCTGGACCGTTTTTTGCACCTTCGTCTGTAGCGATTCGCGGTGGATCACCGGCATCCCAAAATCCACACCAAAACCGGATAACTCACGTGATTCCCGCAGCACACGTACCACATGAAGCAACGTTTTCGATGGAATACAACCACGATTAAGGCACGTACCCCCTAACAGATCCCGCTCGATCAACGTGACTTGTAAACCGAGGTCCGCCGCAAGAAATGCCGCCGTATACCCTCCAGGTCCACCACCCAGAATCGCAAGTTGTGTCTTATCCATTGAAAATCCGATCTCATACCAAATATTTCTTTGGGTACCGTATACCACCGTATCAGCCGCGTCTTGATCATTCGCATCTCAATCATGCCGAGCGTTGGGATCCACATCGGTCCATAGAGGTACTTCGCCACGGATTGGAAATCCGAGCGTTTTGTCCGTCAGACGATTGATCAACGGTTCACCAGCACGCCATCGGTGAATATTTTCACAGAAAATACGTGTCATGTCGTCAATCCGGGAACGAAATTGGCCGCCGACATGGGGTGTCACCAGGATATTCGGTGCCGTCCAGAGCGGGTGGCCGCTTGTGGGTGGTTCTGGATCGGTCACATCCATGACCGCCCCCGCCAAATGTCCCTCTTTCAATATGGTAATCAAATCCTCCGTAACGACGAGCGGTCCACGAGCCATATTGGCGAAAATCGCACCTTTCGGAATTTGACGTAATCGTGCAGCGTCAAACATACCGCGTGTCGAGGCATTAAGCGGTAGGCACAAGATCACAATATCACACAACCCAAGCATCTCGTCGAGCTGATCAGCTGCGAAAAGTTTTTCGACATAAGCGGGTTTATCCTGCGGATACAGATCGGTCGCGTAAATTGTTGTTTTGAAGACGGACAACACCTTAGCCAGCCGCCGTCCCACGCCGCCGAACCCAGCGATGCCTACCTTCGCATAGGTTAAATCCCGCGTGGGCAACCGATCGAATTTTCGTTCACGCCATGCGTCGTTAAAAACGGGAATCCGCCGCAGCCATGAGGTCAACAGCGCAATCGTATGTTCCGCTACCTGGTCGGCCAACACGCCAGAAGCGCTGGTGACTGTCACCGACGAGGCGATCACCGACGGAACGAGGCAGTGGTCCATTCCGGCAGCAGAGGATTGAATCCACTGCAGGCGTCCCTGCCGTATCACACCATCCCAATCGACCGGGACCTTTGCGTGACCGCAAAAAATGTCCGCCTGGAAAAGTTCTTCCGCAATATGTTTCTGACCAGCGTCCACAATTTCCGCGTCCGGCCATGCCGCTTGAATTTGCTCGATATGTTGGGATTGCACTGGATAACATAAAACGATTCGCATGGTTCTTCCTGTTTTTTTCTGACTGTTGCTATACCGAATTTCGAATCAAGCGGCACGTCATCAATAACTTCCGGTGGTGACGCGACCACGGTGTCCCTGTTTACCGTTTTAGCACAAGCGTATTGGCTAAAAGATCGTGTAACGTTTGATTGCGAGGTGTCACTAAAGCTAATAAAAAGCCGATGCCGAAAAACGAACTGGGGATTTTGCAGAAATAACGACACGTCGCACGTCCGAACGAAATTCTCTGACCATAGATATCCACGACATAAATACCCATCAATCGCTTTCCTAACGTCGCCTGCCACGTAGAGGACTCGGAAATCGCATAATACAACCACGAAACGATCATCGATACCAGACAAAACAAGGCACTTAGCGACATGCCCAATTGCTCAGCTTCTTCCGGAGATAGTCGCTCCCCATGCCTCTCAAGTATGACCAAAAGAGAGGCCATGATGAACAAAAGCGAAAAACTGAGTAAACTCAAAATAAGGCCATCTACAAACATGGCTACCATACGTTGGAAAAAATTCGCAAAACCACGATTCCATGACATCGCATAAGATGGTAGGTACGGCTGTCCCATCCACGGCACCTGTCCAGGCATCTGTCTCGGTCCCATCCCCGGCATCGGTCCGACGGAGGGCGAAACGTCGGACGCAGGTGGAGTCTGTGACTCGTTGGGAGACGCCGACGTTTCTCCTGATACGCCTCCGGAGAGGGGTGTGGGTGGCGTTTGCGGTGGGAAACGTTTGGTCTCGGTCCATAATACAAGCAGCTCTGGAATCCGGTTGACTGGCGTCCATTCGGTCAACGTATCGCACCACGCGAGTGAATCGGGCGTTACCTGATCCGTTTGCATGAGACGACGCAACACCTCCTCCGCATACGGACCATATTGCTGGTTTCGAATCGCGACGTAGTACATCTGCATAGGATTCTCACTTTCATGGCATCGGGAAAATGGGGAAGGCAAAACAAAACACGAAGGCACAGGACAAAAGCAACCACGCACGAATTGCGTTTCCGCTAGCGTCGCATATTTCGCAAAATTGTCTCGGCAAGCACGATCGCCGCACGTGCCGATTCCCCGGTGGTACGCGGTGCTCGATGTTCGAGGATCGACTGAATAAAATCACTATCCTCCGCCGCCAACGCGTCAATCGCCTCGAACGAATCTTCCTCCCGGTGAAGATGTTGCGCAAAAAGCTGTTGACGCATCGGAATCTGTTCACTTGAGAGATTCGCAAAGCTAAAAGAACGACGCTGCAGATCGCGGCTTCGCTGGGCAAATGTGTAACGCCGTGTCGCAAAATCAATCGTCGCCAATTGGTTTTCACACCAAATTTCCACCTGTCGCACCGCCTCATGACGCACACGTGACGCCTCGAATACCGCGATACATCCATTGTCGAATTCGATCTCCGCACGCGCCACATCTTCATAACCGCCGACAACACTCCAGCCTTGCGACACAACACGTACCATCGGTCGCCCGACAAACTGCTGTACAAGCTCCAGATCGTGGATCATCACGTCGAGTACGACGCTCACGTCGGTGGAACGGAAGGTGTAATCGCTCGTCCGACGGCAGAAAATATACCGCGGTGCTCGAAGTCGTTCCTGAAGCACCACCCAAGCGGGGTTGAACTGTTCGATGTGCCCCACCGCCAACACTAGATCCTGATCGTGCGCCAATTGAATCAACCGATCCGCTTCCTTTGAAGTCGGGGTGATCGGTTTTTCGACCAGACAATGGATGCCGCGTCGCAGCAACGGCTCAGTGGTTTGCGTATGCAATGTGGTAGGAACCGCGATGATCGCCGCACGAATCGGTGCAAAATCACTGGAATTTTCCGCCCGAATCAATTCCTCCGCAAAAAGTTCATCACAGCTCGCGTAAGCCGCACAGTGGCACGCGGCGGCAACACGATTGCGAGCAGACTCGGATGGATCCACCACTGCCACCAGTTCGACTTCTTCCATAGACGCTAATTTTTGGGCGTGAAAATTTCCCAAATGTCCCGTTCCGATCACTACAGCTCGTAGTCGCGGCATCCGTTATTCTCCCATACGCAGAGTTCGAAAATGCGATACACGCTTTGCTCAAAAACGTTACGATATTCGATATCGCTTCACTGCCCGATTTTACTACAAAAAAAGTGAAGCGTATAGCCATTTCCCGGATTTATCGAAGATTGAATGGATGAAAATGGCCCAAGTTCCGTCATATGCGTCTCATTTTTGTGGAAACCTATCGTTCCAAAGAATCGTTTGATAGGGTGGAATGACGGAAAAATTGCCTGATTATTGCACTGTACGGCGAGAACGCGTTATACTAGACTCGGGGATTGGTCGAACAGGACATCAGAAGGAGGTAGGCGATGAAACAATGTCGGCTTGAACGACTCATTATTTTGCTCCGTCTGTTACAAGCCGGACGATCCTACCATACACAATCGCTCGCCGTCGAATGCGGGGTCTCACAACGAACGATTTTTCGCGATCTCAATGTGCTTAGAGAGGCCGGAATTCCGCTCATCTTTGACGGGGAACGCCAGGGATATGCCGTTTATGGAGCACGTTTGCTGCCCGCGACGCATTTTACGACCGATGAAGTGCTCGCCATGCTTTTCCTCGGACGCGAACTTGTGGCTCAGCTACCGGTGCCATGCTTTTCCGCCGCACATCGCGCGATTTTGAAATTGGAGGGCGCGTTGCCACTTCGGCTGGTTGAACAGGTGCGCGCCGCGGGAGAACCGCTCCATGTCAGTTCGCTGAAAACGAACCCGCTCGAACAGGCGGAACCGATTTACGAAGCCATTCTCAAAGCGCAGATGGATCGGCACGCCATTTGGATGGATTATTGAAGTCTGTTTGAACAGTCAAAAATCCAGACGCGGCTCCATCCATATTGTCTATTTTTTGGACCGCGTGCATGGTACGTGGTAGGATGGTCGTCGTTCCATCATGAGGTGCGAACATTTCATCTAGGACGTATTGGAAATATTCAATCACTCGATGAAACGTTTTGTATTCCGTCTCGTTTTTCGCTCAAAGAATTTTTGGGTAACGCGTGGCGTATGATCCGTTGCGGCGAGGATCAGGAGGTATTACTGCGATTTTCTTCGAA
>JAQVKF010000250.1 GCA_028694795.1 Thermoguttaceae bacterium | reverse complement strand
TTTATACGTTCAGCAGGGAGATATTCTTCCAGTTAAAGCATGGTGTGATAGATGGTGGAATATACAGTATGGAGGTTTTGCATGTAAGCTTCGTTGTCTGGAAAAATCCTGATATAGTCATTTAATTTAGCGATTTCCTTGATGAAGATATTCCAGGATGGCATTTTCGAGATTCGGTGAATGTGGCAATAGATCCACTAACGCGCGTTTCATATTCGCCCAAGTCTTTTCGATGGGATTCAAATCCGGACTATATGGTGGCAAAAATAATAGATGAATTCCATACCTGCGAGCCAGATGACACAGTCTCTTTTTCGGATGGAACGACGCATTGTCCATCATGACAGTCGTGTCTTTTGGAATACATTGGAGGAGTGTTTTGCGAAACCATTCGACGAAAAGATGACTCGTCCTGTTTTGAGAGTCACATTGCGATGCAACGAGACGATCTCCGATTTTCGCGGCAATAACGTTTGTTCTTTGGAATTTTCGTCCACGTTTAACGTCCTCCACTTTTGTGCCACGCGGAGCCCGACCATGCTCGCGAACCAAGCATTGATCCACGCCGCTCTCGTCCACATAGACTCGTTTCTCTTCAGGGATTTGGGCCGCATCTTTCACGAATTTCGTCCGTTTTTCTTCGGATTTTGCGGCGTAAGTGAACGTCTTTTTTTTAGCGTAATGCCCATCTTTTTCAGGGCGTAAAACACCGCTGGAATGCTGCATTGAAACAACGCGGCAAGCTCCGAAAGGTAGGCATCCGGCTTCTTTTCGACCGCTTTTCGCAGAGCCTCTTTATCGATTTTCCGTTGTCGTGACCGGAACACATGTTCGGGTATCACGGAACCGGTTTCACGCAGCAATTTCACCCATGCGTTGTGGGTCTTGCGATCAATCCCGAACACCGTCTTGAGCTGTTTGAATGCAGCCCCACCCTCTTGGAAAGCAATGGCTCGTTCTCGAAATCTTTTGTCGTATTTCATAGAACTAGTATCGGATATTCATAGAATAAACTTAAATTAAATGACTATACATATCTTAGCACTTTTTACCTGACACTGGTACAGCCGGCCGTTCCGATTGGGGTAGCAACTTGTGTGAACACGCCCTAGATCCTCCATTTTGCTATGAGATGCTCATTACCGTCGGAAGGGGATGGATCAAAACACGGTTTTGGACCATTTTCAATGAAAAATCAAAAACACAAACAGCATGCCAATGGAGCAGGTAAAAATCTTCCTTCACGCAGTGGAAAATGGGACGGCGAGTTCACACAGCTATGTGGTTTGATGGCCCGTCGATTGCGGTCACGGCGTTCTTGGTACTTTCACTTAAAGTACACCGTTCCGATGTGGAGATTTCTGGGCAATGAATGGCCCACAATAACCAGACGTTTCCGGTACTGGACGGAACGCAAGTGAAAATTCCGATGGTTTTTTGAAATTTTTGTTTAGGATTCCATCTTCCCGTGTGGTATACTGACACCGATTGAAATCCGATTCGATCGCCAAAATGGAAAATCCATCAAGTGGATGGCTCTTACTTTGGTGCGTATGGTGGTTTCCGTCAGAACGTGCATTACACTCATGGACATGAAATATGGAATAAGGGACGCAAAATGGAACAAGAAAATCGGTTCAACAAGAAGACCGTTCGTGTGAAACCGTCACCTATCGGCAAAGGTGTGTACGCTTGTCAAGATTTTCGTCCTGGCGATCAGATCGGCCCCGTTTGCGGACGCGTTATCGATGATCCTCAATATGGTTCGAGCTATTGTATTGATTTGGGACATGAACGGTCCCTTGAACCCCATACGCCATTCCGTTATCTTAATCATGGTTGTGAGCCGAATTGCCAACTCGTCGTTTATGATATCGAAAATGAGGCGAATGAGGTCATTGATCAGGAAGTCATGGTCGAGGTACTGCGTCCGATTCAGGCGGGTGACCAATTGCTGATCGATTACGCATGGCCGATTGAGGCGGCGATCCCTTGTCTCTGCGGTTCGCCCAAATGCCGCGGCTGGGTGGTTGATCAGACGCTATTAGGCGAGCTTCAACGAACAAAACAAACACAATCAACAAAAAAAATGGTTCATAAAACGAAAAAGAAGTGTGACGGAACGAAAGATGAGTAACACGGAAAAAACACGAATGGATTGTCTTTGTGCGGGAATTCTTTTTGTCGATTATATTTGCGATCCCATCGCACACCTGCCCGAGGCGGGTGAACTGATTAAAACGAAGGGAATTAGCATCGCGTTGGGCGGTTGCGCCGCAAATGCCGCGGCAGATCTGCGGAAATTGGGAGTACGGGTGGGCGTCGCGGGCTGCGTCGGCAGTGATGCTGCTGGCTCGCTCGTGCGGGAAAAACTGGCCAGTTACGGAGCCGATATCTCCGGTGTAATCGCCATTGATTCCACGATGGCTGAAAAATATCCATCGCCGCATGGAACCGATGTGACACGTTCGGCGGGAACGCTCGTCGTGAACGTGGAAGGACAGGACCGCCGTTTCATCAGTACGCCCGGTGCGAACGACGCCTTTTGTCCGTCGATGATTCCAGACGCTTGGCTTGATGAGGCGAAAGTCTTTTATCTGGGCGGATATCTGATGATGCATGGTCTGGAATCGGATGATTTTGTCGATTTGCTCAAACGACTCCGTGCGAAAGGTGTGAAAACGATCTTGGACGTGGTACTCATGAGTTCCGATGCGCAGCATTTCCAACACGTGTTGAAAAAAGTTCTGCCATACGCCGATTTGTTTATGCCGAACGACGATGAATCGAAAATCATCACGGGACTCAACGAACCGCTCGATCAGGCTCGATGGTTCCGCGATTTAGGAGCGAATGACGTTTGTATTACGCTTGGTTCAAAGGGAACGATTTTTGCGGGTGACCATGGTGTGTTGCGTTGTGGGGTCTATCCGACGAACTTTGTCGGCGGTACAGGCTCGGGCGATGCCTTTGACGCGGGATTCATCGCGGCGATTCTTGAAGGGAAAGGGGATGCCGACTGTTTGCGTTGGGGGTCCGCGCTGGGTGCCAGCTGTGTTCGCTCGCTGACCGCCAGCGATAGCGTTTTCACACGTGATGAATTACTCGAATTTATTGACCAACATGAACTCGATATCGTTTCGCTGTGAACCCGATATCGTGCGGTATGCTGGTTATTTGGCTTGTCCTTATAAGTCAAATATTTGGAAAGAGAAATGGAGCGTAAATCCAGAAGTATCAACTATCTGTTGGGGGATAGTGCCCGTCCGATGACTGACGGCGGCTGGTCACTATCCGCTTACGGGATACGCCTCAAACAGTGGCATGCGATTCCGGAATCCCAAACATGCTGCCGATTCCTGAACCCTGAACTTAGGGCATCCTCGTCGGTACGAAGTGCATGTTCTTGCCGCGTTGTCGCATTCAAAGACAGAACACACGCGGCATTGCGGCCCGAATGTTCGTGATTTCTCGGCCCCTGTGGATTGCCGAGGATCATAGAGATAGAGGTCGTCCATACTGTTCGATGGAAATGGGTGGCAGAGGAGGTGGCTCCGTCGCTATGGGCGGTGTTATTTTAACCGATTTTTGTGTTTACGCTGGCGTTTTTTGTGGTACAACAACAACTGACCAAGTTCCATGAGTATCGTGCTCCACGGGAATTCGTGTAGAAGAAAAAGAGGTAAAATATGCGTATTGGGGTATTATGCAGCGGTGGTGATGCACCGGGAATGAACGCTTGTGTTCGCGCGGTGGTCCGTTCGGGTATCCACGAGGGCGCGGAGATAGTCGGAATTATGCGCGGCTATCAAGGAATTCTGAATGAGGAATTTTTCGGCAGACATGATGTGCTTCCGCTCATGGCGTTGCGTAGTGTGTCAGACATTGCCCGTATGGGGGGAACGGTACTCGGTTCCAGTCGTAGCCCCGAGTTTGCGACGCCGGACGGTATGTGGCGTGCGGCGGGTATTTTGCGTAAACATCACATTGACGCATTGATTCCGATCGGCGGGAATGGAACGCTTCACGGAGCGCATGATTTTAGCAAATTCTGGGACGGACAGATTGTCGGTTGTCCTGGTACGATTGACAACGATGTGATGGGTACCGATTACACGATAGGTTTTCTGACGGCGGTCCACACGGCGGTCGACGCGATTGATAAAATTCGCGACACGGCGGAAAGCCACGACATGATGTTTCTCATCGAAGTGATGGGGCGTGACAGCGGATGTCTAGCGATGTGGACGGCGTTGGCGGGCGGTGCGGAACTTGTCTGTATTCCTGAAACGCTCACCGATATTCCTAAGATTATCGACCAACTGCGTCTGATGAAGTCTCGCGGTAAACGTTCGATTCTGATGGTTGTTGCCGAAGGTGACGAACTTGGTGGAGCCAACGAGGTCGCTCGAAAATTGCTCGATGCCAGTTGTCCGTTTCCTGGTGTGCGTACTGTGACGCTGGGCCACGTTCAACGAGGCGGCTCGCCGTCGCCGGAAGATCGAATCATCGGAAGCCAACTGGGCAACTTAGCCGTGCGAGCGATCATGGAGGGAAAGACCGATTGTATGGCCGGTTTGATTGGCGGACAACAGGTGCTGACGCCGTTGGAAGAAACTTATTCAATTCACAAACCGGTGGCTCAGACAATGATTGATTTGCTCAACGTGCTT
>JAQVKF010000249.1 GCA_028694795.1 Thermoguttaceae bacterium | reverse complement strand
AATCAATACGCGTCGTTTCGTCTAAGTTATCCACTGAATAGTTAAGTGCCTTGATCGCATCGTCGGTCGAATTATTGGACCAATCGCTCTGGTTCGACCAACAGAAACCAACCGCGCCTTCCCAGTGCGCTCCGATACGCGGCCCCGCCGCGTCGCCATCCGCGATCAGTCCAGAACCACTGACCTGCACTTTGGAACCGAACCATTTACCCGCATACGAATTTTCCGAGGTCAGCAGTGTTTGCGATTTGCCGTCCTTCACATCGGACATCGAACACGAACCTTTGCCCGCCGCGAAGACGCCCGAAGCACGTGCCGGAAGTAGCGTACCTGTCGGTCCGGTCACCGTTTGAGTCAATCCATCCGCATAATTGTCACGACCACCACAGTTGACGATGTAATTGTTCACACCCGCCTCGTCCACTGAACCGGCTGACGGACACAACAAAACAGGCATCTGCGGAATTAACGACGTATCGATTGCTCCCGTGCTGATACAACTGGTCGCAAAGGACGCGTCTCGCCACATCGTTGCGATCGGTTTGTTTTCCAAATATTCCGCAATCTGAACCACCCAGCTACCGTAAAAGCTGCCGTTAGCGTTCTTATACGTCGCATTCATATATCCCGGCAGGTGCTTCGTCGCACCATCCTTGCCGATGAACGCGATGGCCAAATTACGCTGATTATTGATGCACGTATTGCGCCGCGCCGCCTCACGTGCCATCTGGACTCCCGGAATCAACAGTCCGGCAAGCATAGAAATGATCGCTATCACGACCAGAAGTTCGACGAGTGTAAACGCTTGACGACGCCGCATCATAAAATTCCTCCAACTATCACCACGCGAGAGACGCAAAAAATGAATCTCGATACTTGTCCACAAATTTTGAGCTTGAATAACGATTTTTTTATCACACGATTCCGATCGAAAATAAAGCGGACCCGGCTGAGATCCTCCATTTGGTGCGAACCCCGTCCGCTTTTGACGAAAAGCATCGAGTACCACCGACGGAATAAACTCCGCGAAAACGCCGAGGAAATCTGTCCAGACAGCCTACCTTAACCCGTTTTTCGCGCGAAAACCGTATGAGTTTGCCAACGAACAAGGGCAACATGTCCTGTTAACGAACAAACAGCAAGCGAAATATTAACATCGGGTTCGCCTTCTTGCAAAAGCTATTCACCGATGTCAATATTCCTCTTACTGTATTGTTACCTGAGATGTTCCGAAAATCCAGTGCTTTTCCGAAAAACCTTGAGCAATTTTGTTTTTTATTGCCTCAAAACTTGCAAATAATCGGCCATGATCGCCAAAACTTCCTCAATGTAGGCGTCTTTCTTGATAGAGCCTTCTGTTTCGGTCAACTTTTCGATCTGCTTTTCACTCGCGCTGGCCGCATCAACCTCCGCGCGGTCCGCCATAAATTTTTCTCGATTGAGAGAAACACTCTTCTTTGCTTTTTGTTCAAGATAGTTGTTCACTACCTTGTTCACCTGCTGGAAGTACGGCGATTTTTCTTGGCGGGTCTTCGCTTTTTCGCGCAATTGAGTCAGAATCTCCGGCGTCACATAGTTGTTCCATACCTTGAATTCCGCGGATGGAATCTCCGTTTGCGGCACAGGATATTTCAGGTCCGATTCGCCGATGTCCAAATGGGTGGTCAGCGACGGAATCTGGATATCGCTCGGAATACCACTCAGTTGCGGCGTGCGTCCGGACGGACAGTAGAACTGCTGCATCGTGATCTTGGCCGCACCCAATTTCGCCGGGAAAATTCGTTCACTCAAACTGATGAGCCGCTGAACCGTTCCCTTACCGTGCGTCGCCTCGTCACCCACGACGATACCACGTTTCATATCCTGCATGGCACCGACAAAAATCTCCGTCGCACTCGCGCTCAATTTGTCGATCATCATGATGACCGGTTTGCTCCACAAAATCGCCGGATCTTCGTCGGGACAGACCCGAATCCGCCGTTTGGCGTCACGAAGCTGGGCCACTGGGCCATCGACAATGAACAAACCCGTAAGCTCAATCGCCTCTTCGAGCACTCCACCACCATTACTACGCAAATCGAGAATCACCGCGTCCACATTCTCGTTGTTGAATCGTTCCAAAATTTTGGCCACATCGTGCGTCGCGCTCGTGTAATCCACGTTACCATCTTGGGCTCCTTCCATATCTCGATAGAAAGACGCCAAACGAATCAAACCGACACGATACGGCGCACCGTTACTCTTTTGACCACAGATAAAAGTCGAATCTTTCGCACGACTATCGACCAACGGTACCTCGTCACGCACCAGATCAAGTGTTTTACGGTCGCCATTTGACGACTGTATCAAAATACGCACATGCGTACCAATCTCGCCGCGAATCTTTTGCACCACGTCGGCCAAACGCATATCGACCACGTCTGTCATTGGACCTTCGGAACCGTCTCCCACGGCGATCAATTTGTCACCTTTTTTCAGCTGACCATCTTTTGCCGCAGGACCACCCGCTAGGACGTCTTCCACCACAGTGTAGCCATCCACAAAACGAAGCGACGCGCCGATTCCCTTCAAACCAAGGCTAATACCCACTTCGAAGCTCTCCTGCGTCGCGGGAGACATATACGACGTATGCGGATCGTATACCGACATAATCGCGCACAGATACATCTCCAACAGTTCGTCTGGCGTCGTACGTTCCGTTCGTTTATAGAAGCTCGAATAGCGTCGTTCCAAACGCTGGAGCGGTTCATCTTCTGGGGTGAGCGGTTTCATTTCCGGCTTCGGTTCGCCTTTTTCTTCGGCATCCGCTACCTCTTTGCGATAATCCGACTCACGATCCGCTTCCATCGCCAAGTATTCATATTTTAACCGTTTACGCCAAAGATCTTTCGCTTCCTCCGGCGTTTCCGGATATTCTTCATCCTCGCGATCGTACATATATTCTTCGTCGGAGTCGAACTCAAACGGCTCTTGGAGAATTTCACGGATCATCGTTTCCTTTTCCGACACGCGCTGCAAGAAAACGCCAAAAACATCAACCGGGAATTTTAGATCACCTTGCGTTGCCGTTTGGATGATTTCGTTCGATCTCGCTCGGAATGCTTCCGCATCACTCTTGTAAAAATACCCCTTCATCGGGTCGAGCGTGGAGAGAAAAACGTCCACCGCGGCCTGTCCGACCATCTCGTTCACCGCGTAATGATTTAGGTGTTCGCTGCGCAGAAGCTCGCATACCTGCATCGCGATCAGTTTGTCACGCGCCTTTTCGAGAGTTGGTCCCTTCGGTTTGGTGTCTGCGGTGACAATTTGTGGTTGCGACACCACAGGAGCGGTGATCTTCGGACCATCCATTTCCTGCAGCGATGGCGTATCCACCTGGGCCACGCCTATAGCAGGCATTCCAACCAATGTGCCGAATACGGCAGACATGAACGCGACGGAGGTCAACGTTAATCCCAAGCCGACGGTTGACACCATTGACTTGAGATGCTGACGAATACAATTCATTTTACATACAGACATTTTAAGTTACGTCTCTCTCTAAAGGATGGCGGAAAACCGTCCACATGGCGGCTCCGAGAAATGACCCTCCCATCGTAACCGGATTTTCTCGTTGCGACAAGAGCGTTTTCGAGATTCCTGACCAATTTCAAGGCTCCCTTAGAATCTTCTACGCATCTGTTTTGCGAAATGTTATTTTTTCGACGATTTTTTTCGCTTTTGCGATAATAGCGGTTCGCTGGCCGCGAATTTGGCCCATGATTTGGTCGTTGAAAAGCGTCCCAATCCCTCTGTGGCGAATGCGTCGCGTTTGCAATGGGGACGGACCCCCAGCCTCGCGAGAATCTCTTCCATTGCCCAACGACCGGAAAGACGAAGTGGATAGTCGACTACACCACCCTCCCAAACGAGGCCCGCTTGACGTTTACGCCCGGCTAAGTGAAGGACTTCCACATAAGCGACACGCCCGCCCGCATGTTCCACTACTCCGTCTGAGCGACGCTCGGTGAGACCTCCCTGGGAAAGCATGACGCCAATCGCGTTGAGTTCTGGTGGCAATGCCCCATCACCCAATAATATAGGTAAATGAGGCAGTTTCCATGACGAAAGCCATTCGGTCGTCAACGGCAGCATCGTGATGCCTTGGGGCAGGAAAACGAGTACTGCCTGATCCGGAAATGCACCAAAGACTTCGTCCCAGCCGATAAATGCCTGTAATTCCATTGCCCATGCGGTCGGATCAATTGCCATTTTGCCCAAACCTCCCAGCCTTTGGTTTCAGAATCATTGCACCCCTGTCCATTTTGAAGATACCCGACTGTCCTCGCTTCGGCAAGATGGCGGACGGAATTATCCGTATTTATCCCTAGGATTTTATTTTTTCGTTTTGGGGTACGGTCCGAGTAACGAAGTTCGTCACAGAGGTCCGCTTTCACATAGTACAAATTTTACAAAGCACAAGTGGATGGTAAGAGCTGGGACCAGAGAGTCTGGAGCGTTGTCAACCGCGGGCCGGGAATGCCTGGCGGCGAGTTGCCGCTCAACCATACAATCAGGGCTATCGCGCACTTTAGGCGGTTTGGGGTAGCGCGGCAAAGAAGTTTGTGATAGTTTTTAAGCTTCCGTGGTTTATACCGAAACCTGGCGGGAGCTTGAAAGAATGAAAGAGATTCAGG
>JAQVKF010000050.1 GCA_028694795.1 Thermoguttaceae bacterium | reverse complement strand
GGACGCTTGCTGCAAAGCCGCCAAAATCGACGCTCGATACGGTTCTATCGGTAATACCTGCTCGCCGATGACCACACTGTCACATTCCTGCAAAATGACCTCTGGCGCCCCCTTCTTGTAGCATATCGCGAGGTCACCACATTTGGCCATGACCACAGACATTTTCCGTTGGGAATTGTGCGTCAACTCCCACACCCGTTCCGCTTGCGAACGACCCACCCGGTAATCCGTTCCCAATTGATACGCGAGTTTGAGCAACGCGCATTCTGTCGGATTGCCAATCCCCTCGATCCCCTCGATTGTTCGAATATCCGTGGTCGTGGAATTTTCCACTGCCTCCACCTGAATCGTTGTGTTGGCGGTTGTCGATTTTTTCGCCCCTGTTGTATCTTTCGACGCCGTCGGAGCCGTAGAGGTTTCGAATTTGAGATTCGCGTCGGTGTTGACCACGATATTTTCCGCAAGCCACGTCCACTCTGGAGATTGGGCTAGTTTGGCTAATTCGGTCGCGTTATATTCGTGATTTCCGAGCCAAAACCAAACAGGCGTCATCCGATTCCGGGTGAGCGTCCCCGTTTTATCGGAGCAGATAACCGTGGCCGAACCGATTGTTTCGGACGCGATCAGTTTACGAACCAGGCAATTTTGCTTTGCCATTTTCATCATATTGAGGGCGAGGCTGACAGTTACCATCATAGGCAGGCCTTCCGGCACGGCAACGACGATAATCGTGACCGCGACCACGATGCCGAGCAGAATCGCGTTGAGAAGATCGAACGCCTGACCGACGAGCAGCTGATCGCCGCTGCGCAACCCACATGTCGCCAGCATAACGCCGTTGAGCAGTACATACGCCGCGATTCCGATGGAAGCCACCGCCAACCCCTGCGTCCACCACGCCTTTAGATCCATTCCCATGCTGCGGAAAAAAGGACGCAAAAGCATACGCATTCCCGCATAGCCCAAAAATAGAGCGAAAATCGGCAATACGACGCTGGGGGGAAGTAGGTCGCTCCCAAAAACTGATGCCGGTAATTTGGGCGATTGTTCGAAAAACGCCTCGACAATCATCACCGTAAAAATCAGAATCGCTCCCCATACGCCCGCCGCGCTGATCTGTTTCGCCAGTACCGACAGCTTGTACGTCAATGGCGTTTCGTTTTCCGATTCGCCGCTTTGGCCGAGATTTGCCGCGATCTTTCCCATCGCCGTCGCGTCGCCCACACTGGTTACCACGAATTCGCCATGCCCGTCGCGAATCATCGTACCACGATAGACTTTGGCTGAATCGGGAACGGTACAGTCTGACAACTCGCCACTTGTTTGCATACTTTTTTCCGCTGGTACCGACTCGCCTGTGAGCATCGCCTCGTCGATCAAAAGCCCAAGCTGATCGACCAATACGCCGTCCGCCGGTACTTTGTCACCCATATCGACACGCACAACATCGCCGACCACAATCTCATCAATCCGCACTCGTTCGATCTGACCGTTGCGTAAGACTTTAATCGCAATATCGTCTTTTACCTGATTGAGTAATTCAAATTCGCGGGCACTTTTGCGTTCGCTGAAATATCCCACCAGTGTCGCCAGAAACACGGCGAAGAAAATACCAATTGAATCGACAAAACTCGCGTGAGCATTTTTCAACAGATATTTTTCGATGGCTGTCATTGCCACGGAAATAACCGCAGCAACCAGCAAAATTCGAATCGTCGGATCATCAAATTTCGCCAGAAGTAATTTCCACCAAGGATCACGCGGCGGCGGCGTCAACGTGTTGCGGCCATATTGCGCTCGCATCGTTTCTACCTGATCCGGTTGAAGTCCATGATGAATCGAAACCGTCGCTCCGTGAAACGTGTATACCGCTTCTGAATTGTCCGTGGACATACTATTACTCATCCCATCTGGAAATGTGACTGATTTGCACTTGCCAAAAACGATTTTGCAACGAAAAATCGCGGGCATAAATACAAAACCAAATGGAACAGGTGTAGATTCCTGTGACCATTTGAATCGGATGTAAAACTGGCTGTGAACCGTGTCCACGATTCAAAACCAGTTGGAACAAGTATAGAGAGCGTTTCCACTTATGTCAACGGAAACTGCCAAACGTTAAGAAAAGATTCTAGCCTTCATCCAAGCCGGTTGAATGAATCGTCTAAAAATGAATCGTCTTCATGAGGTGATTAGACCGTGCCGTAAAGCATAACGCGTCAATTCGGCAACCGTATGAATGCCGAGCGACTTCATGACACCCGCTTTGTGAAACTCGGCGGTACGGGGCGATATTTTGAGAATCTGTGCAACCTCCTTTGCCGAACGGCCTTCCGCGAAAAGCTGTAACACCTCCCGCTGTCGCGGTGTGAGTTCGTATCCCGCAGCCGTACGATGTCCACTGCCTACGCTATTGGACAAACCGTTTCCTCGAAAGACCTGAATCACATCCCTTGCCAAAATGGGTGGCACATAGGTTCGACCGTTCAACGCTTCATGAATCGCCGTGAGCAGCTCCGTGGTAGCCGATTGTTTCAGCACAAAACCAGACGCCCCCAACTCGAATGCGCGCGCCGCCCATGTCGCGTCCTGATGCATCGTGAGAAAAACAAATTTCGCCCCATTGCCCGCGTGACGAAGTTGAACCAATGCCTCCATGCCATTCAAAAGTGGCATCGTAATGTCGCTGACGATCACTTGCGGATAAAGTTTCATCGCCTGCGAAACCAAGGTTCGACCGTCATGAACAATCCCCACAATCTCAAACTCTGGTTCCAAAAGCATGCTCAGCGTTTCCGCGATCATCGTATGATCATCTGCTATTAAAATGCGAGGCTTGATATTCACCGATGTCTTTGTATCCATATGTCAATCCTCTTTGGTGACTGGCAAAACGCAAGAAATTATGAGCGTTTCAGGTGTTTGTGTTTCGTTCCATTCGCCATGAAGAACGCCAATACGTTGATTGATTGAAAATCGTAACGCTTCGATCTGTTCATTGGGCGATGGCGTCCATCCGAATTGTACAGGCCGATCAGTTGGCTCTTTTCTCGGCGGCTTTTGTTGGCAGTTTAGACGGATTGGATTCGAAAGATTGACATCGAAAGTCATATCTGACGGTGCCATTCGAATGTCAAACCACCGAAAAATCGCTTGTACGATCCGAAATAGGTGAATAAATATCCATGACGGTATCGGCTCAATTTTGGGCATGTATGAGGTTCTACGAAAACGATATAAATGTCCATGATCTCCTGTCGGATGACTTTCGATTCTGTCGGTATGAGACGGTATTTTACCCGAATGGAATTCGTGATGGAACTCCATTTGGACGGTATGTTTGGTTCGATAATTGCGGGCGATGATGCCAATCGCATTTTCAAAACCTTGTTCGACGGAATGCCTGCCATTTAAATGATGTGACATTTCGCCGATTTTTTTTGCTAAATCGCTCAACTCGTTTCGAATGTGATCCGGGGATAATATGGAATGATGAACATCATGATTTTCTGAACATCGTTGTATTTTATTGAACCATCCATCCAGCAGCATTTGAATCAGCGCGATACGCTGTCCGATATCGTTATGGAGTTCGTCGGCAAGTTGCTGATAGACAATTTCCTGGATCGCAAAGAACTTTTTCGCGATGGACTCCGTTTTCTTTCGATGAGATCGTATCATATCTATCATCATGATCCTCGCATCCATTGGAAAAATTCTAGACGGTTGTACCTGTTGTTTTTTACGGTCTTTTTTTCTGTTCGGCCATTTGCCCCTTTTTTTCAATCAGTCTTTCATGCTTAGTGTTTCTATTTCATTCAGCCGATTCCGATTGCGCCTTTCATTGCGTACTCCTACCTGTTATTATACCTTACGGGCAAGAGTGGTTGCACTACGGTCGTGGCTTCACCTCCATAAAACACCCCTATTTTGGGCAAAATCGAGCACATTGCTCTCGTGTTCCAAATGTTAGCGTTATTTTGGGAACGCAAGCTAGGAGGGAGGTAAAAAGCCGTACCTTGCGGCCTGACTCTTTCTTCGTATTTTTTCCCATTTGAATCTTTTTCGAGCCGCTTGTAACCTTGGCGATGCTTGGTACAATAGGGTGTAACGTGTGCTGGTAGTCCGAGTTTCTACCGATCTTCTGATGGTCCTGATCGCGAGGTTTCATCTAACGATGAGATCGTGATGGGACGGCCAAGAGGAAAAATCTTTTAGGAATTCGGCAAACAGGGAATCCGGATGTGGAAATACGAGAGCGTTTGCAAATCCAATCGTTCGAGTTGTGCCCACGTAATGAGCCGGAACGGTCCACGCCGCTGTAACTTAGCGTGTCGTCCGTTGGAAAATAGTGTGTGAAAAGCTCCGCGTTTACGATCCATAGAATTTCTGTGCGATAGGGTGCCGGGTACCGATGGAGTGGTGTTCGGAGGTTGACGCCTGTGAGATCAGAACGTAAGCAGTGGGGTGACAGCGATTTTTCGAAGGATTGAACGGAAAGACTCTCATTCTTTCATGCCATTGCGGGAAGTGCCGATAGGGCTTCCGTGTGAGAAGGCAGTGTGAGTCCGGAGCTAAGGAGTCAGAAGACCTGCCAGTACGTCTGATCGGATCTTCGCGTGAGTACGAAGCCGCCGAAATTTGGGTGTACGTTTCTTATGAACAGGTGTGACCGCTTGAGATTCTGTTTGGAAATGGTTCGAACCATGTAGCCGTTGTCGAGATCGATTCGGTATCGCTGTCGGACTTTGGTCGATTCGACCGCCAAAAGCGTCTCATGTGATGGATAGCGTCTCGCCGCGAACTGTTCCCATCAGAATGCTCGCGATGCTCGCGAATGAAACTCAAATGGAGCGATTGGGATTCAGTCGAGCGGCGTTCCGACGCGCAACATCTCTGACGGATGGCTGTTGGTGAACAGAATCGCGAGCTATGACGCACAGAAATGGAACCTGTCCCTGAGAATCGTCACGAACTATGGAGTCTGGGATAGTGATGAATTGGAAGTGTGGAAGGACGAAAACGGCAAAATTCTTTTCCGGTTTTACGCTCGTGGAAGTGCTCGTGGTGATCGCGATCATTGGAACGTTGGCGGCGCTATTGCTGCCGGCGGTTCAAGCGGCACGAGAAAGTGCTCGACGCACCACATGTATCAACAATCTCAAGCAAATCGGCGTGGCTTTCTCGATGTATGAATCGACACTCAAATGTTTTCCACCGGGGGGTATTGAACATCGTATGATGTTTAACAAGGAAGGAAAACGTTGGGGAAAAAATGGCCGTCAACTGGCGTGGTCGGTTTTTATTTTGCCGTATATGGAACAAGGGCAGCTGTACAAACGTATAGATCTTTCGAAGCCTTTTGACGCCTCGGAAAATGCTTCGGCGGCCGCGACGCTGTTGGACGTTTATGTTTGCCCGAGTGCACCGGAAGGAGAGCAACTTCGTGAGCATCGTGGGCCATGTCTGTATGGCGGTATTTTTGGTGAACGTATTCTCAGTCCGAATAATCCCCCTAAAGGTGCGATGCTTTACGATCAATCGTTTCGCGCGGCACAAATTGTGGACGGGCTGACGAACACCATTTTTATCTCCGAAGATTCGCAATTTACCGACGGTCAGTGGATTAACGCGCTCAATGTGTTCGATCAGGCATACCCGATTAATCAGGCGCCAGACAACGAAAACGATATTCGGAGCGAACATCCGGGCGGTGCGAACGGGTTGTTTGGCGACGCCTCGGTACGTTTTCTCAGCGAGTCGATGGACGACAAGACGCTGGCCGCTATCTGTACGCGAGCGGGCAAGGAAATGGTTGAATTTCCTTGATAATTACCGATTAAAAAATGAAAGATGGTATATCTTTATTTACTTACATTATGTTTGCGAAATGGTTTTTTCCATTCAGGAATTTCGTTCTTCATCGTTTTTGGACAAGTGCGAATGGGCACATTTAACCGGAACAAGTATCACAGTGTCATGCGGAGCCGTGCGAAAGAAATGCTGTTTGAAACCAACAAGCATTCCGAACCGTCTGCGGTTTCCAATGAATCAGAATCAAATGAAAAGGGATGGCAATGAATTACGCTCGAAAATGGTTCACGATCTTTGCGTTTGGGTTAGGAACGGTCGTCTGCGGCGCGTCCTTGCTGCGAGCGGAACAGGTCACGGTGAACTTTAACGAGTTAGCGTTCGCTAGTGGGCAAGATTATAACGCGGCATCGGGAGGTTTTACGCTCCAAGGCGTTTCGTTTAATAACGATTATGCGAATACGGGCTGGTTTTCATGGGGTGGTTGGGCCTATTCGAGAATTCAAGATACCACGACAGCGGGATATACCAATCAGTACGCCGTTTATGATACGGAACATGCCTATGACACCTATTTGGTGGGCTATAGTGACGATTACAATGGTTGGCAACCGACGATTTCGTTGGACGCGGGGCTGGAGTTTGAATCGGTTCGGTTGTGCAACACGACTTATGCGGCGTTGTCGATGTTGAATGGTGACGGTTTTACTCAGCCATTCGATGAGACGGACTGGTTTACGCTGGTCATTACAGGGGTGGACTCGCACGGAGCGGCTCTTTCGCAAAAGATTTCACTTGCCCAATGGGAGGCCTCGCAAAACGCCCTTGATCTCAATCCGGCGAACGCGGATTCACTGACCGGCTGGTTTGACGTGAATCTTCGTGAACTTGGTTTTGGTGGCAGCTCCATCGCCCTGTCGTTTGAATCGACCGACATGGCTGTTTGGGGAATGAACACGCCAGCTTATGTGGCTTTGGGCGAAGTTGTCGTATCGCGCGAGACGCCAGACACACCGACTGTGCCCGAACCGTCCACTTGGTGTGCATTGCTTGGCTTTGCGAGCGTCGGAATGATGGCCGCACGCCGCCGTATGCACGGAAATAAAAAGCATGTCTAGGAATGGAAGCTCGTGAGCCGCCGGTACTGGAAGACGGATCGCCCGCTACGTCCCCATCGGCGGACCTTTTGGTACCCGCCACCGAGTTGGAATGACCACTGTCTAGGGCGTCCACGCAATCGCTATGGAAAAGTTGCTCCCCCGACCGCTTGTAACGCAAGCCGGGAGGGTTTCTTATGAGACATTGGTACTACCCTCCATTCGACGCATCTGCGGGCTACATTCACTTTCTGATGTTGGTTGTATCACCGTCTAATCACTGTCTGTTCAAATTTTAACGCGGATGGCATTCTGCCATTGTCGCCGTAGAAACATGAACTTGGCCCGCTTGTGCCGTAAAAAGATGGACCTCTCCATTCAAAACACGGTAAGATTGCCAGCTGTGCATATAAAAATGCCCGAATCGCCAGATTTTTCGACACCATCCCCATAAATCGCCGAAACCGTAACCGTACATCCCATTCTCCTTTGTACCTGCGTTAACCACGGTTGATGTTCGGTGCGTGATGAAACCTCAACGCGACGAAACCCTGTATCCACGAGTAAAAATACATCGTTTCCAAAAGGAGCAACATAAACGGGAGAACGGTTCAAAGTCCAATATACATGGGGAAACACGGAGAGATGCTTGGCTAGGTTGTGTTCACATATCATCACATAGTAAAAACCGATAGCCAAGAATGAAATAACAGCAATCGGAGTGTTATATCGGTTGATATTGGAGTTTGTACGTCTAGTAAAAAGGTTTGGAAGGGGGGTTTGAGGGGAAAATTCTCGCAAAAAATTTCCTCTCATCCATTTTATTTCGCTCCAAAAAAGTTTTACGAAAAAATATTTTCATAGAAAATGCGCAAACTTTTTCGAACTTTTTACCTGACGCTGGTGTAGCCAGTCGCTCCGATTGGGGTGGCAACTTGTGTGAACACGCCCTAGGTCGCCTCTGACACATCCCCGCCGTGCCATGCCAGTTACGGCCAACTACCGTTACGTCTGACAACCAGTCAACGGTCATGTCAAAGCTCTGACTGAGGTGGCGAGGCCGAAATTAGTCGCGTCGCATTAAAAATCGGATTTGCGCAATCGTGTCAAAAATTCTTGGGTCGTATCGAGATAGTCGTGCGTTGAGGTGTAGTAAAAACTGTCTTCCGACACTTCGCCACCCATTTGAAATTCGACCGCCAGCATTCGGACGATCAGCTTCTTTTCGCCATCGGGAAACGTGTGATAAAATTCCAAACGACATGGAAAAAGTGTTTTTTGGTCGAGATATAAGGTCACCTGATCGGGCAAATAAGGCGTGGCCATGGCCGCCTCGTGCAACGCTTTTTGTTGTGCGGCCTCTTCTTGCGACTCCGTGGACTTTTTCGTAAAACTCGTCAAAAAATATTTTAACGCGGCGTTTTCACGCAATGTTCCCGTTAATTTCCAGGTGCTTAGCCGATATGCCGAAGATTTTTCAGTTTCTGGAACCGGTGTTTCCGGCTGCTCCTCCAGCGTCACCGCTGTACAAGTACCCCATTGGACACTTTGATTAAGCAAATGGAGCAAACGTGGCAAACCGCCCAATCCGGACCATTGCCAATCAATCTCCTTATTTTCTCCGCGTAACTGCGAACGAATCAGACCGAGATCGACACGCTGTAATTGGACTCCATGAATATCGACGAGCGTCCAGAGCCAATTTCCATCGCAAACTTGGGTCCAGTAAGCCGTGGCCCCCGTCATCGGCAGCTGTAAATCGAGGCGAAATCGCAGTCCGCGCGGATCCCAAATCGCCTTATACGTTCCCGTGCCGGAAAGATGAATGTCGTATAAATGAGCCTCTAAGTATAACGTTGCCTCGGCGGTCTTCTGTGTAATAAAACTCTGAATTGATTCCTGGACTCGTTGCTGCGCTTCCACGTTCGCCTCGCTCTGCGGTGCAGCGGCAGCCGCCACCGTGGTTTGCGGTTGCGGAGGGACTGGCCGATTGGTAGCTGGCGGCGGCACGGCGAATGCCAACTGATCTCCTACGCCATACCCACTGACAAACCATAAGCCAAGCAAAAAAATCGGCACCATCGGAACTGTATGACGGAAAAATCGCCAAGCGATTCCGCCTAATATGGATCCAGATGACGCGGCTCGTCGGATTCTATGCCGTGTATGAAAAATCAAAAAAAATATCATATAACAAACAATCCATATAATCATTTACGCGAATCGTGTTTGACTGGGTAAAATTTTCGGGTTGTGGTTGATTTTCGGGGGGCGTTTGAAGGAGTCTTCCGAAGAAGGCCGTCTTTGCGCGAATATTCGCCCCGTTAATAACCGAACAATATTGCTGATAGGTTCTCTTCAAGCCAATGCGAACGTATGGCGACGTTGCGCGTCAACGGTGGGGATCACCAGTGGTGGTCACCGTAGCACGGAGCTGGACGTAATATACGGAACCAGACATGGCATGCGACGCAGGTCCGTTTCCGTGAGGCGATCGGACGTGGAAGAGCTACGGATGCCTATTATACCGATTCCAAGGGCGTTTGCACATTCTGCGGCAAGCATTCCGTTTCGAATGGTTTGGAAAAATTTTTCTGCCTTCGAAATGGAACGGGTTGGGGCGTCGTATGACCGATGACGGTCGAAACATGCCCATGAGTTTGCCGTCGTCACTTACGCCGAACGGGGGAATGAACCGTGGTCATGCCTCGACGCGGGCTGCGGATGTTCATCGGGTTTGGATGTTCGTTCCAAGGGAAATCGGCGGCGGTTTCGGCGTTCATCGTCATTGTAAGAGACAAAGAATCAGAGACAAACAATCTGTCTTCGTAAGGGGAAAAGCGATGCGTTATCTTGTATGTCTGCTACTGGTAGCAGTGGTTGCTGGTTGTCATGGCCAGACGGTTTATCAAGGAACACCTTCAGGAACGTATGCCGGAGAAACCGTCGTTACAGACGTGCGAGAAGCTCCCGCAGCAGCGACGGACAAAGCGACCGGTCCAGTAGTGAATGTGGGACAGACGTCGCAAATTGAGTTTACGGGACCGGAGGGCATGGAAATTCGTTGGGATGTATCCGCTCCAGGAGCGTTCGATTCCGATCCGTTGTTCGCTCAGGGACGATTTGATTTCCCGCAGGGTGCGGTCTATCGTTTGCAACTCACGAATGTGGCGACGTACGAAGGTAAAACTTTCTATCCGACGCTCGAAGTAGCGACGACCTCTGCCACGACGCGTGCGTTTCTTGCTCACAGTACGATTCCGGTCAGTTTCACGAATGAAGATTTCGCTCAGGCGTTTGCGGGCAATTTGGTGACGAAGGTCATTTTCCTGCCGGATCCCGAGTTCCAAGATTTGGCGACTGCTGGCATTGGTACGCTGGTGAGCACGCGATTGGACCCGGGTGTCAATCCGATCGTGGAGGCGGATCGTCAGGGTACGATTCTCGCCGTGGTGCGTCTGGGTAACAAAACGTTGCCATCGTATGTAGTCGGTCATTAAAAATTGACGTGTTTGTGTTACTAGCTTCGCAAAAACGGGGGATGATCTGGGGGTTCCGGATGTCGGTTTTTGCGAAGCTTGTTTGTACCTATTCCATCGGATTCCGCATGATCTATCGCTTGTTAGTTCGGCTGGTGCGTGTTTGCGGCGGGGCTTGCGTACCAGTTGGTTGTACCGACAGAAACAATCGGTTGGTGACGGCTGACTCGTGGCAACCGGTTTCAGAGCGGTACGGTCGCGTTGTTCGGGCGTGTGGACGGGACACACGGGCATCGTTTTGCGGCAATATTGGTTTTCTGATGGAATAACGAGATACCGCGGTAGTTGGATCCAATTTCGGAGGATGAAATGATGTCGTCCATTCGTGTTTTTGACGCAGATTTTTTAGATGCTCGAAGTCGTCGGGTTTTTGTCCAACTCAGTACGTGGCTTGGGGTGTCTGTGTTGTGTGTCGCGGAGCTATTTGCGGCTCAGACTACGTCGTCGTTCAACACGAATTCGATGCGTTCCATCCATCCATCCGAATTGGCCCCGGGGATGGTGGGCGGTACGGCGGCGTATCGCGGCGTCGCGGGAGCGCTACAGCGTGTGGAAATTCGTCTGCCCGAGGGGACGCTGATTTCGTCCGCTCAGGCTGTTTCGACTGTTACGGCGGGTTCGACTTCGACTGACGCGGCGGGCCGTGCCACTCCGATGACCGAAAACGCGACACGCTGGGACGCTCCGGAAGCGACAGCGCTTCGGTTGGGATTGTCGGTCGGTAACGTATATCGTTTCCGTGTTGGGAATATACCCTATCATCCGGACGCCGAGTTGTATCCGACGATTGAGCTTTTTGATCGTTTGTATACGCCTGCCGCGTTGCAAGGGCGGTTTGCGATTCCGGTGGAATTGACCCAAAACGACCTGGATTTGGCGATTGCGGGCAAGTTGGTCACACGAATCATTTATCTCGAAGATTCTCGTACGGCGTTACCGGTTTCTGATGCGGCGCGTGGTGAGGCGGATGGCGCCTTTGACCTCAAGCCGGACGATAATCCGATGGCCATAGCTGATCTCTTTGGAAAACCGTTGGCGATTTTGCGTATCGGTGGACGTCGTCCAGTGCATACCGAAGCTCCTGATTTGGCGTTTACGTTCGGTGCTCCGGAATATGTCCGGTATCCAGCGGACGAAAACGCGGACCATCTCACAAACGTTTCCATGTGGGATAATGTTTCGGCGGAGAACGCCATTGGTACGGATGCCGCGGCCCAAAGCGCTCAGCGTGAATATCTGACCAATGGTGGTGACCGCGATCGCGGCGAGGATGGACTGCCGATCGGTATCGAAGCGGATGGTAAATTGTTGGGGTTAGACTCCGGTGACGCCGCCGCGACCTATGAAGGCTCGGACGGTCAAATGCAAAAAGTGGTGGTTAACCAAGCCCCTGTCTATGCACCTCGTTTCGGCGGCGTGCGTCAAGTGGTGGGGCTTTCGGAAGAGATGAGTCGAGTCGGATTCCGCGATGTGGAACAGAAGACTCGCGCCGCGAACGTTGGTACACGAGAGGTCGTCTGGTCGCAAAAACAGCATGAAGCGGTACGTGGTCAGGTTTCCGAGCAGGGGCCATCTGCCGCGGAGGGACACGATGGTTTGAATCGAACGGAAACGTCGGTTGGACTGGCGATGCACCGCGATACATTCCGCACGTGGGAGAATTTCCAGCGGATTCGAATCGGTCAGATGGATTCGGCGGAGGGACTCAAACTAGCGGCATCCGCTCGCGCGGCGAAAGCGTGGGACCAAGCTGAAGGATTCAAAGTGGTGCTGGGTGATGAAGTCGTTTCGTCCTTCTCGCGATTGGATGGTGCCTCGGAAGTCTATTATGTCGAGGATGGTGGAAAACGCTACGGACGTTTAGAAGTGACCAAAGTCGCCTCCGTAGCCGATGCGTTACCGGGTGAATTTGTGGAATTTACCATCCGCTATGACAATATCGGCGAGGCCGCGATCACGAAGGTCAAGCTTTCGGATAGTTTGAATCCTCGATTGGAGTATGTGGAAGATTCCGCCGAATCCAGTTTTCCGGCGAATTTCACCACCCGTCCGAATGCCGATGGTTCACTTATTCTCGAATGGGAATTGACCGAGCCGCTCATGCCGAAAGATGGGGGGATCATCCGCTTCAAAACCCAGGTCCGATAACCGTGTCTTGATTCCCGATCTAAGGATTTTAGGGCGTTCTTCAGCCTCCAATCCGATCAACCACATCAATCAGCAGTGCCTCCGCTCCGCTGATTGGCGTGTTTCGCGTATCGTCAGACTTCGGCGGTACGATTCTTTGGTGATGTTTTTGATCATGGTGCGCGTAATGCCGTAACGATTGAAACTCGGAACACTTGACGGGATGCGATCCAAGCGCAGCCCCCACCTAATCCTATCATCGCTAGGAAAAGTCCAAGCGGTTTGAGCAGTGGAACCGAGCTTCCGAGTTCGTTGAGCGGTATGGTCGTTACAAGAGCGGCGATCACTCCCAGTCCCGTTCCCATGAGCAATAAAACGCAGTTTTCCATGAATAAAATCCATTGAATACGTCGATTTGAAAATCCAATTGCGCGTAAAATGGCCAATTCCGATTGGCGTTCACGCATCGCTCGGAGCTGAACGACCAACATAGCGGGAAGTCCTAAAAGAACACCCAGTATGCCTAGGAGCTGAAAAATGGCCAAATAGGTATTCTGAATGTTCATTTGTTCCCGTTGTACATCCATTAGTCTTCGTGTGGACCATCCAAAATCCCCCAATACATCACCCAATATTTTCAATCTTTTTGAATCTTGAGACGTCGCATTTGGTAAAATATTTGTTTCAGAAAGAGAACCAATGGATTGAGGAATGTTGACGTCGATAACCCAGCGATTCCAACCTTGTGTCTCAGGCCAGAGGGTGAGCAAATGTTCTTCTGAAATCCATAACGCTCCAGGAAAATGGGAGTTGGTCGTCATGCCAACTAACTCAAATCGAAGTAAATTTCCATGTTCATCACGCATTTCAAAACAGCTTCCGATACCATTCCATAATTGTAATGCGTACATCGCTGTATTTTTGTCTACTATCATTGGGATACGCCAAACGCCATCCGCATCTTGGGTCATTGGTCGGAATAATGGTTGATACGCGGATAATTCAGTCTCTGTTTTCCGGCCTCGATTCATCCATGTTTGGGGAACGCCAATGATCATAGGATTTTGTACATGATATAAATTTTTACAACTAGCATCATCAGAACCATGAGACCGAAATCCATAGATTTTGACATCGGATAGTTGTGAAACATCCTCGTCCGTAAAACCGGCGGAAATCCTATCTTGCTTCGTGGTGAGTGAATAAGGAATGGGGCGATCGGTTTCAGCAACCCATGTTTCCCACCACGGTTTCGCATTGGAGGTTACACGATCCGTTGGTTGGGCGGGATACAACTCAAACGCGCTCATCGCCGTGACGAGAAAGACCGAGGTGGCGATGAGTACCGCAATCGTTAGGCTGCGATGCGGATTTCGCATGGTGTTTTCCCATATTAATGACTTTAACTGAAACTCATTTGCGGGGGTGCCGTTGTTCAAGAATTTCGATTGCATTTTTTGATGAATCCACAAAATTCCGGCCAGAAGCACAAGTAGACCCGCGGTAAAAAAAGCTCCCGCTCGCAACATTAAATCGGGATAACTCGTGACACTATAAATACCAATAGCCATGAGGATACATAATATCACAGCTATTTTTTTGAATCGTATACTTTTAATCAGGTGTTGTCGAGAAGGATTTGAAATGGTTGCTAAATTGCCAGCGAGCAGGTAGAATGCCGGCTGTTTTGAAAATCGCCGAATAACGAGAAAAATAACTGACATAGAGATGAATATTCCCGAAGATAGACCGATCAAAATCGACTCTGACCCGATGGCGAGATGGACGAACGATTCACCTATAGCATCTGTCCACCAATGTTGTAATCCATACACCAGTATATATGCATATATGATACCTAATGGGATACCGAGTAATGCCCCTGTGATGGTAATCCAGCCGTTTTCACAAAGAAAAAGGAGGATAATCCGTGAGCGTGTCCAACCAAGGGCAAACAACACGCCCAACTCCTTCGCTCGACGTTCAATCGAAAGCTGCGTCAATTGAATGATGAGAAGCATGGCTGAAATCAAAAGGAAACTGGAACACATCATAAAAAGTACGCCAAACGGTGTGTTGCCAGCGGCAGAAGCCAATGCCTCCTTTCGGACCAATCGCGGCGGAAATATTGAGGTGTTCAAATGTTCGCTTATATCGTGGGACAAAATGAATGCAAATTCTTCAATAGTTAGTGTTTTTCCATTTTTTTTGACTTTTTCCAAACGAACAGACGTCATCGTCCCAAAACGACTTCCCCACATTTTTTGACCGTCTACATCACTGATAAAAGCCTTCGGCGCTGTGCCGTATGTCTGCCAATACGCCTCGTCTTCAGGTCGAATACGTGTGGCATCAAAAGGAAACGGAGCGTCCCAGTGCTTCATCGTTTTCGCATCGGTTAGCCCGCGAACAGTCGGCGTCCAATCGGAACTGGTCGTATAGGGATTCATCTCGGCTATGGCTACGACTTGAAAACGGATCGTTCGCGTCGGTAAACTTTCCGAAGGGGTTGACTTTTTCTCCTTGGGTCTGTCGGCTTCCACGGACGGAACGAGCGTTGTGTCCGGGACAAAATATTCAAGCGTTACAAAATCACCTGGTTTAATATTCAGTTGATCAGATGTCCATCGATTAAGGACAATCTCTCCAGATTTCAACTTTGGAATGGATCGCCCGACCGAGTCAACGAAATGTTGGGAAAACGGTTCGAAAAAAGTGCTTGCCGCGACCGTTGAATATGGAATTTGTCTTGTGGTATCAGAGGCCGCCTGGGTGGACTCTTCGTCGTTTCTAATCGCGACCGATGGGGAAACCGTCGACATGTTCGGATCGACACGGGGTTGCGAATCCTTATTCTCCGCCGCAATGGTATTCGCCAGCCAAAGCAGTACTTCTTGACGCTCTTTTGGAAAGCTTGGCAGTGTCAAAATTTTTTGCTGTAATGGTGAGATGAACATTTGTTTCGATGTCAGATTCCAAACCCCTAGTTGAGATTCTGATATCGACAAACCCAGATCGTCGAGGGTCGGGCGAATGGATGATAATATGGTTTTGTCCATTCCGATCGCGTCGTGATTCCGTTCCAAATCTCTATTCGATTCTGTTTGGCGGGTTCGCGAATGCCCGGCAAGTAACATGTTAGCGTAACCACTCATGTTCATTTGATCAGATATCCATTCGAGTGGTACAAACGCTAAGGGTTGTTTGCGCTGATCGAACGTAAGAGAAAAATCTTGCGCCGCGTCGTTTGGCAATGGAACCACCGTCACTCGAACGGTCCGAATTAGCTCCGTTTTACGTCCTAACGCGCTGTCTGTCGGAATGTCCGAGTTCGATGGCAAGCGAATGAGTAGCGAATCGCCCTGTTGAATCGATAAACGTGTCATCAATACGTCATTGACCGCGATGATTGCACCTTGCCAGTTTTCCAGAGTTTTGGTCTGGCACTGGGAATGAGCAGCGGGAAAAAATTGAAAAAAATCTTTTCGGCAACCCATCAACGAGGTACTAGCTGTATATGTTTTTTTTTGATCATGTATGTTCTTTTGACCATCGATATTTATATGATCATCTATATTTTTTTGTTCATCTTCTGGCGGCTTCCTCGAATTTAATGTGTCTGTCGTGATGGTTGTTCGCAATTGTAAAACGGGGGTGACAAATGTGCCTGAGGATAACGCGGGAATCGCATCGCCCATCGCTTGACGGAATGGAATTTCACTAGTAATGACCTCCTCAATACCACCCAATCTCGCAATGGCTCGATCGCGTAAACTATTTTGGACGGAGTCCCCTAGTAGGCCGCCGCCGATTAAAATGGCAACCACAATCGCTATAGCCACAAATACAAGCAAATGTTCACGCCAATATTGTAAAAAAGATTTTCTGGATAACGCATAGAGAGTGATCGAACGTTGACTACTATTTTTAATGACATGATCAGTATTCATAGACGCACCAATATTCTTGTTCAATGGACGATGGTGTTCGTTTACTTCACCTATACCTTGGCTTGTTTTTTGGAGAGAACCCTTTCGTTTAAGCTGGTTCACCCTCTTTTTTCAAAGATTGAGACGTTCCGTCTGTCGCTAAATATTCGTTCATCACATGGATACGATCCATCTTTTCCGAAATTTTGGAGCTGTGTGTTACCACGATGAGCATCGTGTTTTCCAGACGAGCAATTTCGAGTAGCAATTCGGCGATTGTCGCCGCGGTACGTGGATCCAAATTGCCCGTCGGTTCGTCGGCAAGCAGTAAGGTCGGATGTCGCATTAAAGCGCGTGCAATGGCTACACGTTGTCGTTCACCGCCCGATAGTTCCATCGGACGATGACTCGTACGTGATGCCAAACCGACAGCCGAAAGCAACTCAATCGCACGTTGCGATTCGGTCTCGGTGACTTTTCCATCGGCAAGCACGGGGATCAGCAGATTTTCGTAGGCTGTACACTGCGGCAAAAGACAATGTTCCTGGAAAATAAAGCCAATTTGATCCCGTCGTATTGCCGCACGTTCACTCCGTGTGAGACCGGAATACGCCCGCCCATCTAAAATAATATCGCCGGAGGTCGGCTCTTCAAGCGTACCGAGAATCGAGAGTAAGGTACTTTTGCCAGAACCGCTCGGACCAACGACCGCGAGCGTTTCACCACGGTGAAGTTCGAGTGAAATATCCTGAAAAATTGTTAATCGAGACATCTTAAATTCGAACGCTTTAGTCAGATGATTTACTTTTAAATATGACATTGCGGCTCCATTTAAGAGATAAATATGCGATGAATATAAGTTCATTGATCCGTTTTTTCGCACAGTGCGAGACAACCCAGTCCATAGAAAGTATACTCGATGTCGGTCATCTCGTCGAACAAACCAGCTCGAAAACCTGAATCTTTCCACCAGAGCGATTCCACGAAAGAACGCACCCCATTTTTCAGCCTCATAATCCATTGGATCAGCTTTTCGCGTTCTGAGACGGTTAATGGCAACGATAAATCTTGAACCATGGTTTCCACATCTCGCATCGTGACCAATGCGGTAAATGTACTCAGCAAATCTTCACTGGGCAAACTCGTGTGGGCGTAAAAGCCGCCATGTGGTCCACGTACGGTGGATAAAAAACGGATCGTACCGAAAATTGCTGCCCGAAGCAAGTTGGGTATTTCTTTTCCATCCATTAACGGTTTTGATGTTGTTTTTCGATTGATTTCGACGTCGGAATGGCAGGTGTACATCATGGTCCAAAGAGCGATCGCGGCGGCCGTCGGGTTTAATCCACTACGCGATAACGAGGCGAGCTCGGAAAAACCGCCGTCTGAGTTTTGACGTTCTGACAAAAATTGAATCACCGATCGTGGAATCTCCGAGGTCGAATGGAGTACCGTCGAACGAATCGACGAAAGCTCGGCAGGAAGTTTTTCGTCCGATGGTGTCCCCTTTTCCGTGGAGACATCATCGTCCAGAAGTTCTAGCGTCGTATGGATTAAAAATGTTGCGTAAATGGAAATTTCCCGCGATTCGCCCGTCTGAGAAAAACAACCGGGGGTACGGATGAGTGGCATAAGGCGTTGGCGAAAAAAGGACAACTCCTCCGACCGCGAAAGCGGCGTATGCTCTCCCCCCAACGCGGTCAATATTTTGAGAGATTGGAACCATGAAATCCATTCCGGAAGCGAGACGCCTTGGACGGTATTTCGCTGTGTGTGTAAAAATGGACCGCATTTCGCCAGTATCGAAGCGTTCGCAATGCCTAACATGGCCAAAATCCGCAAACCGAATGCCGTGTAATAAAGATCGCCGTGTCGTTCGTCGTTCGGAATGGATCGCGAGATAAGTAAATTGCCAGTACCCATCTCACGTCCGCAAAATCCACCGTCTTTGGCTTGATTTTGACGCAAAAATTCCAATACCCGAGTGCGCAGTGACGTGTCAAATGCCTGTGCACCCACCGCTAATTGTGCCGCTAACTGAAAAAGATATCCACGCATCCACATATTCGCTTCTCGGGTGACTCGACCCGATGATACGCCTATCACGCATCGGGCTAACCGGACGGATTTTGCTCAGTATAACCGAAATGAGCGGATGGATGATACCCCAGATGTGTCAACAGCGGTACCCATTCGGGCGTTCGGCTAGGGAAGCGGTTTGCGAAGTTGGGGGGAAATCGTTTTGGGAGTCGAGGATACAGGAGCAGTACGTCGCCAAAGTTCATACGGACCATAATGCGGGACCAACGTGTTTCCGAAGAAGGTTTGATAGGGGACGATCGGCGCGCGAAGCGTGGTCACATATTCAAAATGCTGGTCCGATAGCCCCTGACGAAACGCCTCGGCATGGTCGTTATCCGGTTCGAGAATCGCATATTCCACCGTCGGAATTTGGAGTACATCAGCCGGATTGAAATAAGCGGAGCTGTACGTTTGCCACCCCAATTTTCGACCGACGAGGTAAAGATGCCACGAATGAATCGCCACTGGACATCGCGTGATGCCGATGGATCGAAATGCGTCAATGACCCAGTCGTAATTTCGATACTCTCGCTGACGATACAGTTTATGCGCGTTTTGAAAAACGTCCACCGTTTGGAATCCGAACAAACCGATGAAAAAACAAATCAAAATATTTCGCCATGGATGCCTGTTTTGTGTGGTGAACGGCTTTTGCCCGCGATGTGCTGCCACACCGTCGCACTCGACCATTTTCCTGTCGGTTGCCTTTTTCACCGATTCTAGTGTAGACGCATTCGTTGATCGAACGGGTCGTTTTGCGATATTCTCAGACGATGAATGGGAGGTATTATATATACTTGTCCAGCATATTCCGGTGGCGAGTTCGTGGAGTAAAAATAACATCATTGGAATTAAATACAACGTGCGGAATGGATAAACAAATGTTCCAAAAATGCTGCACGCGGCCACGCCAATCGCCGCGCCATAAAGCCATTTGCATCGGTTCCATTCGGGCGATGGAGGCTCGCCGTGGTCCGTTACCAAGTCCCGTTGGTTCGTGTTCAACTCGAATACCTGTTCATCGGAGATTGATTTGCGTGGCCAGCGTAAGGCCAAGGCGCCAAGTGGAAAAATAAGAATCGGTGAACGGAAGATCACATATAGGAATCGTGTGAGATTCGAATCGCCGGTACTCCACGGCGGATTGGCCGCAAAACTGAATCCGACGATGGTTTCATGAACCACGTCTGTCCAACGCGGCCAAAGTGGACAGGTAATGAGGGTCGCGGCGAGCGATACGCCCAGCAGCGTCCATCCGAGGCGTCGCAAATAAGTGGAGAAATTCCAACGTTGCTCAAATGCGATGTCGATGGCGTATGCGAGTCCAAACGGTCCCCAAATGAGGCTTGTCATCCACATAAAACAGGCGGTCATATAGCAAAAACCGATACCGAAAAAATAGACATTTTGTATCCGTGGACGTAAAGTTCGGCGGACTCGTTCGAAGAGCCAAAACGCGAGAAATCCCCAGAAAAATGCGTAAATATCGATTCGGCTGCTATAGACGCTTTTGCGCAGTATCGGTTCGAATAAAATTGCGAATGCGCAAAGGTACGCTGTTTGCCAGCGACCGCTGCGTAGGTAGGACCAGTACCATACGAGGATGGCGACGAGTGAAAGGGTGATCAGCGAGACTAAATGAGGACCGGTGATATCATCAAAGACGCGATAGGAGACCGCCTGAAAAACGGCACCCAAATAATGGAAACCAATGTGAATAAAGGTATGCGGATCACGGTACAGGAGGCTCGCACCGGATGGTTGATGATGCAAAAATGTCTCACCCTGATCGATATAGACCACGGCATCGTGTGCGTTCCAATACTTTTGGGTCATGAGTCCCGCGACGAGGCTGAGAAAAATCACACCCAAGAGCGGCAATATGGGGTGATTTTGCAGCATACGCCGCGTTATTCCCGAGGGACTCGCCATTTCGGCGGATTTGGAAGAT
>JAQVKF010000049.1 GCA_028694795.1 Thermoguttaceae bacterium | reverse complement strand
TTCATCGAAAACCAATCACACACACGCTTCTCATAAGAAGATTTAATAAAGGGGACCATCCATGGGAACTATTTTCGTCACCTGTTCGCAGTGTCGCAGCCGTTTTCAGGCGGATGAAAAACATGCGGGTAAATCGGTGCCCTGTCCAAAATGCAAAAATATGCTTCGCATTCCACTGCCGGAAGAAGGAGTCAAAATTCACGGCGGTGAAATGTTCGATCGTGGTCCGAAAGACACTGCTGGAAAGGTCGTTCTTAAACCGATCTCACGGCAGCAGACACGATGGAGTTGGAAAATCGCCATTCCGGCGTTCCTCGGCATCGCGGCGTTTCTCGTCGCCACCTGGTTTTTACGCGGAATTTTTGCGGCAACCCCCAGCCTTTCCTACGCAGGCCTGGTACTGATCGCGCCATTTTGGGTCTGGGGCGGTTATCAGATTCTTCGAGACGACGAATATGAACCCTATAGCGGAAGTTCATTATGGATTCGCGTGTCGGTTGTAGCCGTGGTCTACATATTGCTCTGGCCCGCGTTGGACTATATACTCAAAATGTTCGGCAGTCCCATCGACATTTACTGGTGGTTCCTGATCGCTCCACCATTTTTGTTTGTTGGAGGTTTGGCAGCTAACGCGACGTTCGAACTCGAACCTGGCGACGCGTTTTTCCACTACGCGGGATTCCTTATTCTTGGCATTTTGTGGCGATGGCTGGCGGGTATTGGGCATCTGTGGAACGGTGGACTGTTTATCCATTTCACATGATGTTTATCCATCTCGCATAATATCCTGTGGTTGCGTACACGGTCCATACCGTGCACTACCCGATAAAGTACGAACAACGTCGATTTTTCCCCGTAAAATTGCTCGTCACATCATCCTTGTGGACAAGTGCCGAGCGGTAGGTCGGTCTGTCCATTTGTCATTTGAATTTATCCAAAAATTCAGATAATCAAACCTGATGGCCAATCCGCATCAACGGAATCCGTTCACGGGACTGCCAGGACGGGTTTTCCGTTGTCCAGATTCCATTGTTTCGGTCCCATAAAAAAGATTGTATCACCATGTTCAAACATTCTCCATATACGTATACTTCCGGAAAAATGTTCCACTCGCGTCTTTTTCGCGGACCGTATTGGCTACATTGGCTGCTTTTTGCACCATGCGTACTATGCGTGACGCTGGTTGGTTGTTCACTAGAAAAGCCAAAGCCTGCTCCACGCTCGATGACCTTGGTCGTTGTACCGGACGACGTTGCGCGTCTTACGGACGCATTGAAATGTGTGACCGTTGGTGGTGAAATCAATATTCGAGAAGGTGAATACCATGAATCTCTCGTGCTGAGTGAGGATGTACATTTGACCGGAGAAGGAACCACAGGTGCAGTCGTCATCACATCCGAGACGGATCCCGTACTCACCGTTCAAAAGTGTCATGTAGAGATCGAAAATGTGACCTTTCGATACGATGGTGCTGACTCCGCGTTTCATGCGCCGTCTCCCGCAAAATCAGATCAGCAAGCCGTCTCGGAATCGAATACAAAATCTACGGCAGATGAGCTTGCGGCGACGGACCCGACTGCGACGGATACTCAAGCCCCCGATACGGAGGCGGATCCATCCGCCTCTTCCAACTCTACCGCTTCCCCTAAAGCGGCGATTTGGTTACAAGAGGGCCAGTTAAATCTGCGTAATTGCAACATTACCTCGACATATGCGGGAGGCGTGGTCGCCAATACATCCCAATCGCAGCTGACGATGGAAAAATGTCGCGTTTATTCGATCGGTCAGATGGGCGTACTCGTGATGGGCGAAGTCCAATTTTCGATGAACGAATGCCTATTCGAAGACAATCGATTCGCGATTATCTGCCAGGATATTCCTCAATTCGAGGTGAGGAATACCTCTGTACTACGGACAGGGCGGACGGGCATCGTGCTCAAAAACGCTTCTGGTCGATTCGAGAAATGCTCTGTACAAGAGGCCTCTTCCACAGGTTTGGATATTTTCGGTGGTGGACATTCGACCTTCGTTGAGTGTCAATTTCGACAAAATGTGTGTGATGTGCTTCGCTCTGTCGCGATTCACGACACGGATGCCACGTTTGAAAATTGCCTCTTTACGGGCGTTTTCACTAATGTTGGTCTCTTTACCGAGGGAGCTGGGAACCGAGTCTTCCAAAATTGCCGATTCGAACAAACGAGTACCGCCATTCGCACGAGCGGAAAGGACCTATTCGAACAGTGCGTTTTGGATGGTAACGACCAGGGCCGGATTGGCATATGGCTGGAAAAAGGAGGGGCACCGACTTTTCGTCAATGTAAAATCATGGGCTTTCAAACGGACGCCGCCCAAATCACGACCGGCAGCACCAGTAACTTCGAAGGTTGTGAATTCATCAGTACCAAAGGGGGACGTTGCTTAAGCGTTGCGGCAGATAGCTCGGCGGTATCGAATCAATGTCGATTCCAAGGCGGTGGTGCAGAAGTCGTGCGCATTGCCTCGACCACAGGGACTATTTTCGAAAATTGTGACATTTCAGGTGGTGAAATCGCTGGAGTTTGTATCGACGCGGAGGGAAATCCGACCTTTCGTAAAAATTGTAAGATACACCAAAATCAACGTGTGGGTATCAGCGCGGAAGCACGCAGTGCCGGCGTGTTCGAAGATTGCGAGATTTATGACAATGGCGGCAGCGCGGTTCTTCTAATGGCACGCTCTCAGACGACGTTACGGCGTTGCGAACTGCGCGGCGGTTCACTTTGCGCGTTACAAGTCGAACAGGATGGTACCGGAACGCTCGAAACGTGTAAACTGATCGGTAAAGCGGGCGGACATGGTATTTTCGTGCGGCGTGGTGGCGAACCGACCATCCGCGACACTAAAATTTCCCAACGCACTGGGGCGGCCATTTATCTCCAGGAACAAAGTGCGGGACTTTACGAAAACTGCACGATTGACCAGTGTGCCGTGGGGGTCCATTCCGATCGTTCCTCTCCAGAATTACGAGGGGTTTCGATCCTCAACACGGGAATAGGGATGCAAATCATGGCAAAATCGGCGGGGCTCGTCGATCATTGCGAGATTCAGAACACCACAAACGTCGGAGTTGAAGCGAAAAACAGCCAAACGATTTTCCAAAACACGAAAATCCATGGATGCGGTTCCACGGGCGTCACCCTTTTCGACACTTGCAATATGTGTTTTGCCACGTGCGAGATCTTCGAGAATGGCGGAGACGGTATCGCTCTTAGAGACCACAGTGTTGCTAATTTGGAAAAGTGTATTATCCGCAATAATCAGGGATTCGGAACCGCGTATAGTCCGGAAAGTACCGTCAAAAGCGATGCGGCCACACAAATGCCCGACAATCGTGATGGAGAATCTCAGCAAAAAACAAGTGCCTTGGTATCTGCCACGGCACCCACCAATGGAACGACACCCGCGAATTCCCCAGCCAATCCTTCGGTAAATCCATCTGTGGGGCCTTCCGCGAATCCACCGGCGATTCCGCGAACGAATTCCCCAACCAATCCACCCAAGAAGCCTTCGCCAAATCCTCCATCGGCTGAGCCAGTGGTAGATTCCGTTCCGGAACTTCCGACCAACAATTCGTCGCCGCGATAAACCGCCTCGTGTGTCGATTTCACCGCTCGTATTTTATCGCGTGCTGCGGGAGTTTCATTTTCGACATATCATAATTCGGCACAAACGAATACCTGTGAAAACCGTACAGGTGTGGATAAAACATGCGGGTATCCATCATGTTCTATATTTCAAAGGAGTTGAACGATGAAGTGTCTATCTCGTTTTTTAGCCTTAGCAGCTAGTGGATTTTTGTACACTATTGTGAATGTTTGTGCTTATGCCGAGGGGCCGGCGTCTATCGATGCGGCACCAAGTGTGAAGTCTTCCGAATCAGCGGAGACAGCCCCATCCGCTACGCGGGAGAATCTATCCAAAACGGAAAAAACGTACCCGCCCGCCTGCCCACTTGACGGCGAATGGGAGTTTTGCGAGGCATTTAGCGATGAATTTAATGGCAATATACTCGATTTTGACAAGTGGTTCGACTACAATCCAGGTTGGAAAGGCCGTGAGCCGGGTTGGTTTGCGAAGGGAAATGTCCACGTCGCTGACGGAATGCTTCATCTGACGGCCAAAGCGGAAACGTTGCCGAATCTTCCAGAAGGTTATCACGATTTTACGACCGCCGCCGTTCAGAGCAAAGAGCGTGTACTGTACGGATATTTTGAAGTGCGTAGCCGTCCGATGAATTCGACCGCGTCGAGTTCGTTTTGGTTCTACGCGATTGATCCCGATATTTGGACAGAAATCGACGTGTACGAAATGAGCGGAAAGTCGGAAAAACACGGCGATATTTACCATACAAATTTACATGTGATGAAAACGCCGGAAGATGGAGCGAAGCATACGTCTGACGGAGGTGAATGGAAGTCACCATTCCGATTTGTGGAAGATTTCCACACTTATGGCCTCGAATGGAATGCCGACGAAGTTAAATGGTATGTCGATGGCAAAGTCGTTCGGACATCCAAAAACGTGAAACATCATCAGCCGCTGACCGTCAATTTTGACAGCGAAACGATGCCCGAATGGTTCGGTCTACCCAATCCCGCCGACCTGCCGAGTACGTTTTCCATCGATTATATTCGTTGTTGGAAGGCCAAAAAATGAGACAAATATTCTCACAAACGTATAAATTTATATATTCCATACTTTTGATCAGTACTGTCTTTTTGTATTCCTATCCCTTGTATGCGGATGAAACGAAAAATCTCCCAGAAGATGTTTTGTTCATGATCGGTGATGCCGATAACTGCGCTGGCGAATTCAAACCATTTTCGAAGGAATTATGGGAATCATACCAACCAAATCCCTATTTTTTCAAGGTCGGAGCAACGCCGGATCGTGAGTGGCCGCATGTCCATCCATCATCGCGTGAAGTCCATTTGGGAAATCGTCCGTGGACCATCGGTTTACGATTCGACGCGAAAACACCCAATGCGGAACCACTCCAATTCGTCATGGGATTGTGCGGCTCGCATTTGTCCGAGCATTCCGTGATTACGGTGACGGTCAACGATACGGTTTTGCCAACGCAACGTGCGCCGGAACATGGTTCAGATCAGACGACCAATCCTGAAGTGACCGGAATCGTTCAGACACTGTTTTTTGAGATTCCACCTCAAACACTTTGTTCCGGTGAAAATCGGATTTCGATTAACCTGAACGATGGAAGTTGGATTGTGTATGATTATCTGGCATTGCGGCAGAAAAAAGAACCTCTACCGCAAGCGTTCATTCCGCCGAACCAGCTGTACGAACGTTTCAAGAATGGGACTATGAAGGGAATCGAACAGATCGTTTTTGCCGAGCGTCGTCCAGGTCCGGATGGACACTGGTATGCCAATTTTAGTTACTATGGCGCTACGCAACTCCCCAAGGGCGAGTACGAAAATGTATACCATCATGGCGAACGTGTAACCTATCGCAACGGCAGCCGTTTGTGTATATTGGATTTGCGTACACGTGATGTCAAAGTCCTTATCGACGATCCCCAAGGTGGAATTCGTGATCCGGTCGTCCATTATGATGCGCAAAAGATCCTTTTCTCTTGGCGACGTGAGGATGGTGAACATTATCATCTTTACGAAATTGGCGTGGATGGTAGCGGATTGCGGCAGTTGACCGATGGTGGTGGAGAGTATGACGACATCGAGCCGACCTATTTGCCCAATGGCGACATTCTGTTTGTGTCGAGTCGCTGCAAACGTTGGGTCAACTGTTGGGCGACACAGGTGGCTACGCTTCATCGCTGTGACGCTAATGGACAAAATGTACGTGAACTTTCAAGCAATAATGAACAAGATAACACCCCTTGGGTTTTGAACAATGGTCAAATTCTGTACACTCGGTGGGAATATGTCGATCGATCTCAAGTGGAATTTCACCATCTTTGGACAATGACTCCTGACGGATTACGCCAGATGGTTTTTTTCGGAAATATGCACCCGCAGACCACGATGATTGATGCGAAGCCGATTCCGAATAGCGAAAAAGTGATCGCGTCGTTCTCACCCGGTCATGGCATTCGTGAACACAACGGGTTTTTGACATCGGTTGATCCGCGCAGTGGTCCGGACGAACAGAAATCGGCACAGTATATTTCGCGCAGTCCGGAATATCGTGATCCATGGGCATTTTCCGAAAATGCGTTCATGGCCGCGCGAGGTGGAAGTATTGTTCTGATGGATCAAAACGGTCGAACGGAGTCAATTTATACGCTTTCGCAGGAAGAGCGTGACACGGGAATGGAATGTCACGAACCACGACCACTGATCAAACGTCCCCGTGAACCTTTGGTCGCGGAATTTACGGACAGTCGCCAATCAACGGGCAAGTTTGTGATCACCGATATCTATCGTGGTCGTAATATGGGCGGTGTGAAACGGGGCGATATTAAGGAATTACTCATTCTCGAAACGCTTCCGCAACCGGTACATTTTAGCGGTGGTATGGAACCGATCAGCTTGGGCGGCACCTTTATTTTGGAACGCATCATTGGAAAAGTTCCCGTAGAACCAGACGGTTCCGCGTATTTTGAGGCCCCCGCCTTACGAAGTTTATTCTTCGTCGCACTCGATCAAAATGGATATTCGGTTAAACGAATGCAAAGTTTTACCTCGGTGATGCCTGGTGAAACGCAGACCTGCATCGGTTGTCACGAGCAGCGCAGCAACGCCCCCGTGGCAGGTGGAATGTTACCACTGGCCGCCACACGAGCACCTGACAAAATTACACCGATACCCAATGTTCCCGAGGTTTTTGACTTTTCACGTGATATACAGCCGATTCTGGATCGTCATTGTGTCGAGTGTCATCAACCGGATCGCATGGAAGGCGGCGTCAATTTGTGTGGGGATGATGGTCCCATGTACTCGATCGCGTATTATACGATCATGAGTCGCCGGTTGGTCGCGGATGGCAACAATCAACGCGGAAATCGCCCGCCTCGGACTATCGGTACTTCGGCGTCTCGTTTGATGAAATTGGTCGATGAACACCACGCGGGCGTATCACTTTCACCAGAAGAGTGGACCTATCTACAAATGTGGATCGAATCGGGTGCGGTGTATCCCGGAACTTACGCGGCAGTCGGCAGCGGCATGATTGGCTCCTATTTTGAAAACAGATCATATCGTGACGATCTCGAATGGGAATCGTCCAAGCGATGTATGGAGGCGATAGATCGACGCTGCGGCGGTTGCCATGCTGGTGATAAAGCGATTGCACGGATAGCCTCGGAAGATCGTGGGTGGCAATATCCACGCCATTTGATGTACAATTTAACACGTCCAGAAAAATCACCCGTATTGATAGCACCGCTGGCCAAGGATGCGGGTGGACGTGGAAGCTGTATCAGTGAACAGGCATATACAGAAAACCCAGATGGCGGACGTGCGGTCTTCCCCGATACAAAGGACCCCGATTATCAAACGATTCTCGTTTACATTACGGAAGCGAAATCATATTTGGAGAAGATTGGGAGGTTCGACATGCCCAACTATCGTCCACGACCGGAATATATCCGTGAGATGAAACGGTATGGTATTTTACCACAGGAACTTCCCAATGACGTGCCGGTCGATCCCTACCAGACTGACCGCAGGTACTGGGAATCATTGTGGTACCAGTCCACATCTCCGGAGTCCTCGGAAGCAGGGCCATGATCACCCGTTGAGCAAGCGTTTTTCCCGAGTTTTATCTCGATTCCACTTGATTTGGGTATCAGGCACGCAATTTTATTGGCAAAAAATCGCATGACTGGTACCATGGATCAATTCTACTCTGACCGATTCAAATGGTGTACCCCCATAGTGAACGGTAGCCCACTTAACCAAGGGCGGTCATTCCTCCATGATTCGGCAAGACTCTCGTATCGTCTGCGGCGGTGTCTCGAATGGAAAGTTTTTCCCCCTGGCATTCTTTCCGCAACAGAACCGCTCGGCGTCCAAATCTTCATACCATAATAATACTCCATTGAATTCCCGGTCAGGTCTAGGTGTATCGCCCACAAAAAATCCCCCAATCGCCTGCCCCGTCAATTCCAATAGTTACATGATGGCAACCACCTTGTCCCTGTTCTATCTGCTTTTGTGCGTTCTTAATTTTGTGTTTTCATACGCAAGTTTCCGCTAGCCGTGTTGCTTGCGGCTAGGCTCGAATTTTTCGCATTTTTAAACAATGTAAGCATAAGCACGATACTATTCATTTGTCCATAGCTTTGCAATCTCGCAAAGCCACTGGACAGTTGTCTCCATTTCTTCGAGACAGGCCCACTCTTCCACAGAGTGCATACAATGCGCTCCGGCGGAGAGATTCGGCGTCGGTACGCCCATCGCCGTCAATCGCGAACCATCCGTACCCCCACGAATTAGTTTGCGAATCGGTTCTTTTCCAAGATTTCGCAACGCTTGTTCCGCCAATTGAAAAGAACGCGGATCTCGATTCAAATCGTCACGCATGTTCAGGTATTGTTCCGTGATTTCGATCTCAACTTTTGCGCCGGGAAATTCGAGCTCACACGTTTTGCCAATACTACGTAGAAAATCCCCACGAATCGAAAGCATAGGCGTTTCAAAATCACGAATCAGTACCTTCGCCGTGGCCGAGGCAGTATCGCCGCTCATTTCAAAGGGATGCAAAAAGCCATCCCGTTCATCGGTCGTTTCCGGAGCAATCGCCCGCGGCAACAGTTCAATAAAACGACTTAAAACACGTACGGCATTGATCATAAATCCCTTCGCGGCACCCGGATGGCAATTCTGACCGGTCACTCGCACAATCGCCTGAGCGGCAGAAAACGTTTCAATGTTAATCTTTTCGCCAGCGTCTCCGTCCACTGTATAACAAGCGGTTCCAAGTTTCTGTGGATTCAAATGGTCCGCACCGCAACCCGTTTCCTCATCACACGAAAAACAGACGCGAATCGGACCATGCATACTGGACGCATTTTCACATAAACTCTCAATTGCCTCCATAATAATCGCCAAGCCAGCCTTATCATCCGCGCCTAATAGCGTCGTTCCATCGGTAACGATGAGCGTCTTTCCGCACATTTCCGCTAGTTCTGGATGTTTGGCTAAGGTCAGCGTGATCGCTGTATTTCCATACAGATTGATCTTTTGTCCATCATAATTTCGAATCACCGCAGGCTTGACATTTTGACCAGATGCCTCAGGCGAAGTGTCCATATGAGCACACCAGCTGATCATCGGTACCGATTCATTTCCCGGTGTTGCTGGAAGCGTCCCCATCACGATCCCCCATTCATCTTGCGAAGCATCGGTCAGCCCGATCGCTGTAAGTTCCGCGACAAGCAATCGACCTAGCTCTCGCTGCCCTTCACTGCTCGGATACCGAGGCGAATCAAACACGCTGCGCGTATCAATGTTCACGTATCGTAAAAAACGTTCTAGTAATCGAATGGTATTCATTTTTGGTGGATCCATTGGTACAGATTTTTGTTAAAAAGGCAGCGGATTGGAAAGATGGAATTGGCCGCTGGTATTTCCGCGGCAAGGCACGCGAAAGCATCAAACTCTATAAAACAGACATCAAAAAGTAACCATCCGGCAACTCGCATCTTAACAGATCCCCGTGCGTTCAGTATAGCGACGTCATCTCTAGCGGTCAACGTAAGCAAACACTCACATTTTTTCCGATTTCGATGCAAAATGTGACGGGAGATGCGGTGGTTGGTTTTCAATTTCTGTGAGACAGGCTATAATCAACGCACGAGGCGTTCGCCGTTGACGCGACCGTTTTCGCAGTCCCCTTTCCACAGGCTTGAACGTGAGCTTGGACATAGATTGGGACGTGGGCGAACATTTTTCAACAGGACTCAGGATATACTCAGTTTGCAGATCGCGTTTCGAGTAGGTGCGGTCCATCACGGCGGAGAGCTGACTACGAAATCGAGACGATTTTTACCGTCGTTCGAGCCATATTGAAATGAGTATAAACGCACAATGGAATGGATATGCCATGGATATGGATACGCTGGTTGCGCTTTGTAAGCGACGTGGTTTTTTGTTTCAATCGAGTGAGATTTACGGCGGTCTGAACGGCTTTTGGGACTACGGCCCGCTCGGCGTCGAGCTGAAGCGGAATGTGCGTGAAGCATGGTGGAGCGACATGGTGCGTTCACACAACGAGCTGGTTGTGCCGCAAGGCGCTCCGTCGGCTTACGAGATGTGCGGCCTCGATTGCACGATCATTATGCACCCGCAAGTCTGGAAGTGTTCCGGACATTACGATCTGTTCTGCGATTACATGGTGGATTGTCGGGAATCGAAGAAGCGATATCGTTACGATCAAGTCAACGGACGTTGGGTTGAATACCATGGCAAAAAGATATTCGTGACGACGGAATTGGTCGGTGAGGATGGCGAAAAAGCGTGTGAACAAAAGGCTCAGAAATTCTTCAATCTGCGGGCAAAAAATGTAGGTGAACTTGTTTGGGATTCGCCGATGCAGGACTTGACGACGACTAAGGGCGAATTCGCCGACGTGTTGGGGCCGGATGCGAAAGAACTCGGAACGCTTACACCGCCGCGTGAGTTCAATCTGATGTTCAAAACGACGATTGGCGCGTTAGGTGGCGAGGCGGACGCGGCGTTCCTGCGACCGGAAACCGCTCAGGGGATTTTCGTCAATTTCAAAAATGTCTGCGATAGCACCCGTGTCAAAATTCCGTTTGGTATCGCTCAGATGGGCAAAAGTTTCCGGAATGAGATTACACCGCGTAATTTTACCTTCCGTTCGCGTGAGTTCGAACAGATGGAAATCGAATTTTTTTGTCATCCGAACCAATCGCGTGAGTGGTACATGTACTGGCGTGATCGTCGTATGCAGTGGTATCGCGACCTTGGTTTGGCGGGTGAACGGCTGCGGATGCGTGAACACACGCCAGAGGAACTAAGCCACTATTCGACTGGTACGGCGGATATCGAATACGCGTTTCCATTCCTCGCTCCGGGCGATTTTGGCGAGCTGGAAGGTGTAGCACATCGCGGCGACTTTGACTTGCGCAGCCATATGGAAGGTAAACTCGATCCAAACACACGCCCGCTCACAGTCGAACTCGGTCCGGATGGTAAGCCGAAATATCGTGGAAGTGGCCGCGATATGACCTACTTTGACGAGGTCACTCGTGAGCGGTTCCTACCCCATGTAATTGAACCGTCTTCGGGGGCCGATCGCGCAACGCTTGCGTTCTTGTGCGAGGCGTATCACGAAGACGAAGCTCCGGACGATGGCGGCAAGATGACGAAACGTGTGGTGATGCGATTCCATCCACGGCTCGCCCCCATCAAAGTGGCTGTCTTCCCGCTCGTGCGTAAAGATGGAATGCCAGAGGCCGCGCAGGAGATTTATGGCGAGCTAAAACAGTATTTTAACACTTTTTATGATGAAAAAGCCGCCGTCGGACGACGCTATCGACGCCAGGACGAGATCGGTACGCCATACTGCGTGACAGTGGATGGCCAAACGCTCAGCGATGGAACGGTCACCGTCCGCGATCGTGATACGCTTGAACAACGGCGAGTTCCCAAGGCGGAATTGGCCACCGAACTCAAACAGCGTATGGGCATCCGCTAAGAGAGGCCGCTAAAGGGGGCACACAAGTTGCCCCCTTGGAAATGGTTGCGGTCTGATCACCCATCCGATCGGGAGGGAATGTTGCCGATCATTTCGCTTTGAATCGTCGGGTATCCAAACTCCACTCATACAATAAAGAGGTATTCTATGGGAAAATGCCATTGGAATGTTGGATGGGTTTGATTTGGATTCCATTTGTGCGAGCAGCGGAGGTGCCGAACGCCCCGTCCGCGGTGTCTGAGACGGGTGCGGAACCGTCGGTTTCTGATATTCCGATTCTCACGAAGGGTGATTTTCAGTATCAGAAATCGAACGGTGAAATCACCATTACGAGATACTCCCCGGATGAATTTTCGGTCGTTTCACTGGTGATACCCGATGAAATCGACGGTCTGAAGGTGACAACGATCGGAGAAAAAGCGTTTATCAAATGTGAAAAACTAACCATTTGCACACCCGCGGGAGCCTATGCCGAAAAATATGCCGAAAAGAATCTCATTGACGTCGATACCGTTGATTAGACGTTGGTACCGTAAATTTACGAGATACACCTTCGGGCCACACCGAAACTTTTTACCTCCCTCCCGGCCCGTCATTCGCGAACGATCACCAAAATGTCCAGCGGGGAATCAGGTATGGAATATCCGGTGGAATATTCGTAAAATAGACGAGTTGCTGAAATGAACCCATACTCTCGGTCTCCCAACAAGTTCAGGCACCCCCATGGAAATTATACGAAAACGAGCATTTGCGCGAGCGGGAATGGTCGGCAATCCTTCCGATGGTTGTGACGGTCGGACCATCTCGACGATTTTGCGTAATTTCTCCGCCAAAGTGGTCCTTTATGAGTGGGATCGTTTGGAAATCGTCTCGACTTTTCAAGATCAAAGCTGTTTTCGGTCCATTCACGAGCTGGCGACTGACGTCCAGCGGCATGGCTATTACGGTGGCATTCGGCTGATCAAGGCGACGATTCGACGATTTGTCGATTATTGCGTTTCCCATGATATTTCATTGCATGATCGCAATTTTTCGATTCGATATGAAAGCGATATACCACGTCAGGTGGGGCTAGCCGGTTCGAGCGCGATCATCGTGGCAACGCTTCGAGCTCTTCTCGATTTTTACGGTGTCGAAATGCCGCAAGTCGTTCAGCCGTCGTTTGTCCTGTCGGTCGAAACGGAAGAACTCGGATTATCCGCCGGCCTGCAGGACCGTGTGATTCAGGTGTATGAAGGCGTGGTTTCGATGGATTTTGCGGTGGAATATATGCGTGAAATCGACGGTTTTCGCTGTGGAATGTACGAACCGATTGATCCCAAACTCTTGCCACCCATGTACCTAGCATACGGTCTCGATATTCCCAAACCAATCCAAAGTGGTACGAGAAGTCTCATCTCCCGGTATCGTGAACGAGATTCCGCAGTGCTCCAAGCGGTCGAAGGACTGAAACTTTGTGCACTTATCGCGCGTGACGCACTACTCTGCGGCGATATTGAGACGTTTGGCAAGATGATTGATCGCGGTTTTGAATACCGTCGCAGCATCGTGACCATTCGCCCGGAATATCAGCAGATGATCGACACCGCTCGTTCGCTCGGTTTATCGGCGGGCTTTACCGGCTCCGGTGGTGCCATTATTGGTGTTTGTGAAGATCCTGAACGGCTCAAACGATTGGTTGAGGCGATGCGGCCGCTCCGATGCCGTGTCGTGCGAGCACAAATCGACAGCACCCTCTAATACTCACGACAATTGTATGGGAGGCATCCATGCGTTATCCTTTATGGGGTGGGGTCTTTATCCTAACGCTGTTGGCAACCGTGACGGCCTTCGGTCAGACGTTGGTCGAAAGAATTCTATTTGCCGCGGCCGCTTCCAGCCGCTCTCGTACCGATGGTGAGGACGCGCCCGCACACGAATCGGTGACTCTCACCACTTCTGATGGCGTATTGATCAACGCTTGGTACTTCGGGAATCCGCACGCACGGAATGTTATTTTATACAATCATGGCAACGGCGGTAACGTATACCATTGGAGTGCACGAGCGGCAGACCTTTGCCGTCGATTTCCCGTATCGGTGCTGATGTACGATTACCGAGGTTATGGCAAAAGTGGCGGCTCGCCGACGATCGCGGGGATTCGCATGGACGCGCGTGCCGCACGTGACTGGCTCTGCCAACGCACAGGTCGCAAGCCAAATGAACTGGTTTATTACGGTCGTTCACTCGGTGGCGGCGTGGCGGTCGATCTAGCGGCAGAAACCGGTGCGCAAGGGCTAGTCGTGGAAAGTTCGTTCAGCTCAATCCACGATATGGTTCGCCAGCTCACTCCATGGCTACCAGTCTCCACCCATTGGCTTGTGCGAACAGACCTCGATTCATTGGAAAATATCCAACGATACGACGGTCCGCTGCTCCAAAGTCATGGAGACGCCGATTCGCTCATTCCACTTGAGCAAGCTTCGCGTCTATTCGAGGCGGCGAAAGATCCGAAACAATTTGTGATCATTCCCAATGGCAATCATAACTCGCCGCAAACGGAAGCCTTTTTTGAAGCGTTAGGCACATTTTTGGAAAAAATCGCGGCGGATCAGACGACTGCGGCGACTGGCACGAACACGACATCCCAAAACGATTCCAACCGCACTCACCCCTAAAAGCATACCATGGTCTGGGACGCCACGATCCAACGGCAGATTCGTCATCGACACGTAAGCATTGGAACCGGACAGTTCGCCAAAAACAAACCAAAGGTTGTAATAATCCGCAGTATTCGATGAATCGAGCCAAAAGGAATTCGCGTGACCGTATTCACATCCGTGTTCAAAAAATCGACGCAACTGGTGAGTAACGTCGTGGCGGTTTTCCCATTTTGGTTATGGAGTGCAAATCCATTGACAAGAAAAAATTCTTGAATAGATCGTTCTATCGTACTTTCAAATCACGTTATGCCCATCCATTCGATGTGTTTTTTATCTTCAGTTTGCCTTCATAAAATCGTTTTTTGCCAAATTCCAATCCATCGCTTTTACTTACAGCCAATCACGTGGATGGTCGCCAATCCTTACACGTCGGTCACAGTTCCATAGAATGAGAATTTCATTCCCCACACCACTCGGAATCGGGGCATCAAAAGACAAAAGCGATCTCGCTATGCCGAAATCGCTTCGCCGGTACGCCTTTACAGTTCGAATCTCATCAACCGTGAGTCCCCAAGAGGTCAATGATACCTGTTACGTATCTCAAGTTTGCATACGCCAACGCAAATAAGCATCGATAAAACCCTGAATTTTACCATTCATCACGTTCGCAAAATTCGTTTCCGAGTACTCCGTTCTCGCGTCTTTGATACGCTGGTCTGGGTGTTGGAAATAGCTTCGAATCTGCGAACCGAAACCGACTTTGGCCATATTTTTATATTTGTCGGCCATCTCGGCCTCACGTTTTTCTTCCTCGATCCTCGCTAATCTAGCTCGCAGCATTTTCCAAGCCAACGCACGATTTTTGTGTTGCGAACGTTCGTTTTGACATTGGACCGAAATGCCTGTCGGGATATGCGTCAAACGAATCGCCGAGGAGGTTTTATTCACGTGTTGTCCACCGGCACCACTCGAACGATACACATCTTCCCGTACATCCTCCTCACGGATATCGACTTCGACCGAATCGGCAACCTCCGGCGACACGTCCACAGAGGCAAAACTCGTTTGTCGTTTACCATCCGCGTTAAACGGACTCATTCGGACCAGCCGATGCATACCCGTCTCGCTTTTGAGCCAGCCATATGCCATATAACCACGCACGGCAAGCGTCGCACTGTTGATGCCCGCCTCCTCGTTGTCCTGACGATCGAGAATTTCTGTCGTGTACTCGTGGTCTTCCGCCCAGGCAATATACATACGCAAAAGCATCTCAGCCCAATCGTTCGCATCCGTACCACCGTCACGCGCGTTAATCTGGATAATCGCGTTACACGGATCGTGACGACCATTCAAAAGCGAACTCAGCTCCAGTTCGGCCAAATCTTTTTCCAAACGTTCGACCAGTGGTGGCACTTCCACCGCAATCGACGGATCTTCCTCGCTCATTTCCACCATCACATTGAGATCATCCAAACCGGCATCCAGCTCCACAAACGGTTTCAAAAGCGATTTAATCCCTTTGAGTTCCGTCACGATATTTTGAGCGGCTTCCTGATCGTTCCAAAAATCACTCGCGGCCATTTGTTTTTCGATCTTCGCAACTTGTGCCTTTTTGGACTCATAATCCATTGATTCACGCAGCGAGGCAAGCCGTGTACGCACCGTGTCAATTCGATCAATCCATTCCCGTTCCATATTTCAATCCCTAATCTGCCTACGTTACGATCATCCCAGAAATATAATATAAATGTCGAACATGGTATCACACCATATCACCGTGTCATACGGTGTCACAATGGACGGATGGACCTCGGTTCAATCCACCGATTCTGAGGCATTTGCCATATCTACCGGATCCGCAACATCTTTTGCAACGACTTTTTCAGTCGTTTTCTTAACCGCCTTTTTCGCTGTCTTCTTGACCGCTTTTTTAGTTGCCTTTTTCACCGCTTTCTTGGCGACTTTTTTGGCGATTTTTTTGACCGCTTTTTTGGTCGTTCGCCGTTTCGATGGCCCTTTTTCGGCATCGCGTATGGCACGCTGCTCGAGAAGCGAAATCGCCTGTTCGAATGTCAGGTCTTTCGGTTCCAGGTCACGCGGCAACGACGCATTCGTCACACCATCTGTCACATACGGTCCGAACCGACCCGACAATAATTTAACCGGTTTTTCGGTTACTGGCGATGGGTGTTCAAATGTTTTAATCGGTTCTCGCGTTTTGGTCGTTCCACCCACCGCACCACGACGCGACGATTGTTTTGGCTGTGCAAGCAATATCAACGCCTCTTCCAACGTAACGCGAATCGGCGACAAACCCGCCGTCAACGACCGCGTTTCCGTACCGCATTTGACGTATGGTCCAAATCGACCATTCGACGTAATCACCGGATCGCCCGACTCTGGATGCGTTCCCAGCGTTTTGGGCAAACGCAACAGTTCGACCGCTTCTTCCAGCGTCACCTGTCCTGGATCCATTCCCTTAAGCAGCGACGCATATTGCGGTTTATCCCCTTCTTTTTCGGCTTCACGTTGAACATACGGTCCGAATCGACCGATTTTGACGTAAATCGCACGTCCAGTATCCGGACAGATGCCGAGTGGTTCTTCAACTTGTTGGGCCTGTTGAAGCAATTCGACCGCTTTGGCGAGAGTCAGTTCGTCCGGAGCCATGGTTTCCGGAAAATTCGCTCGCAATTCGCCCTGTTCGAGATACGGACCATAACGCCCAACACGCACATAAATCGGCTCCACGGCCACGCCATCCACGATCGGTGTACCGAGTAGAATGCGATTCACATCCCGCGCGTCGATCTCGCCCACCTTCGTTTCGAGTTGCAATTTCAACCCTACAGCGGTGTGCGTTTTGGCCGAATCGACAGACGTTTTAGCTGAATCGACCGGCGCGTTTGAACCGGATCTGGAATCGGAATCAGAACAGGATTGGAAATGATCGGCATTGGTACCATCGGTATCATCGTCACCGAAATAAAAACCGTTCAGATAATCGAGATAATTTCGTTCACCACGGCTAATTTCGTCGAGTTCGTCCTCCATCTTGGCGGTAAAATCGTAATCAATAAGCGATGGCAGATGGATTTCGAGTAATTGCAGTACGGCAAACGCGACCCAGGTCGGCACAAGCGCTCCATTTTTCTTGACCACGTATTGACGCGCAAGGATCGTTTCGATGATCGAAGCGTAGGTGCTCGGTCGTCCGATTCCCTTGTCTTCCAGCGTTTTGGTCAGTGCCGCTTCACTAAACCGATTGGGTGGCGCAGTGGTATGCGATTTCGGATCCAGCCCTTCACACCGTAACGTTTCGCCCACTTCCATCGGCGGTAACCAGGTATCACGATCGGCAATCTGGCCGAGTGGATCGTCTGAGCCTTCGACATAAGCTCGCAAAAATCCTGGAAATTCAATCCGGCTTCCCGACGTTTCGAAGCGTCCCATTCTCTCGCCTTCGCCCAATCCGACGACAACCGTCGCACGGCGTCCCCTGGCGTTTTCCATCTGACTGGCCACGGTTCGTTTCCAAATCAGATCGTACAGCCGAAACGCGTCCGGCGTCAATTTCATACGCAGCGTTTCCGGTCGCGCAAAATGGTTTCCTGACGGTCGAATCGCCTCATGGGCTTCCTGAGCGTTTTTGACTTTCGTTCGATAAATCCGCGGTGAATTGGGCAAATACTCCAATCCATATTCACTTTGGACCAGATTTCTCGCCGCACTGATCGCTTCATGCGACAGATTCGTCGAGTCCGTTCGCATGTAGGTAATATAACCGTTTTCGTACAGATTCTGAGCGACCTGCATCGTTTGACGAGCCGTAAAACCGAACTTCCGGTTCGCCTCCTGTTGAAGCGTACTTGTCGTAAACGGCGGCGACGGATAAAGCGTATACGGTTTTTCATCACGTTCAAGAACACGACAGTTCCCTTGTCGCAACTGTTCGGCGAGCGTAAGCACATCCGATTCGTTCATCCGAAGCAGTTTTGGATGTTTGAGTAGTCCGGTATCGGGATCGAAATCGCGACTTGTCGGCAGTTTGCGTTCACCCACGGCCACCAGCGGCGCGGTAAAAGTGGAATATTCCGACTGTTTGGCGAATTTTCCGAGTAGATCCCACCACTGCGCCTCGATAAAACGCATTCGCTGTCGTTCGCGTTCGACGATGAGACGTACGGCGACGCTCTGGACACGTCCCGCAGAGAGACGCGGACGAATTTTACGCCATAAGAGCGGCGAAACCTCGTAACCATACAATCGATCGACGATCCGCCTCGCTTCCTGAGCACGCACGAGATCATCGTCCAGGTCTCGCGGATGTTCAAGCGCGTCGAGAATCGCTTCTTTGGTAATTTCGTGGAAAACGAGACGCTTTACAGGAATTTTCGGCTTCAAAATTTCGAGCAAATGCCAACTAATGGCCTCTCCCTCGCGGTCTTCATCCGTTGCGAGATAAAGTTCGTTAGCCTCTTTGAGCATATCCTTCAGTTTTTTGACCTGCTTCTTTTTTGCGGCGGGAATGACATAAATCGGTTCAAAATGATCATCGACTTTGACCCCGAGCCGTGCCCACGGTTCCCCCTTATATGCGGCGGGAATCTCTTTCGCGCCTTCAGGCAGATCACGAATATGTCCAATACTTGCTTCGATTTGAAAATCTTTCCCAAGAAAGCGGCTGAGTGTTTTCGCCTTCGTCGGGGATTCCACAATTACTAATGGGGTTGTCATATTCCACAGGTCCACTTATTCAGATGATGAGGCGATTCTCAAAAAGTGAATCGTCTTGAGGGTACGTATTTGGTTCAGATCGAAAAACGATCCGAATTCGCGATCACCACTTCCGCTATCATCCGCCCTCGTCGGATGTCCAACCGATGCGTAACAGCGTAGCAGTGTATGATACGAAACTCGAATCGTAAACGACTTTTTCAATTTCGGAAAGAGGAATTCACAAAATATTATGGGCGGATGGAAGTCGAATGTTCATAAAGAGTGGTATTTCTTCACAAAAAAAATTTTTCCAAAGATATATTTTACCATGGTTGAGCGAACAGAAGAGCAGATATTGAAATATCGGTCTTGCTCTTGTCGAAAAACTCTTTACAATGGGAGATTCTGATGTATCGAAGGGTTTTCGTATTTATGCAGGTACAAAATATCCCGATGACGTTTGCGGCGTTCGTAAACTACCCATCTGGGGGGAAAAATTATCCTGTCACTTTCGAACACCTTGAAAACAGATTGAATTTTCAATTGGAATAGGTATACCAATGGCAAAAGGGAATCCAATTCGTCGTCTCCGTAAATACAAGAAAGTCGGGCTCGCGGGGCTGACGCTTGTCGCAATGATCGCATTTGTGTTCATTCCGAGTATGTCGCGCAACCCAGGAACGCGTGGCGACAAAAAGGTCGTAGCGACCTCCAGATACGGGGATTTGACCGAGCAAGACCTCGAAACGTATCGTCAAAATCGTCGTGTGGCGATTTCTGTACTGAGCGAGTTGTACCAACTGGTACGCATGAAGCAGGCGCAACCGTTGGCGTTGCAAGGTTTTATCGAAGAGATTCAGCGGGACGGCGTTTCGAACGATGCGATTGCAAATCTTTGGCTCCAGAGTCATTATGCGAGAGAGTTAGGCATGACATGGAGTTCAGCGGCGTATCAGGAGACGTTGAAGCAGTGGACCACAGGTGTCATCGACAACGTGACTTACATGCGGTTGCTTTCGAGCCGTAACCTGAAAGAAAAGCAATTCATGGAAGTGCTTGGCCAGGAGATGCTCGCACGTCAGGTGCGGCGTCTAGGCGTCCAAGCGGATCCATCCGAGCTGATGGTGACCACCCCGCAGCAACGGTTCGATTACATGGCTCGTACATGGCGTCGAGCGCAGATCGCGGCGGTTGGTTTGCCAGTAGACGCGTTTGTCGCTCAGGTCAAGGAGCCGAGTGAGGCGGAATTACACCGTTTCTTCGACCAATATAAGGACACGACGCCAAATCCGAATCGCAGCACACCTGGATTCAAGGTTCCCTATCAGGTGGACGTGGAATATGTGAAATTGCCTGTTAACGCGTTCCAAGTGGCTCCGGAAACGATTTCCGATGCTGATGCGTTGGCCTATTACGAACAGAATCGTGATCGCCAGTTCATTGATCGTACGCCCGCGGGAAATGCGGCAGAACCTTCGAGCGAAGCGGCTTCTGGCGCAGCTCCGGTGGCGACGGACGAGATGAAAACAGCGGCGGAAGCGGCTGCGACAGAGGCGGCTACGGCAGAATCGCAAGAAGCCCCGGCAGTCGAACCAGCTCCGGCAGTCGAACCA
>JAQVKF010000048.1 GCA_028694795.1 Thermoguttaceae bacterium | reverse complement strand
GGAGCGGCGGTATCCACGTGGTCCCCGCATAAATCAGATAATATAGGAGAAACAGGCTACATAACGAGGGAATCAGTAGTTTCACATGGAGTTTTCGCGTGACTAACCCCAATATGATTGCCAGAGGCAACGAGGTCCAGACAGGAATGACCGCTTGTGGATAGAGGTCAAAAATGACGGCGATCACATTAGCGAACACGGCGATCAAGATCACCAACACGAAGGCAAGAATGAGGAGAAAAATACGTTTGGCGGCGGGCGAAACGACTTCTCCGGCGAGGTCGCCCAGCGTGTGTCCCTGATTACGAACGGACAGTACTAGGGCGGCAAAGTCATGGACCGCACCAACAAAAATACAGCCGAAAATCACCCATAACAGAGCTGGTAGCCATCCCCACATGACCGCGATGGCAGGTCCCACGATGGGACCAGTACCCGCGATACTCGTAAAATGATGACCGAACAATACATGGCGATTAGTCGGAACAAAATCAATGTTATCCTGAAGTTCTCGACTCGGAACAGGCTCAGCTGGATCCAGATTGAAGATTTTTTTCGCAAGAAATCGACCGTAGGTATGATACGCGATCAGATATCCCAAAAATGACAGAATCGCAACTAGTAAAGTGCTCATCGCTCGCCTTCGCTCCTTCTATTGAAACGTATTCCATGTTAGCACGATTTTCACACAATTGGAAGTGTTTACACCTATTCCGTTCCATTTTGCACTTATGTCGGCGATTTTGTTCGACAGAAAGAGTTTGCCTTTATGGTGGTCGGCTACGTGCCGCGGGTTACCGGTTTTCAATTCCATCTTGCTTGATAGAATATCTGTGATGAAGATGTTGTGGAAAAGTCGAAAATTTTTTGAAAATTTTGGGCGATATCTGTTCCTTTGTGGGAACTGATCGGATAAGGTATAGCGTGGAGCGTATTGTTTGGTGGGTGTGGTTTTTCCAGCCGGGCAGAATTGAGACAGGAAACGTGATCGATACAAACGCTCGCGAGACAAAATTAAATGATGTAAGCGTCAAATGCCGATGAAGTGAGAAATCATCGCGTGCTTTTCCGTCCGTTGCCCCGGCCCCAGACGGTTCTCCGTGTCATGTTCCGCGGCGTGGATAGGCGGTAAGCTGGTGAGCGGAAACCCAACGCCGTAAGAAACATGGAACGTCGTGATGACGGACGTATGGCAATCATGAATAAAACTAAAACTTGTATGATGGATATCCATATGGAAAGGAATGAGAGATGACACAGAAGATCGAACAGGCTTACGCATTGGCGAAAGAGCAGTATGCGGCGATTGGTGTAGACACAGAAAAGGCGATGAAGGTGCTCGCCGGTATTCCGATTTCGCTGCACTGCTGGCAAGGCGACGACGTTGGTGGTTTTGAAAACGCAGGTTCGTTGGACGGTGGTATTGCGGCGACGGGTAATTATCCCGGCAAAGCGAGCACTCCGGCGGAGTTACGCGCGGACCTCGAATGTGCGTTGTCGTTCATTCCGGGAACACATCGCCTCAATCTGCACGCTTTTTACGCCGAAATGAATGGCAAAAAAGTTGATCGTAACGAGCTTGGTCCGGAACAGTTCCAAAATTGGTTTGCGTGGTGCAAAGAGCAGGGTCTCGGTTTCGACTTCAATCCGACGTATTTCTCGCACCCGAAGGCCTCGGATGGTTTGACGCTTTCGCATCAAGACGAAGGCATTCGTAAATTCTGGGTCGAACATGGTATTGCCTGTCGTAAAATTGGTGAGGCAGCTGGTAAATTCCTTGGTACGACCTGTATGACGAATTTCTGGATTCCGGACGGTATGAAAGATACGCCCGTAGATCGTTTGGCTCCGCGTAAACGTTTGGAGAAATCGTTAGACGAGATTTTCTCGGTCAAGATCGACAAGAATTGTGATCGCGACGCGGTCGAATCGAAGCTGTTTGGCATCGGTTGTGAGAGCTATACGGTAGGTTCGCATGAGTTTTATCTCGGTTATGCGACGAAGAACCAGATTGCGTTCACGCTCGACACGGGACACTACCATCCAACCGAAACGATTACGGACAAAATTTCCTCTTCCCTTATGTTCGTGCCGGAGTTGATGCTTCACGTGAGCCGTGGCGTCCGTTGGGACAGCGACCACGTGGTGACGTTGACCGACGATCTGAAGGCGATTTCGGAGGAGATCGTCCGCAACGATCTGTTCGACAAGGTCCACATTGGTTTGGACTATTTCGATGCGAGTATCAACCGTATCGCGGCGTGGGCGATTGGTGTGCGAGCGATGTTGAAATCGTTGCTAATCGCGCTTTTGGAACCAGTGACCGAATTGAAGGCGTGCGAAACCAGCGGCGATTACACCAGTCGTTTGGCGTTGCTCGAAGAGCAGAAATCAATGCCGTTCGCTGCGGTTTGGGATTACTACTGTGAGCAGAAGGGTGCGCCGGTCGGTCGTGCTTGGCTCGCCGCCGCGAAAAAGTACGAAGCAGATGTCCTCTCGGAACGTGCGTAATAGGGACTTTCCCCTAAACAAACCGCCGTATCGCGAGCTGTGATGTGTGAGAATTATGTGCGTGATATAACGTCATGGGAGCATGAGGCGGCTAGTGTTTGGAGCCATAATATTTCGCAAAACGGTATGCTCCATGCCGATGAGATATGGCGCAGTGAGATGAAGCGATACCATAAGTCGAACAACACCACGGGAAATAGGTTTGTCCGTTTTCTCGTGGTGTTTTGCAGTATATACTGTATATACTGTCGCTGGACGCAACCGTCGGGCATCCATCGGCGGTTAACGAGTCAAAATCCGTTCAGCAAGCGAAAAATCTCTTCGCGGGCAACGCGATAGACGAAAATTCACCCGTGCCGTTTAACGAGGAATGCGATAAACGGCGGCGTTTTCAAACGCGCAGCGGTCGGTCTCAGCCCGTTGATGGTCAATACTCAACAGCAGTACCATTTTTTCCGCTCCCGCCGGAACTTTCACATATCCGGTCATCATATATTTTTGTTCCACGGCGTTTGCCTCAAGGGCATTGGGGGCATCAGCAGTATCCCGGGGTTCAGAAACAAATGTCACATCACGATCTTCGCAGCACCAGGTACTGTCCGATTTTTGCCAGCGTACCGCCAATTTAGGTCGTCCATGACCGATGATTTGCGCGGTCGTCGTCACGGCGTACCGCTCACTCGGTTGGACCTCGACGGCCTGAATAAAGCAGCCATTTTCCACATTTCGCGTCACCGCCACCCCGCCATTTTCTCGTTTTTCCCATCCAAATGTGCCATGTGACACTTCCTCATGCTGCCAATTCCCCCAATTGAGTGGTTCTTTTCCATCGGACGTCGATTCACTGAAATCGGGATTTTTCAGAAGATTCACCGCCTGACCGGCTTCGAGTAACGTTTGCAGAGCACGTTTCCCCGCGATTCGCGGATCTTTAATCGCCCAAAATGCGTCAGAGAGGCCTGGAAAAAATGCTTGCCAAAGCACAGATTCCGGTTCGGGACTGAACTCAGGTTTTTCGGAAGATTCGGCCATCCACCAACGGTATTTCTCGCCGTAAACCCAAACATATTCGTCCGAGGCAGAAAGGGCCGCGTCGAGATTCGCCACCATGCGATCGAACCGCGTTTCCCCCTCATGGGCCTCCCGATAGTAATCATTTCCCTTCGGATTGCTGTACATATCGAGATAAAATCCGAATCCCGCTTGGACTTGGGTGCGATATTTCGTTCGATTTTCCGGAGCGACGAGCCGCATTGCCGGACTGGTCCACAGGAGCATGTCGAGGGCCGAACGCGCATACGCTTCCTCGCCATCGTAGTAGTATCCATTTTCACAACCATCTACGAACCGCATCGTCGTGGGCGCAGCGTCGAGCATCCCGTTAATGAACGCTGGCAACAGACCGTATCCCGCTGATTCGAGAATCGCGTCAGGCGTATCACTGCGACCGGCAGAGGCGTTGATACTATTCATCCACAGGCACAACACCACGGCGTCGGGATGTTCCGAGGCAATCGCGGTCACGAATTCCGCTCCCCTTTGTCGAGCAATCGCCACCGTATCTTGGAACGAAAGTCCACTATCGGGATGATAACGAAAGAGTTCCGAGCCGTACGATTCGAAATCGGGAGCCACGCCTTTTGTACAGCCGCTGGCCTTGGCCACCCAAGCGCACAGAGCGACCTTTTGTGTGATCGTCTTCCATCCGGCATCGTCATTCCACGCGACGGTCGCCGGCGAAAAATTGATGCGAATAAAATTGTCGGTAAACTGTTTGAACGCACAGCTCTTCAAATCGTCGATGGCAGGTTGGAACGTCGCGCGATCCCACGGTGTGGCGTCCCACAACCATTGGCTCGACTGTTTTTGGGGTTCCTGTCCATCACGTTTGGCGACCTGAGCAAGTTCGTAAATCACACCGTCAAACGGAGTCGTTTGCTCCATTTTTTCATAATTTTGCCGCAAAAAAGCCGTGTCGGGAATATCCCAACCGAGTTCAATCAGCTTTTTATGCGGTGCCTCGACCACGGTTGGCGTTTCCGCCCAACACAATCCACACCCCAAGAAACATACGCTCCCAAAAAGCGTCAAAACGGATCGCCACATAACGAACTCCTCCTATACATTTCGTTTAGCCTAAATCGAAAATTGTCGCCAGCATTCTGGCATGCCGCAGGTACCAAGTCGAGACCTACTGTTCATGGATCACAGCGGCGGAATCGTACACGAACACGAGTGCGGGCGGTCGGATATTTTGGCGTTCAATGGTCGCGGCAACGGTTCCCAAAGTACAATGAGTAGCCGCTTGATCGGGCCACCCTACGTGCCGTACCACCGCGACAGGTGTGTCAGCCGCTCGCCCACCACGTACCAACGCCTCGCTCCAGTCGGCAGCCGTTTTCATTCCCATGTAAAACACGAGCGTACCGGGAAATGCCGCATAATAAGCATAATCAATCGGTTCTACCTCTTGCGATAGCTCAAATTTCTCCCCAGTTTCTGGAATACTTCTTTTCAAAAGCGGCGTATTTCCCGCAATTTCTCCATTCCCTATATTTCCACCATGATCGTCATTGTTTCGTTGATACGATGGGCGTCCTATTCCGCCATCTTGGCGTCGATGTCCGGTAATGAATGCGACGGCGGAGGCGAAATCACGGTGAGTAAGTGGAATATCCATACTTGCCGCAGCGGCGAAGGCGGCGGTCACACCTGGCACACATTCATATGGTACGCCATATTGCCGCAAAACGGCGGTCTCCTCCGCACCACGTCCAAAGAGGTTTGGATCGCCGCATTTGAGCCGTACCACAGTTCGGCCCATCTGTGCGGCGGCGACCATCCGACGATTAACCTCCGCCTGTGGAATTTCCCGACCACGATGGGGATGTCCGAGGCACACAAGTTCCGCAGTGGAGGGTACGTGGCGCAATAATGCTGGATTGACTAAATAATCGTACAACACCAGATCGGCCATCGCAAGACACTCCACGCCGCGCAGCGTGATCAGTTTGGGATCGCCCGGTCCGGCACCAACGAGAAAAACGCGGCCCACTGGCAGAGCGGAGTGAGGAGCCGTGGAATCTGACATGATGAAACTCGTTTCTATAAGGATAACATGGTTTATATGGATATAAAAACGTCCGTAAAATACGAGTCTATGCTTCCACGCGAACAGAGGCTTAGCGAATGATTTTCCCACGACATTCGATCACGAATAGTGGTAGAACGACGGGAATGAGGAACGAATCAGTGCCTTGGACGCGATCTATCGGTGCTTTTATTGTCTTTTTTTTGAAATTTCGGACAATCCCTGTTTGGAAATAGTTTTTTTACCATAGACAAAATAGGAAGTCTCGCAAGACAAATGGCGTGACATCGTATACAATAGGGAGAGATCCCCCTGAGGAAGGGATGCTTCAGAGGCATAAGAGGATTCAAGCGTTCGTTTTTCTTCAAAAAGATGGAAAAATTCCATTCAAAAGTGAGTTATTCCATTTCGTAAAACGCAAGCGGACGAATCCTCCGGGTGATGATGGCTGTTTGGGCAATTCCAAGTACCTGCTTAAATGGATGAATCAGATGATGAAGACCTTCCAAATTTTTGGTAGACTGCTCTGCGGTGGAGTGGCAATATTGGCGACATGGAACACCGGTATGGCACAACATGGCGGTGGTCCTTCTGGCAGACCATCCTTTGCAGTGAGTCATCGCGGCGGTATGAACCGCCCCGCTTTTTCGACGAGTAACCGTGGCGGCTCCCCTCGACCGACGGCTTCGATGGGCAACCGTGGCGGTTCCTCTCAACCAACGGCTTCGATGGGCAATCGTGGAGGTTCCTCTCGACCGACGGCTTCGACGAGTAACCGTGGTGGTTCCTCTCAACCAACGGCTTCGAGGGGCAACCGTGGCGGTTCCTCTCGACCAACGGCTTCGAGGGGCAATCGTGGCGGTTTCTCTCAACCGACAGCTTCGATGGGCAATCGTGGAGGTACCTCTCAACCGACGGCCTCGATGGGCAATCGTGGCGGTTCCTCTCAACCGACGGCTTCGACGAGTAACCGTGGCGGTTCCTCTCGACCAACGGCTTCGATTGGCGATCGACCCGGTTCCTCTCGACCGGGAGAACACCGTCCGAATCTGCCCGGTCAATCGGGGGGGCCACGACCATCCGCAGGGGACCGTATAATACCCGGCGAAGGTCCACGACCGTCCATAGGAGACCGTATACCCAGCGAGAATCGCGGCCCCGGTGGAATAGATCAACAACTTGGTGGGGATCACATCAATCGTCCGGAGATGAACCATATGGAAGATCATCTTTACGAGGCGGGGCGTCACATGGATCCGGATCGTTTCGTGGACCGCGGAGACCATTTTCGTCCTGATCCACACCATGACCCTGATTTTTATCGACCAGGTCATCCGGGATATTGGGACCGTCGAGCCTATCGTCCGGCTCCCCAATGGGTGACGTGGGCCGACAACGTTCGTATTGGATTATACATTGGTACGGATACCTATCACGCCTATCGTTGGTACAACCACGAGTGGTGGGGGTACCATCCACCAGTTGTGATGCCATGGTGGCACTACCATCGGTGTTGGGACCGTTATCCCACGTATTACTGGTGGCAGGCTCCCTCGTGGTCGGGCGTGGTGGCATGGTTCCCAGACTACGGTTGGAACGAACCGGTTTACTACGAGTATGGTACTGGCGGAAATGTAATTTATCAGGATAATCGCGTGTTCGTCAATGGCCAGGATATCGGTACCATTGACACCTACCGCGAAAGTGCCGTCGAACTGGCCACGCCCGAATTACCCGAGCCCGCGCTTAGTGTCGATTCCGTGCTGAAAGAGGATGCGGATACCGAATGGTTAGCGTTGGGAACGTTCGCCATGGTCACCGATAAGGGCGAAAAAGTCGATCCTGAACACTGTTTTGCCCTCCAACTCGCGGTCAACCAAGACGGATTGTTAAGTGGGACTTTTTGTGATCCCAACCAACCTGATCAGACATTCGCCGTCCAGGGGCGTGTCGATCAGAAAACACAACGGGTCGCGTTCACCATTGATGGATTGGATCAAACTGTTTTCGAGAGCGGTATTTACAATCTAACCCAAGAGGAAACGCCCCTACTCGTCCACGACGCCACGCGGACACTCAAAAGCTACCTGCTCGTCCGATTAGACGATCCCAACACGGAAAAAACGGACACTAATCCGACCGCGACACCAAATGCGGCGCAAACATCGCGTGATGCCGGTGCGCAACACGCAACGTTGCCGCTCATCGGTCCCAAGTAAAACGGGATTCTCAAGGCCGCCACTGACCATGTGGATGACCGTTGCGGTGGCCCCATGTTCGTGTTTTTTCAAACGAAAAATTGTGGAATCTCCCAAACCGCTTGACGGAAATGGGCTCCATGATTTTTCGTTTTTAATTTGGTTCCCCATTTGATTCTATCCACTTTGCCGTTCAATTTTAGACGATCCATCCAGGGGGATCAATTTTCGGTAATCTGAAAACTCCGGCTGACATAGGGCTAAAATCTCGGTATAATGGGCGATGCGAGGTCCGGAGCGTTGGGAAAACCTGGATATGTTGGAAGGTCCGAAAAATCGGGTGGTCCGCCCCGCGTCCGGCAGCGGAAGCCGCCGTCAGCCCAATCATCCGATGTGTGATGTGAAAAGGGAAGGATTTCCCGACCGTTATCGGTTTCATAGGGATGGATCTGTTTTAATGGAGCGAGCCATGATGGAAAATGTGGTAAATCTCACGGGGGAAGTGCGTTTGGTACAAGATTCCGCCACCCGTCAGACGGAAGCGGCGATCGTCAAATTTTTGGTCGATTGGAATAAGCTCGTCAGCATGACGAACTGGGAAAAGGGCAAGATTATCTTTTTATGGCGTAAAACACTCCAGGAATCTGGTGCGCAGAGTAGTGAATACTCGGACGACGTTTGGAGTCGTCGTGTGGGTAATGTGTCGTCGCAACACGTCGGACGTTTACGTCGTGTTTACGAGCGTTTTGGTACGATCCATGCCGCGGCGCCCTATCAGAAGCTGTTTTGGAGCCATTTTCAAGCGTCGCTCGATTGGCTCGACGCGGAGACGTGGCTCGTTTCCGCGGCGAATAACGATTGGTCCGTTCAGAAAATGCGAGCTCAACGGTGGGAAGCGTTGGGGTTCCCAGCGGATCAAAAGCCGGACGACCGTGACATTGTGACGGAAGAGAAAGACTCCGACTCCACATTTCCGGAATTGACGAACGATGCGTCAGACAATGCGGGAATCGGCAAAGCGGCAGAAATCCACGGTTTTGGTGATGACGACGATGCGGATGGTGGAAAACGCCCAAAACACTCCGAGGATGACGAGTCGGATTGTCCGTTTGACACCAACGAAGAGAGAAGTCCGCGCGGTTCGGATGATTCGCGTTCGGAAGGTTCCGGGCCGGTCCGTCCGTTCGAACACCTTCCACCACTACCCGCGGATCTGCAGGAAGCGACCGAGCTGTTCAAATTGGCTATTTTGGCACATAAAATGACCGGTTGGAGTGAATGCTCAAGCGATGTGGTCGTCAAAGTGTTGGCGGCGCTCAAAACGCTCGCCCTTTCGGCTCCCGATAACGCCTAATCCCCGTGCCTGCTAGGCGATTTCACACATCCTAGGTCGTACGCGTGATCCGTGGTCCTCCGTGTTGCCCCTAAAAATATTGAACCGACTTGCAAATGGCACGGCGATCATTATCACCCGGTTTACCCATCCTCTTAGTTCACCACGCAAGCGGTCGGGGACGGGGGGATCATTCGCGAAGGCTAGTCCACGTTTTCAACGGGAATCCGTATGGAATGGATTCACATAAATGAGGTAGAACGATGAGCTATCGACGTCATAAGAAAAAAAATCATTCCTCGGCAGATGTGGAGCTAAACCTCGCGGCAATGCTCGACATGGCGTTCCAGCTGCTAACGTTTTTCATTCTGACGTTCCGTCCAGCTCCAGTGGAAGGTCAGATCAGCCTGCGACTTCCCCCGCCGCAAGGCCTCATTGGAGGTACTGCGGAGGCTGGCCAAGAAAAAAGCGAGACGGAAGTACCAAAGGGGTTAAATACTTTCGTACTAACGGTTTACGCAAAGCCGGATGGTTCGCTCGGTCAGATTCGGATCGGTGAAAGTAGCCCACTTCCGAATATTTGGCGGCTTGATCGCGAACTCGCTTCACAATTTGCCGACGATTCGAATCCGTTCAACCAAGTGTTATTGCAGGTGGCATCGGACTTGCGGTATTCTGAACTGATGAAAGTGATCGACGTTTGTACGAAACAGACAATTTACGATTCAGGACAAGGGAAACGTGTGCCGCTTTCCAAGCTAAGTTTTGTCGAAATGGATACGGGCGAAAATTAGCGGCGTCGTAACCAATTTCCCGTTGATTTACTCCGGTCGGCGTCCTTGTGCTTCGCAACATCATGTGATCCATGTTACAAAGTGCCAGCGTTATTCACTATTTTGATTTTCCAAAAAATTATTCATAGGAAAAAGATGAATTCAGCACGTTCGGAATGGGAATTTATGGATCACACGGCGATTGTGCGTTGGTTGCTTGAAAGCAATCCACAGCGACTCGAAACGCTTTGGAACAGGGCGGATGCCGTGCGACGTGAGCAGTTTGGCGACGCGGTGTTTCTGCGCGGCCTGGTCGAAGTTTCGAACACCTGTTCACGAAACTGCTTATACTGTGGCGTGCGTGCGGCGAATCGTCAAATCGTGCGATATCGCATGACTCCGGACGAGGTGTTTGCTTGTGCGAAAAAAGCGGTCCAATTCGGCTACGGAACGCTTGTATTGCAAGCGGGTGAAGATCCCCAACTCGATGTCGAACAAATGACGACGCTCATTCGTCGGATTCGTTCGGAAACACCACTCGCGATTACGCTCAGTTTGGGCGAGCGGACGGCGGAAGAGCTTGCGGCATGGCGTGCGGCGGGTGCGAATCGATATCTTTTGCGATTTGAAACGAGTAATCGCGACTTATACGCCGCGATCCATCCACAAAGTGGGAAAAAGAATCCTGACGGAACTCCTGTGGAAGCTGATCGGCTCAAAATTCTTCACACGCTGCGCGACGTCGGATTCGAGGTCGGAAGCGGTGTGATGATCGGAATTCCCGGTCAGCGTTATGACGATTTGGCCAACGATATTGAGCTGTTTCGCACGTTGGATCTCGATATGATCGGAGTGGGGCCGTTTTTGGCATCCCCAGACACCCCCCTCGCCGCACCATCGGCAGTATTGAGAAATATTTCGCCATGCTTCAATATTCCACCGGATGAGCAAGTGCCATCGTCTGCGGAAATGACGTACAAAGTGGTCGCTCTCGCTCGGCTTCTCTGCCCAGCGTCCAATATTCCGGCGACAACCGCATTGGCAACGATCAACACCGCGGAAGGTCGAATTCTCGGCTTGGCACGTGGTGCGAATATCATTATGCCCAATTTGACACCGCTCCAATATCGCGAGCTGTACACCATCTATCCGGGTAAAGCGGGATTACACGAAACGGCGGAAGCGGTCAACACCGTCATTCAGAAACAGATTGTCGCCAGTGGACGCACGATCGGGATCGGCGCGGGAACCTCTCACAATTTTCTGAAAAGGAACGGTTCGTGACTCGTCGCGGAAGCTCAACCGGGGCATGCCACCGAGAGAGGTAGTAAACCGTAGAAACGGTGAAAAATGCCGTTCATAACAACACCAAAAGCCACGCGGAAGTCGGACTCCTACGTGGCTATTTATATTTATGTCACCTCAGATACCCGACATTTACACATCCGGCAGCCAGCACAAGGCCACCGCACGGCATCCACAACACAGATGACTCGTTAAATTCCCAAGTTTGTTAAATTTCCATATCAAGAAGGCGACTCATGCGTTGCAAAAGCATTTCGATATCAAACGGTTTGCCGAGGAAATCATTCGCACCCGCCGCACGCAACTCCTGAATCTTGTCCTCTTCCACCATGCCGGAAATACAGATGATCCGCACATCATCCATCGTTTTGTCGTTACGCACACGCAGACAAACCTCACGACCGTTGATATCTGGCAACATGACGTCCAGAATAATCACGTCAGGATGGTAATCCTTGACCATCATCCCTGCGTCAAATCCGTTACAAACGCTGCGTACCTCAAATCGACCGTCTCGATCTAACGCATCAGAGATCAGCTCGACCAACTCTTGATCGTCATCGACAACCAGCACTTTACGTTTACCACTTTCCAGCGCGTCGGTGGGAATCCCATTGTCACGCATAAACGCAAAAAGCTGATCCCGCGGAATGCGACGAAATCGACTGCCCGGAACTCGAAATCCCTTCAGTTGTCCCGAATCAAAACACCGAATAATCGTCTGTTGACTGACTTTACAGATTTTTGCTGCTTCACCCGTCGTAAAAACTGTTTTAATCGCCATAAGTTACCGTCCATGCTAGTCTGGGTTATCCGATAAAAAGCCTTCATTCCGATTCGTCACAAAATTCCCCCACACCCAACGTGCGTATGACGATCCATGCCGCCCCGATATTTCGCAAACCAATCAGAATATCTACTACTTCTTCCACCTGAAAATATTGGCAACGGTTCAAACACCAAGCCTCCACGACGGCCGGCGCCGCACTAAACCATTTTCACGTGTACAAAGTATCCAATACCACTCCCTTGGTTACCAATTCGCCTAACCTCTCCATCTGTCGCCAACGCCGCCGAGTAATGCACCGCTCAAAAATAGCTGATTTCCACCAAAGATCTCTATTTTATCCCGCCACTCTCCTCGCCACACTTCTCGCAATCTTTGCAAATCGTAAGATGACTCCAAAACAACACATCATGGGAATACTGAAAAGGTTTGGTTCTTCCGATATTACCGACTTTGCCGACACCCGTCTATTATACCTTGTTAACTAAGTGTGTCAACATTATCTTTTTTACCACAACGGATTATCTATACGATATTTACATATTCCTTGTAAAGAGCATTTTCTAGGTATTTCCTCCGAATACCCCGATTTATGGATTTCAATTCCCAGTTTGCCTAGTCCATGCGTGAAGCAGAAGCAGAATTCTCGATTAGACCGGATACAGAACGCCCTAAATCATCTAACGCTGATCCGTAGTGGCTTTACCACAAAAGAGGGGAATATTTTCCCCAAGCCCCATCGTCGGAACAACCGCTTCTCCATCATTCTTCGGGGCGAACAGACATGTTAAAGAGCGCGACTCGATTGCATGATCGTATCGTTACGCGGCACGGCGTCCGGACCGAAGCCAAAAGTGTATTCGTTTTCGTACGCCTCATCAGAATCGGCCCAATCTTCCGCCAAAACGGTCAACTGCCGTTGAATCGTTTCCAATTTTTGGCGAAAATGTTCCAACGTCTCGCTTTTGGCCTTCGGTGGAATCCAGACTTCCGGCCCGATGACAGCTCGCAAACGGCTAAACGGTTTAGGAAATGCAAAACGGTCCCATGCGCGGCGTGCTCGCCAAGGATTTCGGTACGCAAACCCCATCGGAACAATCGGCATATGCGAACGCGATGCTAGAAAAGTCGTGCCAAACGCAAAATGGTAACGCGGACCACGAGGACCGTCCACCGTAAAGGTTAAATGTGACTCCTTCCCCACTCGCAACATATCACGAAGTGCCTGCGTACCACCACGATTGGTCGAGCCGCGAATCATATCGAACCCCAAACGTTTGCCTAAGATGCAGACATATTCCGCGTCAGCATGCTGGCTTAAAAGCATCGTCATATGGCAACGTCCACGCAAATAGAGTGGACCGGTAATTGCGTCGTGCCAAAATGTATAAATACGTTTCGTCGCCAATCCCGCTTGATAACCCGGATCGACTATCGGATCGTATAACACCGCTCGCGCATCGAGTGTACGCATATACATGCACATTAACCCGTAAAATGGCAGCGAGAGCGTATGAAACCACCAGTTCGCGTAACGATTAATCGCGGGAGATGGTGATGTTGGTGCGTCCACTATGGATCCTGACTCGTAGTTGGTACGAAAAAATGATGAAGAGAACGGATATCACGGGGTACGGCATTCGGACCGACACCGATCGTATATTCGGAATCGTATCGTCGACCGGATTCGGCCCAATCTTCCGCCAAAACAGTCAACTGCCGCTGAATCGTTTCCAATTTGCAGCGAAAGTATTCGAGTTTATCACGACTGACATGGACTGGTATGGAGATTTCAGGCCCAACAACCGCACGCAAACGGCTGAACGGACGCGGCACCGCAAAACGATCCCACGCACGGCGAATACGCCACGGATACGCGTAACCCCAACCCATCGGAACAATTGACATTCCGGTTCGCGAGGCGATATAAACCGCACCTTTGAAAAAATGGTAACGTGGCCCACGGGGACCATCCACCGTAATCGTCAAATGTTCCTGTTGGTCGAGGCTCAGATCGAACATCTCGCGAACAGCGTGGGTACCACCATGCCCCGTAGACCCCCGCACCATGCCAAACCCCAAACGCCTAGCCAATAAGCCCACCCATTCGGCATCGCCATGTCGGCTAAGTAACATGGTCATTCCACAACGTCCACGCAAATAAAGCGGGCCGGCGATCGCCTCGTGCCAAAACGTATAAATGCGTTTCTTGCCACCCGATTCCGGATACGCTGGGTCCAAACACGGATCGTAGAACACAGCACGCGCATCGAGTGTACGCATCCACACGTGGAATAAACCGTAAAAAGGCAACGACAACGCCTGAAATAACCAACCTTTCGATGATAGCGCCGCTGAATGCGCATTTTCCACCCGCCCTGTGAAGGGGTGACCGAACGTTCGAAGAGTGTGCCTAGGCCGAGTCATTGAAAAATGGGACGATATCGGTTGAATTTTTGAATGTTCATTTCGGTTACGGAGCGTCTAATTTATAGGGGACGTTAATTTTGGGCGTAAAGCCACACTTGCAGCATGAAGTAAAAATATGGCGCGGTGAAACAGAGCGAATCAATGCGATCCAATACGCCATCGTGACCTTCGACCAAGGTTCCGTAATCGCGGACACCACGATCACGCTTGACTGCCGACATGGCTAACGCGCCAAAAAAACCGATCACGGCCACGCCAGCCGATACCAACGCCGCGTACCAAAACGGATAAGGCGTTGCCCAGCAGAACATCGTGCCAATCAAAGCGACACAAACGGTGCTTCCAACCAATCCTTCCAACGTCTTGCCCGGACTAATTTGCGCGGCAATCGGATGGATGTTGGGCAATAAACTGAACGCATATTGAAGCGAATCACCGAGCTGGACGATCAAGATCAGGAAAAACAAGAGACGGAATGAACCGTTGTCCAACATGGACCCCATGACCACATGGCCTTCCTGTTCTACCGGAGCCTCTGGAGCTTCTGTCACGATCACAGACGACGAATTCAGTGGCTCGCCTTTCGACAAATCATCTTGCGATGCCTGAACCAAAGCCGAATGCGTCGAATCCGCTTCAGGTGATAGGTCCGCGGCCGCCCGCGCATTGACCTCGCTATTCGCGGCATCAGCGGTATTTTTTTTCAACGCTCCCGCAAAACGATCCGACGTGGGTAACGGCGGCGTGGCCATGAGCGGCGAGCTGGGACGAGATTCCGAGGACGCAATCCCTGAGGCCCCCCCCTGTGCCGACGTGGATGTCGATGGCTGCGTGTCGCGAACCTGCTGTGGCTGCGGAATGGTCGGATTCTCTTGCGGAGCCGCTACGACCGGTTCGGCCGTCGTATTCCCGGGAATCGGCAGCATCAGAATCGCTGGTGCGTAACTGAGGCAAAACAGGCAGAGAATCATCGCAAATTGGAGTTTCGTCGTACGTTCCAGAAAGCGTTTCGGATCATCCGCGATAGCCAACCGAATAGGAACGAACAACAACGCCGCAATCGGCAGGAAAACAAGATAGCCCAATCGGATATCCAAACCGATCAGAATAAACTGAAGCGGGGTAAAGATAAAAAACATCCAGAACAGAGCACGATGATCATTCCGCCGCGTCGGCGTAAGCGTGATAAACTCTCGAAGCGACCAAAAAGAAAGAAGTCCAAACAACAAAATCGTGACGAAGCGTCCGCAGAGCGAGGCGGCGGCAAGGACGGCGGTCAGATACCACCAGGCGGAAATGCGGCGCCAGATAATTTCCAACACCACAGGGTCTAGCGAACGATCACGACGGCGACGAAGATAGCGCACCACCAGTGTCGCCACTGCTAGCAGAAGTACCACCAAGCCGAAAAGTCCAAGCGTTCGCATCATGTACTGATTTTACCCGAAAAATCTCTCATGGGTATACCCGTAAAAGATTTTCGCTTAAACATTTTTAGATTTCCTACCTCGTCCCATTTTTCACTTCCATGGCGAAACGGGCAATTTTCTGAGATATTCGATGTGAAAACACCCAATGGTCCGATTCGAGAAACGATTCCCCACTCACCCCTTCGCCGACTGTTCGAGCATTCATGGAGCGAGATGCAGATTTTTGGGAACACCCAACGATTGAATATATCGTTCGTATTCCTCGTCTAAAGTTTGAAACGAAGTGCCAGCATGACGTGAAAGCGAGTCGGTGGTGTCGGAGACCGAATAGATTTCATACAACGTCTTCACAAATGCCTCGCGATGTATTCCATCCTGACCATGGAAGAAGAACTGTGCCAGTCCCGCCACTTGCGTATAGAGCATCGGCATGTATTCATATCGTTGAAATGCGTCGCAACTCATCGCTGATAACTCTGCCAGCGGGATGTAAAAATGGTGCTCCAACAGCCGAATCCGTGCCGCGAGCAGCCGTGGCGTATCGGTACCGCCTAGTTTCAGAAAACCGTTATCCTCACGTAACGTCTCAAAATAACAGGCAATCGCCTCGGTAATCCAAAAATTCTGACGCGGGACGATCCCCGTGGAAACCCGTTTACGCTCCGTAAAAAGCTGATGAACGGCCTCGTGATAAACGGTACTATCGTCACAACCGCCATCCATAAAGAAATAAGCGTGGTGCGTTTTTCCATGATAAAAACCTATCGAACGTTCGATCTCCGGGGCGTTTGGACGCAACGTTTGAATGTAGTCGTCACGTGTACGGAAGAGCGCGACCTGAAATTTAGGGGCGTTCCGTTTTTTCGAGGCGGTCGAACGATTTTCAAATAGTCGCTGAATTTCGTCCGGAGTTCGGCTATAGCTAACGAAGACTTGCGACCACACGCGATACAGCGTTTCGAGTCGTCGTGTAATTTGGACGCCCTCTTCCAACGAGGCATTCGTTCGTACACGAAAATGTTCACTTTCGACGAATCGACCATGTTCCATCGTTTGATGAGCCGCCGCGTCTTCTTCCGCCGACAACCAACGACGATCTTCGAATCGCTCCCCTTTTTCATAATGTTCGACGTCATTTTTAGGAATCCACCCGAACTTCGGATGGTCTATCCGCCCAGCACGAATCTGTCCACATTCCCATGCGGTACGCCAACTGCCCTGGAACGCTTGATAACCGAGAACCCGACGCAATTGCGGGTCATCCGGATTTTCACGAACCGCACCAAAGATCAGCGTCATCGCCAGCGTCGGATACCCCTGACGTACCATCGCCTTGGCAATTTGCTCTAAATCCGCCGCGTAACGTTTACGTAGAGTGAAAAAATAGAGCGTCGCCCGCTGTTCTTGTTCAGAGGTCGTCCGCTGATCTTGCGTTAGTACCATCGTTTCCACAGCATCCGGCAGAATCGGAACACATATTTCGCTTGCGTCCGGTCGCCAAATCCACCGCTGAATGGTCGCCGCAAGGGAATTCAGCCCCGCATTCACACAGTTCGACGCTAATTTTTCCAGCTCGCGATGGTATTCCGCACGTCGATCAGATGCCATTTGCAATAACTGCTCTACCGAGAGCGAGTTCAACCGCGTGGACGACAAGCGTGTGGATGACTCACGTTTCTTCGATTTCACCATCCTAACGGAACTTGCCGATTCCGGTTCGGACAATTCTGACGGAGGCAATTTCGACGAAACGACCGACGGCACGGAGCCCGCAAAAGTTGGTGAAAACAGAAAGTTCCAACCACTGAAAACTCCGCAAAGACATACGAGAATAAACCATTTTTTGTGCATCAAGCCGAGATCCCAAAACGGTGAAAAACAACACCTCTACCATCCTACCGAACCAGCGCATGAAGAAACGACCAAAAAGCCTTCCCCATCCATTCCATTTTGTCACCCCGCACACGGCAGCCCACAGCATCACGAATAGCAACGGCACCCCCCGGAACCGCTGCACACAAGCCGGCTCAATCCACTCAGCACAACAGACACATCCATCGAACATCATCGGCATCTTCTTGGCACCGCCGACGACTCCATACCATCGGAACGATATCCCCAATCGAAACGGATTACCCCATGGGTCCCGCGCTCGATGCCGGAGCTGGTGGATTCTGCGGCCCCGCAGGTTGACTGGGCTGGCCACCCGGAGGCGGCGGTGTTCCAGGCTGACCAGGTTGAACTCCCGGAGGTGGTGTTCCAGGCTGACCAGGCTGAACTCCCGGAGGCGGCATCATTCCCGGCTGAGCGTCGGACGGAAGTGGTTGACCGTCAGGACCAAGCATCGGCTCCGGTCCGGTCTCTTCCTCCATACGCCCCTCCAACGTATCGGCCAATGACGAGACACCGGTAATTTGGCTGCGCAGATTGGTATTAATTTGGTTAATTTCACTCACAATGGTATCGAAAGCTCCCATAATCTTACGATTTTTGAGACTTTCGTCCTTTACCTTCTCTTCCGCTTCTTCCTTAATTTTATCGTCGCCCTTGTTGAGCAACTCTGTCTGCTTATTGATGTCGGTAATCACCTGATCAAAGACCGCCTTCTCAGCAGGACTTCGGCCCAAAAGCGTGATCGGCCCCACGGAATCGCGTGAAGGTCCGGCAATACCAATTTTCGAGGCCATCAACACCGCCAGTAATTTGTGCCGTAACTGGTAGGCACGTTCGCGGTCCTCCGAACCATAGGGCTGTCCGAGACCACCCGCGGCAGAACCACGGCCACCCATGCCCATCCCCATACCACCGCTCATACCACTAGGGCCGCTCATCATATCGCCGCCACCCATCATCATATCGCTGCCGCTCATACCGCCGCTCATACCCATACCACCACGGCCAAGTTGCCCCAGCGGCGTACGCCACGCATCCACGGTGTAAGCATAGGAGACGTCCATCGAACGCACCTTTTGGACGATCTGATTCGTCGATTCGAGATAGTATCGCAACACCGGACGCAAAACGTCTAAACCGTCTGATTGAACACCCTGATAACTGAGCGAACCAATCGCCATGACCGCTGCCATTCGCACTTCCGCGGTCGCCTGAGGATCGTCGATTACTTTAGCCAGCTCGACCGCTGTTTCCGCCTTCTTGCCGGCATCTTTCATCGCGGCCAACATCTGAATCGCTTGGACTCGCAACCAATTTTTACCATCCGCCGCCGCATCCGCCTCCACAGCCGTTTGCGCAATTTCCAGGCATTTCTTCTGAATGGCATCCTTCGCGTTCGCGTCGGAAATTCCCGCCGCCGCGTGACGCTTCAGGCCAATCAGACTCGCAATACGCATCGCATCCGTCGAAGCATCATTTTGGAATACCTTAGCCAAAAAATCTAACCCTTTAGGCAACGGCTTCGGAGAGGCCCCTTCCTCACTCTCATTCATCTCGCCCACCATCAGGATCGCGTTGAACACGGTCGCCGGATGGTAACCAGACGTCTGCGTCACACGATTCGCAAAGTCCAAACCGTACTGCATCAGCAGATCATACTTCGCACCCGATTTGACCGTTTTGAGTTCCGTTCGATATTCGCCGCGCCACGACGCAATATTGCCGAGCTGAGCAACGACCGTCCAACGTGGAAAAGCATATCCCTTGTAATACGCATCCAACTTGCCGCGCGAGGTCGCATCCAACGCGCCAGACACCAACAGCTTACGGGCTTCGTTCCGATCACCCGCCTTGACCGCGTCTTCTTTGTAAGATAATGGCCCATCCGCTGCCGCCGCTTCTGGTTGAGCTGTTTCTGATTGGGCGGCTTCCGGCTGGGCCGTTGAATCAACGGCCGTCGCCGCCGCGTCACCCGCAGAGTCTGTCTTAGCCGCCGATTTCGCTGCGGTCGTTTTTTTAGCTGTATCGCTTTTAGCCGTCGTATCGCCGTCCATCGGCCCCTGCGCGGTCGCTTGGAACGTCAAACCTACAAACGTTACCACACTTAAAAGCAGGATCACTCCCACCGAAACATAGGTACCACTTTTCCGTTTCATTAAGGATGACATCTCGTTGCTTTTCATGGGTATATTGCTCTTCATGGGAATACCGTTCTCCATAGGACAAGTGCCTGATCGGGCATATCAGTACTTTTCGTACCTAAATTTTGCACCTAAACGTACCTAAATTTTGCACCTAAACCGGAGCAAGTATATAAGCTAACCTCTCAAGCAAGTCTCTGTCAAGTCTAACTACACAATTTTCCGAAAAGCGGAACCTTTTTCGAATCCGTCTGGAACGATTGACGCTGTTCCTTCCATTCCCTATACTAGGGTCGCGGTTCGAAGTGCTTTCCGTCCCATTTCCTTTCATACCCAATCGTACCAGCATGGATCTTCCCAATGACCACACTTTTCCGGCCTGACTATTACGCCGCCTCAGTCCACGAAATCACTGTCCAATGGCTTCAGTCGCACCAGCTTGACACGCTGCTTTTGGATGCCGATAACACACTAAAAAGGTATCACAACCCCGAACCAGAGCCAGGTGTTGAGGTGTGGCTTGCGGAATTGCGTCAAGCGGGAATTCGACTCTGTATCGTTTCGAATGGATTGGGTCCACGGATTCAACAGTTTGCGAATCTTTTGAAATTACCTGTCGTTTGTAAGGCACTTAAACCACGTCCCACAGGTTTGCGCCGCGCGGGCCGGCCTTGCACTGCCCGGCAGCGCACTGGCCACCAACGGCTATTTCACACACGGCTTTGGCGTGCGCGCGCAGGCGGTTGCAGGCGTCGGTATCGCCCTGCCTCAGGATGGTCTGGCGGCTGCGAACAATCCGGCCGGCAC
>JAQVKF010000248.1 GCA_028694795.1 Thermoguttaceae bacterium | reverse complement strand
TTTTTGCCGGAGTGCCTTTGCTGGGGGGGTTACTGTAGCCCCGATGGTGCTGCTGTAGCTCAGTCGGTAGAGCGCGTCCTTGGTAAGGACGAGGTCATGGGTCCGAATCCCATTAGCAGCTTTTTTTGTTTTTTATCGTGCGAGGACCAATGCGGTCTGAGCGATATAGAGAAAGATCGCGTTTGTTCGTGGAGAGTAAGTGATATGGCGAAGGAAGTATTTCAGCGGACGAAACCGCACGTGAATGTTGGTACGATCGGTCATATTGACCATGGTAAGACGACGCTGACCGGAGCGATTCTTGCGGTTCAGGCGGCGAAGGGATTGGCGAAAGTGAAGTCCTATGCCGATATCGCCAAGGGTGGTACGGTGCGTGACCAAACGAAAACGGTGACGATTGCCGCCGCTCACGTAGAATATGAAACCCAGTCCCGTCACTATGCGCATATTGACTGTCCGGGACACGCCGACTTCATCAAGAACATGATCACCGGTGCTGCTCAGATGGACGGAGCGATTCTTGTCGTTTCCGCCGCTGATGGTCCGATGCCGCAGACACGTGAACACGTGTTGCTTGCGCGTCAGGTGAACGTGCCGCGTATTGTCGTCTTTTTGAACAAGTGCGACCTCGTGGACGATGAAGAGCTTCTCGACTTAGTTGAGATGGAAGTGCGTGAGCTTTTGACGAAGAATGGTTTTCCGGGCGATGACATCCCCGTGATTCGCGGTTCGGCGTCGACTGCTTATAATAATCCGGCGGATCCCGAGGCGTCGAAGTGCATCACCGAGTTGATGGACGCGATTGACGCTTACATTCCGGAACCGGAACGTGAACAGGATAAGCCGTTCTTGATGGCGATTGAGGACGTGTTCTCGATCGAAGGCCGTGGAACGGTTGCCACTGGTCGTATCGAAACGGGTATTGTTAAGGTTGGTGATGTGGTTGAGATCGTTGGTCTTGCGGAAGGGAAACGTGAAACGACCGTCACGGGCGTTGAGATGTTCCAGAAGTCGCTAGATCAGGGTATGGCGGGCGATAACGTTGGTTGTTTGCTTCGTGGTGTTAAGCGAGACGAAGTTAAACGTGGTCAGGTTTTGGCCAAAAAGGGTAGTATTCACCCGCATACTGAGTTCGAGGGTGAGGTTTACGTGTTGTCGAAAGAAGAGGGTGGTCGTTCGACGCCGTTCTTCAGTGGTTACCGTCCGCAGTTCTACTTCCGCACGACAGACGTGACGGGTTCGTTGGAGCTGATGGGTGGTGCTGAGATGTGCATGCCGGGCGATAACGCCAAGTTGCACGTCAAGTTGATCTATCCGATTGCAATGTCGGACAACGTGCGTTTCGCTATCCGTGAGGGTGGTCGTACGGTTGGCTCGGGCGTTGTGACGAAGATCATCGAGTAGTTTTGATTTGCGAGGCGGAAGGGAGTGTGATTACTCCCTGAAGTTTAGGGGTATGGCTCAATTGGTAGAGCAGCGGTCTCCAAAACCGCAGGTTGGGAGTTCGAGTCTCTCTGCCCCTGTTTGTCTCTATAACTGGTTCATAAACGTCGATTCGGACGGGTGATAACGTGAGTGGTGTGATACAGAATTTTTTTCAGACCTCGCTTTATAAGCGTAACCAAGGACGTGTGGCACGTCAGGTTACGTTTGGGGCTGTGGCTGTGGCATCGGTGGTTGGTGCGTATCGCATCAGCCAGATGGACTGGTCCACCAGTGCGGGCGGTTTTTTGACTTACGGTCTTCCAGCTTTGATCGTGGCTGTTTGTTGTTGGATTGCTTGGCGTTTGGTGCAGTTACCGTCGTTCGCTGATTTTTTGATTTCAGTGGAGGCGGAAATGGCCAAGGTTTCATGGCCATCGTGGTCGGAAGTATTTCGTAGTTCTGTGGTAGTCATTTTTGTGATGTTTGCCATAGCGGCGACGCTCTTTATTTATGACACGGTTTTCGTCAGGATTTTGACGTTGCTTGTGTACTAACTATCGTGGAAATTTGACGGTTGTGCCGTTTGGAACAGAATTAGGTGACGGATGGGGCCGCATTGGATGTGGCGTTTATTCATAATTTTCGGATAGGATCTGGGGTTGCCGGGTGAGTTACCGCGAAGTTTTTCGCTGGCGGTGGTCATCCGGCTGATTTTTTGATGACGTAGCCAAATGTGTGTGGTTAGTCTCGTTCGTATGTGGTCTGTTCGAGTTTTGTTAGTTGGTTGATTGTGGTGATGGCGTTTGTTTGAGTGTGATTGAAATGTGGATAGAATGACTTGATGCGTGTTTTCTAGATCATATCATTGAGAATATGGATAAACACATTGGACCGTGGGTAACGGAGGAATAATGTGATGGCAGACAAAGAAAAAGATACATCAGTGCATGTTGAAAACGCTGTGAATCCGGTAGCCAGTGATTTGCCTCCGATGGAATGGTATATTCTGAAGGTTGCGAGCAACCGCGAGGAATCCATTAGGGAAGGGCTTCGACGTCGAGTTGTACTCTCGGGGATGGAGTCCTATTTTGGCGAATCTGTCGTACCGATCGAACGAGTGACTGAGGTTAAAGGTGGGAAAAAGAGGGTTTATAAACGTAAATTATACCCCGGCTACATGATGCTTCAGATGATTGTGACGGAAGAAACCTTCCTCGTAGTACGCGAAACTCCGGGTATTGGTGGGTTTACTGGTCCTGATGGTAAGCCGACACCGATGGAACCATATGAAGTTGATGAAATGTTACGCCGACAGGAATCGCAGGAAAGTAGTACGCCAAAGCTGAGTATTCCCTTCGCCGTGGGCGATACTGTTCGTATTCATGAAGGCATGTTTGAGAATTTTGAAGGCGAAATTCAGAGTATTGATCAGGCAACTGGTAAAGTGAGTGTGCATATCAATATCTTTGGTCGCAGTACGCCTGTCGAGATCAAATATTGGCAGATTGACAAAATTTAACGAACGTTTTAACACCTTAAGTTGGATGAGGACGATTCCTTGGTAGTCGTCCTTTTTTTATGGGATCCTGAGTCCATTCTACATCACTGTCCATTTTACATCACTCTTTTTGCGGCTCGGTGGTGACTGGTGAGGGAAGATCGTTCGCGGGGTGTGTAGAGGGTAGCGTTACCATGATTTCTCCAAACGGCTCATCTTGCGTCAGCTGAACTCCGTGGTGACGAGCGAGTTCCAAAATGGCGAGAAAAATTCCTACAATTTTGGATCGGTGCATTCCCACTTGGAATAGCGAGGTAAAGGTGACTGAACCCATTTGGCGTAACCGTTCCAAAATGCGTTCCACATAAACATGGATGGGCGTGTCATCATATCGAATGTTTGGGGCATCCACCTGTTCGTGTGTACGAAGAACGCGAGCTAACGCACTGACCAGATCCCATAATTCCAGTTCCATGATCGGCTCATCACCAATGTCACGTTGGGAAGCGGCAAATTCGTCCACAAAACGGGGGTATTGCCGCTGCCAAAGTCGACTACGCTCCTCCAAAACGGTTGCCGCCTCGCGATATTCCTTATACTCCAACAATCGTTTGACCAAATGGTCTCGCGGATTCTCGATCGGCTCCTCTTCGGATGATTCGGTTTGCGGCAACATCTCTTCTGATTTCATCTCGATGAGCGTTGCTGCTAACGCGATAAAATCGCCCACCGCGTCCATGTCCAATACCTCCAAAATCTGAAGGTATTCCAAGTATTGCTCCGTAATCTTTGCAATCGGAATATCCGTTAAATCCATCTCGTTTTTGCGCACCAGATAGAGCAACAAATCCAGTGGACCACAAAATAAAGGAATGTCCACTCGAAAGGTGCGTGAATTGGGCGATATTTCCGAAGGCGGCATCCCATTCTCCTAAGAACGGATTTAAATTTCTATGTGCGATCAAATTCGCGGCGAAGGGTACTCTTTTTTGGCTAATTTCTCATGGCGTAAAACGATCTGGCCATGGCATAGAGTTGCCTAACCGCAGAGAATTTTGTAAAATTCCCGGATCGCTTCCAATGCCTCATCCGCGGTATTCGCAAAGCGGAATAACTGCAGATCGGCATCTGAAATCACACCTGCATCCGCCAAAAACTTAAAATCGACAGCCTGTTTCCAAAAATTTTCCCCCATTAAAATGACTGGAATTTTGGCGGAACGATGCGTTTGAATCAGAGTGAGCACTTCGAATAACTCGTCAAACGTGCCAAAACCTCCGGGAGCCGCAACCAACGCCTTTGCTCGCAGCAAAAAGTGCATCTTACGAATCGCAAAATAATGGAATTGAAAGCACAGTTCCGGCGTAATATATGGATTCGGATGTTGTTCAAATGGAAGGCGAATATTCAAACCAATCGTTTTCGCCTCGGCGTCAAACGCGCCACGATTGCCCGCCTCCATAATTCCAGGCCCGCCACCCGTCATGATCACATATTCCGTACCGTTGAAGTATTGATGGCTCATCGTGGAAACGATCTCTGCAAAACGACGCACCTCCTCGTAGTAATAAGATAACTCCCCGATTTTCTTCTTTTGCCCTACTTTACGTTTTAATTCCACATCGTCTGGCGAGGATTCTGAGGCTTCAATCGCGGCAAGAATATCCGCCTCGGCTGTTTGGGGCGGCGGAACACGCGCACTGCCAAAGACGATGACCGTCGAGTTGATCTCGTGTTCCTGCAATAGTAGCTCGGTCTTAAAATATTCCAACTGGAGACGCAAAAGCCGCGACTC
>JAQVKF010000047.1 GCA_028694795.1 Thermoguttaceae bacterium | reverse complement strand
GTTCCTTCATTGGATGCTTTAGACCAAGCGTTTTGGAAAGGTCTCTGTTTTTCCAAGCCAACTCGTAAAAAGAGTAGTATCAAATATTGGAGAGAGGAAATGCCCTTACAGTTTGTTTTAAATTTTCGACAAAAAGGACTGGAAATTCCACTGAACATATTACTTCGCAATCCTCAAGAGATGGAGCTGATTCGGCGATGGTACGAGAATACACCACGCGAAATGCTTCCAATGTATCAGCTTCCACTGGCTAAGGAATTTAAAATGGATATGTCCAGTTATTGGACGCCAGCTAGGTTTGATTTCCATCGAGATTACACAAACTCAAAATTGAGCAGTGGTACGAACTTCATTCGGATTAAAGAGGAAAAAATTGAACCGTGGCGTTTGGTGGGGCTTGGTAATCATACGCCCGGCGATCCGAATTGTCCGGAGACGTGGCAGGGGTGGAAGGAATTGGAGGAATCGCTGACGCCGAGCACGATGCGTGACGAGATTCGGATGACGCGGATCGTGATTCAGTATTGTGATACGGAAGACTCAAAAGTGCTCGACGAATTGACCGAATGGCTCCAAAACATGAACGAAATCCAGCGTGTCGTCATGGTCCAAAACGTGATGAATCTTCCAAACCTCTTTTTACATGATGGTAAGGTCCACAAGTCATTGCTTCAACTGATCGAGACGATCAAACCGTTTTCCGCCGAGGAACTTCCAGCAGAAATTCCGGCTGAAACGGGAAAATAATCTACTTCATACGAATCGGTTTGCGCACATATCAACCGGTTCGCCGCGAATCCGATGAGACAATGTATTGAATATATTGACGGACGTTTATTTTGCAGTGTATGATAGTACATCATTACGATGGTCGGATTTTTGATGTGATTGGAATTGATCATATGATACGATGGAGCGGAGTTGATGACGTTACGATGGTCGCGACACATCCGAATGACGGTGCTACGGCTCTCGGACAAATTGATTCTTCTGATATCGTTGCAGTTCCAATCTCTCGGATGAATACGTCCCAGCCCTTGAAACAAACGCAAAAACTCACCGTCTGGAGAACACTTAACGTCGAATGTGACGCGATGGAATATTATCCAGATGCGACCAATATTGGGACCGTGATTACTCCTCCGAATCCCTCGTTGTATTTAGGTGACTTTGTGGCCTCCGAACTCGCAAGAGTCTGTGTAATCACAAACGTATACTCTCCCAATACGCATCAACCAAACAGAGGACATAACCCCATAACCGAAATTGAATTGCTTCAGTTGTTTGGCGATACGTTTGATTCAAATCATCATCCCGTTCCCGATCCGAGCGCCACACCCACCACCACAGGACGCGATTTGGCAATGAATGCCAATTCATCCGATTTCTGGGCTGTCAGAATCGCCATGGTTTCGTCGGATGCTGCAGATACAGCGGGTTGCTTTATTTCCGGAAAAAATACGATTCTTGTTTATCACGATACTGTTAATTTCTTTGTACAGTATTGGAATGATACTCATTCATCACACGCTGATTTGGATACGAATCTGCGAAGAGTAGTTTTGCATGAAATAGGTCATGCTTTGATCAGTGCGACAGAAGGGCAGAGTGGAATTATGTTGCAGACAAATTGGATCCATAACAACACAACTTCGGAAGAACTCTCTTTTTTGAATTCTGAAATCCTAGACATTCAAAAATTTTCTCGGATACGGTAGTACATATTAAGGCTAATGTTTGATGACAAATGATCATAAAAAGGAGATATAGGATGATTTCGGTACTATTGATGGTGACGTCTATCATGTCCGGTCAAACAATATACCCAATGACGGATTATATTGTTCGAGTGTATCCACAGCAAATTCAAGTTGGGGACACAATCTATATCCGTGTTTTTACCTCTAATCCACACGATCAACCGGCCTATGTACCGGTACGTTTTGAGTTGGATTGCCATGCCATGACTCGCACTGCATCCATAGATTTTTTCTTGGACGATCCTGACAATGGCAAAAATTTTCCGTTATTAGTCAAAAGTGACTGGTGGGAACGCGATTATTTTTCTGTGTATGACGCAGTTCCTTCGGGTGAACAACGCGAGATAGCGAGTGTTTCGTTTGCAATACCTGCATTGGAGGATTTGCATAAAACGTTCTGGGAAAATTCATGGGATCACTTAGCTAAACAAGACGGCGTATTGATTCTAAAAACGAAAATCAATACACGGAATGCCACAGATCATATGGTAAGTAGCGGTGAAGAAGTACGAGCAAGTATTACTTTGGAAACACCTATTGTCATTCATCAACGAAACTCTAAGGAAATGGCATTGCTCAAACAATGGTACGATGTTTTCCTCCAGATTTTTTTCCAACTGAATGGAACGGTCGCAAAGCGTTGCCCCCAGAAAAGGTATTGATGAACCAAAAGCACGGGAAAACAACGCAGGTCGAATACCATGGACGAACATTTGAATATACGCCTCAATTTACCACAACGTATCCAGGTAATCCGAACTGTCCAGAGACGTGGCAGGGGTGGAAGGAGTTGGAGGAATCGCTGACGCCCTCGACGATGCGTGACGAGATTCGGATGACGCGGATCGTGATTCAGTATTGTGATACGGAAGACTCAAAAGTGCTCGATGAATTGACCGAATGGCTCCAAAATATGAGCGAAATCCAGCGTGTCGTCATGGTCCAAAACGTGATGAATCTTCCAAACAATTTTCCACAAGATGGTGAGGTTCGCAAACCGTTGCTTCAATTAATCGAGACGATCAAACCATTCGCCGCCCCCCCGCTACCAGATTGGAAAGTTTCCATGCAAGAAAAGATGGAAAAAACAGCTGTGGCGGCACCGGAATCTGAGAATGCGGATAAATCCCCCGAATCGGAGGCGGCAGAACCAGCGGCGGCAGAATTCGCAGAGTGATGGTCTGTTGGAATGAGTGGCTATGGGATTCAAAATGGGGGCGATACCAGTTAAACTCATTTTGTTTGAAAATGCGGCATATTTGAGCTTGACCACAGTCGATTTTGCGGCGAAAAATTGTGCATAGAGGTCACTACCCAATGGAACAGCGAGGAAGCTGAAAAGAAACCTCTTTTCCCCGAATAGCCCCCCTTCCCGGAAGGGAAAATAACGGGTATCCTTTCAGGTTGCCGGAGATGGTTCGGCATGGAGTATATGAGTGAGCGTATCTCCATTCCAGTTTAGTCAGAACTTGTGTCATGGCCATTCCATCTGGAAATAGGACCGCTCGAACGGAAATCTGCGCGATTCAAACAGCATATGACGATTCGAAATGGTCGAAAACGATTTGATCGCAAAACAAATCGTGGCGTTGGCGTGTGCGAGCCTGATGGGAACCTGCATTAAAAAGGGTAAATTGCGATGTCTGAAGAAAAGAACGCTCCCGATTTCACCAAAGGCGACGGACTCCTTCCAGCGATTGCGCAAGACGCGAAAACTGGTGAAGTTCTCATGTTGGCGTATATGAACGCCGAGAGCTACGAGGAAACACTTCGAACTGGGCGTGCGGTCTATTTTAGCCGTAGTCGTCAAAAACTTTGGCGTAAGGGTGAAGAGAGCGGAAATGTGCAATTAGTCAAAGAGATTCTGATTGATTGTGATTGTGACACGTTGGTGCTCAAGGTGGAGCAAATTGGCGGGGCGGCCTGCCATACTGGACATCGCAGCTGTTTTTATCGTCAGGTGACACCGACCGGATTTGTCGAGATTGCGGATAAAGTTTTCGATCCAGAAAAAGTGTACGGCAAGAAATAACGGTGTTGTTTCGTGTTCCAAAGGAGCGAACATATGAAAGAATTCGATATGAATCAGCAGTGGTGCCAGTCGTGTGGTATGCCGATGGGGTATACTGACGAATATCTTGGTACAAACGCAGACGGTAGTAAAAATCCGGACTATTGCAGCCATTGCTGGAAGGATGGACAGTTTACGTCTCCTGAGCTTACGATGGAACAGATGATTGAGCTTTGTGTGCCGTACATGGCCCAAGATTCCGAACTGGATATTACGGAAGCGTCGGCGCGTCAGCTGATGCAAGAGACGTTACCAAAGTTAAAACGCTGGAAAAAATAGGATAATTATAGAATCATCATGAGTGACAATCTTTTGAAGTTAGGTGTTCCCGCGGGAAGTTTACAAGAAGCGACGGCGGAGTTATTTCGGCGAGCGGGATATCGTATTAAATTTGAGTCGCGCAGTTATTTTCCGACGATTGATGATCCGGAGATCGAGTGTATGTTGATTCGAGCGCAGGAAATGGCTCGATATGTGGAACAGGATGGCGTACTGGATGCCGGTTTGACGGGGTATGACTGGATTGTCGAGACGGGAGCCGATGTGGTCGAGGTGACGGAGTTGGTGTTTTCGAAGGTGAGCCGTCGTCCGGTACGTTGGGTGTTGTGCGTGCCGGAATCGTCGCCGATCACCGATGTCAAGCAGTTGAACGGCAAGCGAATTGCGACGGAAGCGGTGGGTTTAACGACGCAATTTTTGAAGCAGCATGGAGTGACAGCGAAGGTCGAGTTCAGCTGGGGAGCGACGGAAGTCAAACCGCCGCGTTTGGCCGACGCGATTGTGGAAGTGACCGAGACCGGTTCTTCATTACGAGCCAACAATCTGCGGATTATCGCCGAGGTGTTGCAGAGTACGCCGCGATTGATTGCCAACAAAAAAGCGTGGGCGGATCCGTGGAAACGGAAGAAGATCGAAGACATTGCACTGATGCTCCAAAGTGCGATGGCGGCGGAAGGGCGTATCGTGATGATGATGAACGTACCGCGTAAACAGCTGAATGCCGTGCTCGCGGTTTTGCCTGCCGGTCAACGTCCGACGATTGCCGATCTAACCGATCACGATTGGGTGGATGTGACGATTGTCGTGAACGAAAAGGATGTGCGAGATCTGGTACCCCAGTTGAAAGCGGTGGGGGCTGAGGGAATTATCGAATATTCGATGAATAAATATATCGACTAAGCTCGTCGATACGTTTTCTCAGCTTGTTTAAGTCCACGGGCTGTGCTTTGGTGAGCAGGTCTGAATGGACGCCGATTGCGGTCGCACCGATTTTCGGGTCTGCTTACGAATGGTCCACCAGCCCCACCCTTGTGCTGCTGGTTGGGGTGTTGTGCGGCAGAAGGTCGTGATCGCGAGAATTTGGCCATGAAAGCCGTCCTACGCGGCTATCTGGGCGTGTGGAGTATGCCATTTGTTGAGTGCCAAGGTCGTAGGTAGTCGTGAGTGTAGGACGATGATTTCACGTCGACAATTTCTTACGGGAATGACGACCGGGGCCTGTGCGTATATGACGCTCGTTCCGCCGTTCGGGTCATGGTTTGTCTCGGCGTCCGTGTCGGGTTTTGCGGAATCGCCCGATTGGCCGCGTCCGGTGATCATGCGTGAGCCGTTGGAAACGGCGAGCCGTCCATCGACGAAAATGCGCCAAATTTCGACGCAAATGGCGGCGGCACAGGGCGTTCGGCGACTCGAATCGCAACATCTTTTGCTTTGGACCGATCTTCCGGAATCTGACTCGGTGGACACGTTGCCTGATTTATTCGATCTGGCGGTTCCGCAATACGCCCAATGGTTTGGCGTGGAATGGACTCAGGCGAAAAGTTGGAAGCCGGTCGCGTGTCTCATGCGTAACCGTTCGTTATTTAGTCAGTTACAACTATTGCCGTCCGATTTACCCAATTTTTCAGATGGTTATTCGGTGTACGACGCGTTCTGGTGTGCGGCCCAAAAGACGGCGTATTACCAACGCACGCTACTGTTTCACGAAGGCGTCCACGGATTTATGGTTGATTTTTGCGGCGGTTGTGGCGCACCGTGGTTCATGGAGGGTTGGGCTGAATTTCTGGCGACGCACCGCTTGACCCTCGCGAAATCAATTCCGGTAGAGGCGATGCATGACGACTCTAACGGTGGTCTTTACACCATTTCGGAACGGTCTGAAACTTCCGCAAACGGTCCAAACAACGTCGATATGAATCATACACTCGAGTTGGGCGTACTCCCATCCTCACCGTTCGACGTCTCTGGGGCCCCCCCAACGTCCACCGCACCTACCGTTGAGTCAAAAGCGTCCGTGACGTCTACGGATACCAACACCTTAGAGCCGCTTGGTTGGGGGCGAATTCGGACGTTGCAGGGGTTAGTGAAACGGAATCGCCGCAAAACGTTATTGGAAGTGATGCAGATCAGTGCGGCGAATTTTGATCCTCGCGAGGCATATGCATGGAGTTGGGCGGCGGCGTATCTTTTGGCGCACGATCCATTAAGTCGAGATATTTTTTTGGCGATGTGCGGCGAGGTACAACGGCCCGATTTCACGGTGGAATTTTTGCGGCGTTTGGGAGACGACACGATCCGAAAATTGGAGGCGGAGTGGTTCGTTTTTCTGAGCGAGCTGGAGTATGGTCTGGATTATGAGCGTTCGCGGATTGATTTTTCGACGTGTGACACGGCTTGTACACCGCTTTCCAGCCGTTGGACAAAACAGAGCGTATCCGCGGGGCGTGGTTGGATTTCAACAGGGTTGACGGTTCAGAAGGGTGACACGTTCCAACTGGCATCGCGAGGACGTGTCATGCTGTGCGTGCCGAATCGGGAATCCGGTCTTTCGTCCAGCGTCGAGAGTGAGCCGAATGGCATTTCGATTCATTACCATGGCGGTCAACCGCGTGGCAAATTGCTGCTGACCGTGGCCACGATGGAGACACCGGAACGGTTTGTGCAGCCGTTTGCCGTGGGAGCGACCGCGACACTTACTTCGCCTGTCGATGGGGTTATTTTTGTACGAGTGAACGATTCCAGTGCGTTTTTAGCCGAAAATCAGGGAAATTTTGAGGTCGCCATACGACGGCAAATGACGTATACTGAACCCATTCAGTCGGAAAAATTGGAGTGATTTTTTCGTCCACTATTCCTCCTACCCAAAAGGAACCCTTCCATGTTATTATCGATTGTGATTCCTGCTCGAAATGAGGAAGAAAGTCTTCAGGAACTTTATCGTCAGATCGTGGAGGTAGCGACGCAAAACGACTACACATTGGAGATTATTTTCATTGACGATGGTTCCACGGATCGCTCGTGGGAGGTGATCGAGCGGCTTTCGGCGGAAGATTCCCGAGTGCGTGGTCTGCGGTTTCGACGCAATTTTGGTAAGGCGGCGGGACTTTCGGCAGGTTTTGCGGAGGCTCAGGGCGATTTTGTCATTACACTCGACGCCGATTTGCAGGACGATCCGCATGAGATTCCGCATCTACTCGCCAAGCTGGAGGAGACGTCCGCTCACGATGGCCGCAAATATGATGTGGTCAGCGGTTGGAAAAAGAAGCGGAACGATCCTCGTTTTTTGAAGGTGATTCCATCGCGTATTTTCAATGGTAGGATTGGTTGGATGACGGGTGTTCACCTTCATGATCACAATTGCGGTATGAAGGCGTATCGCTCGGCGGTCGTCAAAGAGGTTCGGATGTATGGCGAAATGCACCGATTTGTGCCGGTGCTTGCGGCGTCGCGAGGTTTCCGAGTGACCGAGATCCCCGTACAGCACCGCGCACGTCAATTTGGCGTTTCGAAATACGGTTTTACGCGATTTGTGAAAGGTTTTATGGATCTTTTAACGGTCAAATTCCTCACCACCTGGGGTGGCCGTCCCCAGCATCCGCTTGGTACATTGGGGTTATTGAGCTGGGCAGTCGGTCTGCTCGCACTGCTCTGGTCGATTTTTGGCCCGATCGGTCGCATGGCAAGTTGTGTGGTCGCGGTAGGCTGTATGGTCATCGGTTTTCAATTTTTGCTGACCGGTTTGCTTTCCGAGTTGCTCATCTTTTACCACGATCCCGATCAGCGTGGTTATACCATTTCGGAACGTACGGACCGGCCCAACAAAACGTAGACGGATATTAACGGAAAAAAGATACCGACAGAAAAAGAGGTGGATTGGAGGCAAGCGGTACGAAATGTGTGAATCGCTTTTTATTATGGGAGCGGAAACGATGACCTTTTTATCCGAAGTGCAAAGCCAAACCTTTGGCAACGATAAAATGGTACCTTGTGGTTGGTATCATGATGGGGATGGTTCGGTATGGCCCCCATTGGCTTAAGGTCCAGACGGCGACTCCAGAGGACGCGTCGTCTGTGAAGGAATCCTTCGGAACGAACACGAAGGAAATTGCAGCGGTACCCGTTTCGATGAAAGATTCCGTATCGTCAAAGCCGTTAAGTGTTGGCGGTGAGGCGGCGGAGCTGAAGGCGAATCCCGCAAGTGATTTTAAGTATTCGAAATCAGATGGTAAAGTTACTATCACGAGACTGAAACGCAAAAAAATACGGGGTAAGGTCGTCATCCCGTCGCAAATCGACGGCCTGCCTGTTGTGAGCATCGGATACGGAGCGTTTGGGGGTTGCACGGGACTGATCTTGGTCACGATTCCGTCGAGTGTGACGAGCATCGGAGAAGATACGTTTGGAGAGAGTTTCGATCTAGCGATTCATGCCCCATCGGGATCGTATGCGGAAAAATACGCCAAAGAAGGGAATATCCCATTCATGGCCGATTGATGGTGTTGTTCGAATCGTCCGTAGCGATGGACTTGCCTCAGTTGGTACCACCGCTTTGCATAGCTAGCGGCAAACATGCATTCAATGCAGTCAAGGCACTCAATCGTTCTGAACGAAAGGAGAACACAATGTCGCGAGAGGAAGTCATCTGGGCACCGTGGCGGATGAGTTACATTCAGGAACTTTCTGAGGCTGGTCAAGCGACGCAGTTGACGCCAGACTATGATTTTTTGCCAGACGCCGCTCCCGATTGTTTTCTTTGTCAGGCGGTGGCCGATGTCGCTCCTCACGCCGCGCAGTGGCGGCATCGTGTGGCGATGAGTGAGCAAACGATTACGGTTTTGAATAAATATCCGTACAACAATGGGCATTTGCTCGTGGCACCACGTCGGCACGTGGGTAATTTAAGTGCTCTGACGACGGAAGAACAACTTGGACTCATGCAGGAGGTGACACGCATGACGGAGCGATTGCGCGACGTGGTGCATCCGGATGGTTTCAACGTGGGCATTAACCTTGGTCGTGTAGCGGGTGCGGGATTGCCGGGCCATCTGCATATCCACATTGTGCCGCGATGGAATGGCGACATCAATTTTATGCCCGCGATCGGGGGAATCAAAGTGATTCCACAATCGCTCGACGCATTGTGGGACGCTCTTACGCGTGTTGTGTAACAGGGCCGCTCGAACCGCGTGAAATGCCGGGCCTCCTTTGGGGAAATCATGAATGCCTAGAAAAAAAGTCACCTCTCCGAAAACGTCGCGTCCACGCAAGAGCGTCCGAAAAGCCTCGCCGGATACTTTGCGACAGGGTGATTGTGTCGAGGGAATGCGAGTGATCAAGGCGGAGAGTGTCGATCTCATCTTTGCCGATCCACCATTCAATATCGGGTATGCGTATGACCATTACGACGACCGGAAGACGGATGCCGAATATCTTGATTGGTCCAGACTGTGGATGCGGGAGGTATGGCGTATTTTGAAACCCGGCCGCGCGTTTTGGTTAGCGATCGGCGATGAATTTGTCGCGGAGCTTAAAACGCTTGCGCATCGAGAGCTTGGATTCGAAATGCGTAACTGGTGTGTGTGGTATTACACTTTTGGCGTTTATTGCCGTTCAAAGTTTGCTCGCTCACACACGCATTTGCTCTATTTTGTGAAACCTGGAGCCGCTCCCTTTTTTGATGATACATCAATTCGCGTTCCCTCCGCGCGACAGCTGATTTATCACGATCAACGTGCGGATTCCCAAGGACGCATTCCGGATAATACGTGGATCTTACGTCCGCAGGATTTTGAAAACAGCTTCAATACCGAGAACGACGTGTGGTACTTTCCACGTGTGTGCGGCACATTCAATGAGCGTGAGGGGTGGCACGGTTGTCAGATGCCCGAACGGGTGTTAGGCCGAATTATTCGTGCGTGCAGCCAAAAAGACGAATGGGTTGTCGATCCATTTGCGGGTTCTGGAACGACGCTCGCGGTAGCCAAGAAGCTCGGTCGTCATAGTATTGGTTTTGAAATATCTCCTGAATATTGGGAACGTGCCAATGAACGACTTTGCCGTATCCAATGCGGCGATCCATTGGAGGGCGAAGCTCCAACCACGTAAATCGCGGGATATTAGTGGGAGGGTCGGGAAGGGCTTTCATCCGTTTCGAGAAAGGTTCGCAGGCAAGAAGTTTAACCGTCTTTCAAAACACTCACTTATCAAGATACCTCGTCTTCACGCCGCTGTTTTTTGCACTTCTCGCAATAACCATCGATAAAGAGGCGATGTTCACTCGGATGAAATCCGCATGCGGCGGCGATTTTCCCGACCAGTTGATCAAGCTCATCCGAATGGAACTCAGAGATGGTATTACAACAGACACAATGGAGATGATCGTGTTGCGGATAACCATATCGATGCTCAAAAAATGAACGACCATGATGCGTCCACTTCCGCAATATACCAGCTTCCACCAATTCGATAAGCATTCGATAGACCGTCGGGCGGCTGAGCGTACGGTTCGCAAGCGGTTCAGCTAAATGTTCCAACAGCTCATCCACGTCAAAATGATCGTGGTGCGTAAAGATCATCTCTAAAATTAACGACTTTTGCTTCGTCAGACGTTTCCCACGAGATCGTAAAAAATCGGCAAAACGATCGTACGGAACCTTTGGCGAAACTTCAGTGGGAAGTACGTAAGACTGTTCCATCTTGGGCTTCCTCCTGGCTTCCCCTCTCACTTTCGATTCTCTACGTGGCAAAAGACATCACGATACCCCACAACGACACCGTAACCTATGTAGGCTATGGTCTCCTTTTAGTCTGTGAACTACCACACAAAACAGCGCACGCCAGCACCTATCACAGGTTACTGGCCCACCGCATTTTCATCAGCCTGTCATCGACACGTCCACCGCAGACTCGTCCACGGTCGACCCGGTTTCACCGACGCATTTGCGTCAATCAGCCGATCTCGTCAAACAGATGTCCGACCGCGGCGTCGAGTTTATCTGGCGTCTCATAGGTGCCACGCGCGATTTCCGAACGCACTCGCATCACCAAATCCATCCGGACGTCCGGTAACGACTTGGCCACTTCCGTCAAACGACTCGCTTCAGCCGCTCGCTGGGCGTTCTCCGAAAGCTGCACTTCGTCGCAAGGTGTTTGTGAACGCTGAATCGTACTGGTATCTGGCATCTCACTACGCACATTTCTCGCACGCTGAATACCTTGAAGCTGCGCACTACCGTGAAGATGCGATGGTCCATAAATATACATAATCAGACTCCTTTCGGGATCTTCTTGCGGTTATCGCGATGGATGACCTGTTTGCGACTTCCTTCCACAGCTTCCTGCCGTGGAACTCGTTGGCCGCATGTCGCCCACATTCGCGATAACGAGCACCGAAAAATCTTTCTTCGGGGAGCGACCTTCCGGGTATCTCGCCGGAAAACCGCTCTTATTCTAGGACTTTATTTCGACTAAAGCAAGAGAACTTCTTTTCTGAATCTGGAGAATCTATCTCTTTTTCAGAAAAAAGTAAACCTGCGATTCTGGGAAAAATGGGACCTTCACAATCTACGTAACGAGGTCCAACTTCCACTGAATATACGGACTTATCGGAATAATCGTTAAAATCCATTAATAAAAATTGCGAATTTAGAAAATTTTTTCAATATTTTTCTTTCATCAACTCAATCAGCCATTCGAAACAAAAACGTAGTTTACTTATATTAATATTTTGTAAAATGCGTATTTTAGATGAATTCCCGTAAAAGTGCCGATTAAAACACAAATAAAAAACAAAATGGCTCGTAGATTTCGCTATCGCTCAATCTACGGCCACAGTCGGGGTTCTCACCTGATTCTATCACATTATTTAAGGACCGCGTGGTACTCTTGTAAACTATACAGCGGCGAGGTGTTCGAGAGCATCTCAGCGATCCCCTTTGACGCGGCCAGCGCGGCGGCAATTGTCGTCATATACGGGATCTTACGACGAATCGCGGTGCGTCGGATTTCCGCGTCATCTTTAGCTTCGCTCTTGCCGAGCGGCGTATTGATGAGCAACTGCACTTGGCCATTCACCAACGCGTCCAAAATGTTTGGACGACCTTCGTTAATTTTATTGATCCGCGTCGATGGAATGCCATTTTGCTTCAATTTTTCATGCGTACCACCGGTCGCCAATAGGTTAAAACCGAGTTGAACAAATCGGCTTGCTACATCAATCACGGCATCTTTATCGGGATCGGCAACCGTGATCAGCACATTTCCCTGAGTTGGAAGTCGTCCACCTGCGGCGTCTTCCGTCTTCGCAAAAGCCAAACCGAACGAACACGCTATTCCCAGCACTTCGCCTGTCGAACGCATTTCCGGACCGAGAATCGGATCGACTTCGTGGTACATATTGAACGGAAAGACCGCTTCTTTCACTCCGTAGTACGGAATCGGACGATTCATCAATTGGAAATCGGCCAAGCGTTTACCCATCATGCACTCCGTACCGACGCGAGCCATCTGGATATTGCAGACTTTTGAGACGAGCGGCACGGTACGGCTCGCACGGGGATTCGCCTCTAAAATATAGACGCGATCACGGAAAATGGCGTATTGAATGTTCATCAAACCGCAAACGCCCAGTTCGATCGCCAACTTCTTCGTATATTCGATAATCGTTTCGACATGTTTAGGTGGAATACTGACTGGCGGAATCACACAGGCCGAATCGCCCGAGTGAACGCCCGCCTGCTCAATATGTTCCATGACCGCCGGCACAAATGCGTCGATACCGTCGGAAATCGCGTCCGCTTCCGTTTCCGTCGCGTTTTCCAGATATTGGTCGATCAGGATTGGACGCTCAGGCGAGACGTCCACCGCTTTTTGCATATATTCCTTCAACATTTCGTCATCGTACACGACCTGCATCGCGCGACCACCCAGCACGAATGACGGTCGTACCATCACGGGGTAACCGATTCGTTTCGCCACAGCCAACGCCTGGTCCGGATCATGCGCCATGCCCGAATCCGGTTGCGGAATGCCGATCTTCTGTACGATTTTGTTGAATCGCTCACGATCTTCCGCTAAATCAATCGTATCGGGCGTCGTGCCGAGAATTTTCACCCCTGCCGCTTCCAATTCGTTCGCCAAGTTCAACGGCGTCTGACCACCAAATTGGACGATTACGCCTTCCGGCTTTTCTTTTTCATAGATTGCCAGAATATCTTCCACCGTCAACGGCTCGAAATACAAACGATCAGAGGTGTCGTAATCGGTCGAAACGGTCTCTGGATTGCAATTCACCATGATTGATTCGTATCCCATTTCACGCAGCGCGAACGCCGCGTGGACACAGCAATAATCGAATTCGATTCCTTGTCCAATACGGTTCGGACCACCGCCCAGCACCATCACCTTTTTGCGTCCGCTGGTATCGACATCCACATTGCCCATCGGTTCTTCCGCGGCATTGTAGGTCGAATAGTAATACGCGCCTTTTTCGACACCACTCACGTTGACCGGTTGAAATTTTGCCACACAACCGAGTGATAATCGACGTTTGCGGACATTTGCCTCTGGCTCATTGAGAAGCCATGCGATATATTTATCCGCGAATCCTTCTTTCTTCGCCGCGATCAATGTCACATCGGGAAGTTCCGCGAAGCGTCCTTTGTATTGGAGCATTTCTTCTTCACGATCGACTAATTCCTTCATCTGTTGCAGGAACCACATCTTGATGAAAGTGCGCCGATACAAATCTTCTAAACTCGCGCCCAAGCGGATCGCCTCATACAGCACGAACTGCCGCTCACTCGTCGGATGAGCCAACATCGCCAGCAATTCATCCAGCGTTTTGCCTTTGAGCTTCTTCTTCGCGCCCAAACCATGGCAACCGATCTCTAACGAACGAATCGCTTTTTGCAACGATTCTTTATAATTCGCGCCGATGCTCATTACCTCACCGACCGCACGCATTTGCGTACCCAGCTGATCGACGAGTCCGGGAAATTTTTCGAATGCCCATCGCGCGAATTTCACCACGACGTAATCACCATACGGTTCGTAATCGGCCAGTGTTTCGCCACGCCAATACGGTAATTCCTTCATCGTCAAACCGCCCGCCAGCTTCGCTGAAACCAACGCGATCGGGAAACCGGTTGCCTTTGACGCCAACGCCGACGAACGACTCGTGCGCGGATTGATCTCGATAATCACCACTCGACCACTTTGGGGATCGTGTGCGAATTGCACATTCGTTCCACCGATCACACCGATCGAACGAACGACCGCATAAGAAAAATCCTGAAGCCGCTTTTGCAGTTCAGGAGAGATGGTCAACATGGGTGCGGTACAATATGAATCGCCGGTATGCACACCGACCGCATCGACGTTCTCGATAAAACAGACCGTAATCATGTTATCATCGGCGTCGCGGACCACTTCCAATTCCAGCTCTTCCCAACCTTCTACCGACTCTTCGATCAAACACTGACCAATTCGGCTCGCCGCCAGACCACGGGCCACGACCTCCCGAAATTCGTCCATATTATAAACCAGACCACCACCTGTTCCGCCCATTGTGTAGGCCGGACGCACGACCACCGGTAAGCCCAATCGCTCAACCGACGCTTCCGCCTGTTCCAGCGTATGGATAATCTCACTGCGCGGCATCTCGATACCGAGATGATTCATCGTCTCTTTGAACGCTTCACGGTCCTCGCCTCGTTCGATCGCGTCGAGCGGTACTCCGATGACCTCGATATTGTATTTTGCCAGCACTCCCTGTTTGGCCAGTTCGGAAGAAAGATTCAACCCGGTTTGGCCGCCGAGGTTGGGCAGCAATGCGTCGGGACGTTCTTTTTCGATAATTTTCGTGAGCGAATCAATCGTCAATGGCTCAATATAGGTCACATCGGCCACGACTGGATCGGTCATGATCGTCGCCGGATTCGAGTTGACCAGCACAATTTGATATCCGAGTGCTCGCAACGCTTTGCACGCTTGCGTTCCCGAATAATCGAACTCACACGCTTGTCCAATGACAATTGGACCAGAACCAATAATCAACACTTTTTTAAGATCGTCACGCCTTGGCACTGTTTTTCGCCTTTCAGAGAGCGGGCTATGGAATGTTCAGATTAGTCCCTTAGGATACCCGATTTTAGCTTTCTTTTCTACCCCTATCCCATGATTCCTACCGCGGAATTCTCCCTATCCCATCCCACAACGGTGGGGATATTGGATGACAGAATGGGAGGTCTGTGCACGGCTGCTCTGGTTATTCTGTTTTTTCTGGATATTTTGTTAATAACAATTGTGCGGAAGCCGATAAAGACAAAGGATTTTGAATTTCGGATGATTCCACCAGATACTTGTTCTCCATTGGAAAGGCTTCCGTGATCGCGATTTTGATTGCGAAGCGTCGTTTGAGACGATACGGACCGGTGATTTTCGAACGGGAACGGTAGTGCATCCTCAGGGAAGAGGGGTTCCGGTATGCGATATATAAATATTCAGCGTTGGTTTGCGGCACTTGGCATTTCGGTGTTGGGTGTTTTGGCGGGTGGCGAGGCGTTTGATCTTCCGGAAGCCATGGGACAGTATGACCCAACTTCTCCCGGGTATACGACGATTCCCACCACATATGGTCCGATTTCCGGACAGGTTTCGAGTGCGCGAACCGCAGTCGATGCGAATAATAGTGGTGAACCGGTACGGACGTATGTTTCGACGGACGAGGCCGGAGGAACGAGTTTAACGCCGGTGCCCACCTACAGCCGGCAGCCGTCCCCGCGAAATCCATTTCTCGAATCAGCTTCCCGTCAGCTAATGGCACCAGAGGCAACGGTTCCGAGTGAGCCGCCGGTCCTTTCGACGCAAGGTTCCGCCCCTGTTTCCGTACCGGAATCAGCCCCTTCGCCGGCGTTGACTGGCACACCGGCACCTGTTGCGTCGCCGAATATTCAGGTGCCAGTCCCGGCACGTTCAGGACTTCCGGATATGCCGGATTATACGACGCGGTTACCACAGGTGAGTTCTGTTCCTGTTTCGGCAGTATCCGCCCCTTCCGCGTCAGTTCCGTATACGCCGTATGCTCCGTCTTATACACCGCAGCAGACTCAAGCGGCCAATATGACCGGTTGGCAGCAGGTGGGTGGAACGACGATGGATCGTCCGACGTTAGCGTCGTTCTCACGTCAGGAACCTGGTCCGGGTTATCCCTCGCAAGCGGGGTATATTTACCAAGGAACGCCGCGTGGTCCACGGTTTTGGTTCCGTTCAGAGGCGTTGTTTTGGTTTATGAGTGGGAATGGCAATCGTGTTCCGGCGTTGGTCACGCGTGGTACGGTGACCGATCCCGTGGCGAAGGACGAGGAGATTCCGGCGAACGTCGGCACGCTGTCCCGTTCCGAGACGATGTTTGGTGGTGACGACTTTGGCGACGACTTGCGTTATGGCGTTCGGTTCAATTTGGGCGCGTGGGTTACGCCGTACCAAAACATTGGTGTCGAGGCGAATTACTTCACATTAGGCAGCGATAAAGATCGTTTCAACAGTTACAACATGTACTTGGACAACAATCATTACGTTTATGCACGTCCGTTCAATAACGTTGGTACCGGTTTGGAAGACAGCAAGATTCTTTCGTATCCGTATTCGGATGCGACGCCGGCGACGTCATCAGCCAATAATTTTGTGTATCAGGTAGATGATCCGAACTTGCGATTCTATACGCCTGGAGGCAATCCCGTGGGGCAGGGTGGGGTGGTCGCCTTGGCAGACAGTTTCCTAGATGGAGCGGATGTAGCGGCGAAGTTCCGTCTGTATTACGACGCGGATCAAAGCTGCAATTATAATGCGGTGAATATGCTCGCTGGTTACCAATATATGCGATATAACAGCAGTTTAACGGTGTGGGACGATACGAACCATACGAAGCTGACGATAGACGATTTTGACGCACGCAACTCGTTCAACGGAGGTTTGGTCGGTTTGAACTTTGAGACAGCGTCGCAGGGCTTAAAATTGAATGGTGGCATTAAGCTGGGATTTGGTGCGATGACGCGCAGGATGCAAATCTACGGCGATACGGCGACCTATACCAGCGACAGTCCGAAGTGGGTCCGGAGTTTGTACGGAGATCAGAAGGCGTGGGCTGATTGGAATTATGTCGCCGATGTTGCGGATCAAAGCAGCTCGGTACGACAAGTATTAGCGGACAACGGTTTAACGCCGGACGATATCCGTGGCGGCACCCTTGCACTCGACACGAATATGGGCGAGTATAAGGACACGAAGTTCCTGATTATTCCGACGGCGAATGTCGGCGCGTCATACGATTTTACGCAACATTTTTCGCTAAACGTGGGTTACGAGTTGACGTATTTGGGGAATCTTTGGACGGCGCCCGGTGCTGTGCCGACGGAGATCGACGTGAATCATTTACCAGGCTCGAGTACAGATGGAGTATTTTCGCCCACGTTTAACCAAAAGAGTCGTGAGCTTTGGATTCAAGGTACGAACGTTGGAGCTCAGCTCATGTTCTAAGGCGTGTTCACACAGGTTGTTACCTCAATCGGAGCGACCGGCTGTACCGGCGTCAGGTAAAAAGTTCTTGCATTTTCTGCGAAAACGCTTTTTTCGTAAAACTTCTTTGAGGCGAAGAACCCATGAGAGGAAACTTTTACAAAAAGTTTCCCCTCAAACTCCCCTTCCAAAACTTTTTACTAGACGCACAAACTTCGGTATCAACCGCATAAACCGCTTCGATTGCAGTTATTTCATTCTTGGCTATTGGTTTTTACCGTGTAATTATATGAGAACTCGTCCTAGGGCTATGGGATGTTGCGGCACTGTCAGGTAAAAAGGTTGGGATGTCTCGCAGGTGCGCTGTGTGAAGTGGCAGTATCACCGTCAGGCAAAAAGGTGGGCGGCACACAGCGGACTGGGAAGGTATTGGATCGGTTTGGGATGAATTGTATTCCATGCAAGCGTTATTTGCCTCACACTTTACGCAATTGGTATATGTAACATGGAGGATTTCCGAATTGCGTAAAAATTTTGAGTCACTATGACACAGTGTTGTCACTGGTATTTCGTAAGATATCTCCGAGTATCGGTTACCTTGATCGATTTTCAGAGGATTTATCGAGAGGAGGCCAGTGGATGATTCAGCATGGGATACGTATTCTAGTGGTAGATTCCCATCAACTTTTCAGTTCAGGCTTGGTGGAGATGCTCCGACGCACACCGGCAGTACGTTGGGCGGGCGCACTTTTGTTGGAGGAGATTGCGGCTTATCCAAGGGATCAGACTCCTGATTTGATTCTATTTTCGCCGCGTTCGCATTGGACTCGAGGACCATTGATTCAGGAAACGCGGCGGTTACGATTTTTTTTCCCGAAGGCTCGTTTGGTTTATCTGTTGGATCGTTTTCTTCGATTACATTTTCGCACGGCGATGGAGTTACAATTAGATGGCTGTTGGACGAAACGATGGCATTTTACACAGCTATGTCACGCGATTCAGCGTGTGATGCAGGGACAACCGGTGTTTAGTACGAACGCCGATTTTGGTCAGCTTTCCACCAACTCCAAGGTGGAAGCTCAACCGCGTTTACCGATATCGCGTGTGGAACTTTTGACGCCACGTGAGTTTCAGATATTTCAGCTATTGGCCTCCGGTTTTTCAGTGCGAGAATGTGCCGAGAGTCTCGAACTGGCTGAAAGTACGGTGGATAACCACAAAACGAATTTAATGCGGAAACTCCAAATTCATAAAGCGGCGCAATTGGCATGGCTCGCGGCGAAGGATCAGTGGATGACCAAACCGATAACGCCGCGGGAAGTCGCCATCCAGATGTATGATACGGAAGGTCCGCTGGATGATATTTTTGGTGTGAATATCAATCAAAAATACGATGGATAGCCCATCCATCGCACAATTTATCGAAACAGCGGGGTGGGATAATTCCGAACAAAGGCGGCGAAAAGGGCGTCCGTCGTTGTCGTCGCCCCGATGGGAATCGTCAGCACGGGCACCTGTTGGCGTTCGTAAAATCGAACGAGTGGTAGTGTTCGTTCATTGAACAGGTCTATTTTACGCCGTACCATGGCCTCGAAATCGTCCGTCCGTCCCTTCCGATCGCCCCCGACATCTGATTGTAAACGAGCGGCGATCGCCTCCGGTGTGCATTCGAGATAGCAGACCGCGTCGATCGTCATCCATGGCGCGAGTGATTCGGCCTGACCGATGTGACGCGGCAATCCGTTCAGTACGAGAATCGAGCGTTTGGTCCGATCTTTCGCAGCTAGAGTTGTACCGAACGTGGAACCATCGAATTGAACTGTTTCCACACGTTGTGTTAAGTTTGGAGGATCATCCGCTTCGATAGCTTCGGCCTCATCTTCAGGCGATGGCATGCGATGACTTAAAAAGTTCTGCAAAATTTTCAGAGCGATAGGGAACTCGGAATCTTCGAGCAAGGCTCCCGTTTCGAGTTTTCGTCGCAACAGTAGAGTATCGTCTTCCGTGAGTACGTCGCATCGCCGCCGCCGTCGGGAGGTATCGGGTTCGGAGTGTGCCGCCACACGCAGATTTGCCCCGAAATCGAAATGAACGAATCGACATTGAGGAAAATCTGTTGCTTCAAGTCGGTCGCCAAGTGGCGATTTTCCAGAACCGGTGATACCTAATAACAGTATAGCATGGGTATGCGATATGGTAAACATGAGAAGAATCGGCCTCCTCGTCGTGTGATAAATGATCGTTGTTCAGGTGACGCATAGGTACGAAATAGAGCATGGACACAAGTCCTTTTGACATTGCGTCTAAACCTCGCCACTCGATTGAAAAAAAGTTCCTACATTCATACGAGCCTATTTCCGACCCGAACCGGTATAAAACCGTGGTCATGGAAAGTGGTCCACCCTTTGTGTACGTTACAGCTTGGCGATGCGTTTGAAATCGTCTTTGAGTGAACGGTACAATTGCTGGTATTCGGGAAACGCTCGGTCGTAAACGGCTTTGTGTTTGGCGATGCAGTCGGTTTCTCTGACGACACGAATAACCGCGGCACATGCGGTTTGGATATCGGGATAATATCCAGCTCCAACAGCGGCCAACAGAGCGACACCGAAAGCCGGTCCCTCTTCGGTATTGATCGTCACGACGGGACGTCCGAAACAATCGGCTTGAATCTGTCGCCAGAGCGCGCTGCGTGACCCGCCGCCGGAAGCGCGTATTTGGGTCACAGGCACGCCAAGTTTTTCGAAAATTTCCAAACTATCTCGCATGGAATAGACGACGCCTTCGAGAATCGAGCGGATCATTTCGCCCCGACCGTGAGCGAGGGTCAATCCAATGAACGCGCCTCGCGCATCCGGATCGGCATGAGGTGTTCGCTCGCCGGAAAGATACGGTAGGAAGAAGAGTCCTTGCGAACCACACGTCGCTTTTCCCGCTTCTTCTGATAGAATGTCGTAAATTTCGACATCCGTGGCGACGGCTTTTTTCCAATCGGTTTCGCACAGAGCGTTTCGGAACCATTGGAGCGAGCCGCCGGCGGACAGATTGACCCCCATCTGATGCCATTTGCCACGCACTGCGTGACAAAATGTATGGACACGGCCCATCGGATCGACTTTGACCGAGTCAGAATAGACGAACATCACGCCACTGGTGCCGATA